>NZ_JABDWC010000010.1:0-194232 GCF_019685155.1 Rhizobium sp. NZLR1b
GAACACAAACCAGCAATCGCCAATCCGCTTGAGTTTCTTTAGAACGAAAGACTTCGTCGCCAGCAGCGCCGCCGCCCTCGTTCAGTGAGTGGGCTTATAGAACTAACCCTCCCAAACAGTCAACAGCCATGCCGAAAGTTTTTTGACAATTTTGTAACAGGCTGATTCGGCTGGCATTTTTGTCGGTGGACATTATCCACAAGGGGCTGTCGCGGGGCGGATTCCTGAAAATTTGTTTATCGTCTGGTCAAAAATCCGTCGGAAAGTCGCTTTCAACTGGGGAAAGATAACGAAAAACAGTGGCTTGCGCGAATTTATAGTTAATGAAGGATCAAACGCCCTCAATTGGCGAGCTTTAAATTTCCGTCACAAATCAACGGCGGGCATTTCGGAACCTATCTCCGTCTGAGGTGTTTTCTCTCCCATTGAAGGAAGGAGACCGACATGGCTGCCAACACCGATGATATCAGAGCATCTGTCAGCAAGGACATCGCCGCACTCCAACAGGAAGTCTCGCGCCTGCAGAAGATGATTTCCGCTCAAGGCGCCGAAGCCTATTACGAAGTGCGCGGCCGCGCCGGCAAGGCTTATGAAGAAGCCCTGCCCCGGGCAAAGAACGCCGTCGCACAAATCAAGGCTGAAGGCGTCGCTGCCGCCGACGCCGCCCGCGAGCATCCGGCCGCAACGACCACCGCGCTGGCGCTTGCAGGCGCCATCGGATTCCTCGCCGGATATCTGCTGTCCGGCAGTCAACAGCCGCAACCTCGGCAATGGTGGCGCTAAGTCGCCACATCCACGCATCAACCGGTTCTTTACGCACCCGCCGATCTGTCTTTCGGTCGGGTGCGTAAACGCTTATGTCTTACAAAAACCAATTTTTAATGCCAGCTATGGGAACATAAAAAACGAAGGGAGGACTACCATGGAAAACAAGAGGGCCAACTGCATCATCGAAGTCAGCGTCGACGGCGCCAATGGTCGTCACGCCGTCGGCATCATGAATATGCGCCAGGCACTCGACCTGCCGGAAATGCCAAGCCTGTCATACACACATCCGGACCCGGTCAAGGCCGCCGCCGGCATCGTCGTCAGCCGCAAGGAACTGGCCGGCTTCATGGTCTGCCGCTGAGGCGGTCAGATCCCAGCAAGCCCCCCACGGCGCTTTGCCCTTAAGCGCTGAGGCCTTTTGCGGCATTTCATTCCCTCCGTTTTTCTTTGCGTCGCTGGTATCCGTGCGCCGTTCATGCCAAGAGAGGGCACGAGGAAAGACAAGGACGTCAGATGAGGGAGCGGCGCCCACCGCATAAGACGCGTGAGCGGACAAAGCCCGCCGATAGCGCTGCAGGTAAACGGGTCACTCTTCCCCGCGCCCTCTCCAAGCTCGGTTATTGCTCCCGAACGCAGGCCGAACGGCTGATTGCCGAAAACCGCGTCGCCGTCGACGGCCGCACCATCACCGATATCGCCGCATGGGTTGATCTTGCAACTGCGCGGATCAGCGTCGACGGGCTCGTTGTCGCTGCAGAGGCGAAAATCTATCTGATGCTCAACAAGCCCCGCGGTCTCGTCACGACCCGCCATGATCCCGAAGGCAGGCCGACGGTCTATGATTGCCTCCGGGATTTTGACATCCCGCATCTCTCCCCCGTCGGCCGGCTCGACAAGGCAAGCGAGGGGCTGCTGCTGTTCACCAACGACACCGAATTCGCCCAGATCCTGCTCGATCCGATCACCCATGTCACGAAGACCTACCATGTCCAGATCGGCGGCGTCATGGACGATGAGGGTATCGCCGCCATGACATCGGGCATCCGCGACAACGGCGAATTGCTGACGGCGACCGCCGCGCGGCGCTTGCGCCAGGGTGACAGGAATTCATGGATCGAGGTCGAGCTCGACGAGGGCCGCAATCGCCAGATCCGCCGCATGCTGGAGGCACTCGGAACCGAATGCCTGCGCCTGGTGCGCGTCGCAATCGGCGGGCTCGAACTCGGCGAACTGGCGAAAGGCGCCGTGCGTCCGCTGAGCGAGGCGGAACTGCAGGTGCTGCGTCGTAGAACCGGTGTGGAAAGGTCGAGACGCAATTGACCGATGTGATGGCGATGGCGCCGCATGATTTCTGGCAGGAGATTCATCTTCCCGGCACCTTTCCCGACGACCAGGAATTCACCTCCTTTTATGTCGCCGCGCTGGAGGATGGCCGCCAACTTCGCCTGCCGATCCGCATACTGGCAGATGGCGATCACGCCCTCGCCTCGCTGATCGTCAACCAGGCGAGCTTCGCCGTGCTCGATGCGCTCGCCGAAAGCCTCGTCGAAAAGATCAGGCCCATGCGCATCGATGTTGTCGCCGGCCTGCCGACGCTTGGCCTGACGCTTGCCGCCGCCGTGGCCCAGAAGCTCGGTCATAGCAGGTACGTTCCGCTCGGTACCTCACGCAAATTCTGGTACCGCGACGAGCTCTCCGTTGCCTTGTCCTCGATCACCACGCCGACGCAACAGAAACGGCTCTATATCGATCCGCGAATGCTGCCGCTGCTGACCGGACGGCGCGTCGCTCTGATTGATGACGTCATTTCCAGCGGCGCCTCGATCGCCGCCGGTCTTCACCTGCTGACGGCCTGCGGCATCGAACCCGCCGCCATCGGTGCGGCGATGCTGCAATCGGAGCGCTGGCGCGAGAGCCTTGCGGCCGTCGCACCGCAATGGATCGCGCGCACCGTCGGCGTTTTCGCAACGCCCATTCTGGAGCGGAACGCAGCGGGCCGGTGGCAGGCTTCGCCAGCTTGATGCGAGATATGGGAATTGTCCAATCTTTGCCTGAAGGCACCTCTGTACAGCGCATGAGGAACGATTACAGTCCGCCTCGTCGATGAAACACCGGATCCATGCATGACGTTCGAGCAAGCATCCCTGCTGATCCTTCTGCTGGCGATGCTCGTTCTCTTCTCACTCGATCGCTTCCGCATCGAGGTGGTCTCGATCGCCGGTCTGCTTGCCGGCCATGCACTCGGCCTTTATCCCGCCGATCAGATCTTCACGGGCTTCGCCAGCCCCGTCGTCGTCACCGTCGTCGAGATCCTGCTGATCGTCCAGGTGCTGGCGCGCGCCAGGCTCTTCGACGGTCTTGCTGCCCGTTTCGCGGCCGCGGGCCCCTCGGGTTTCCAGGTCATATCAGGCATTTCTTCTCTTACCGGCGTCATCTCCATCTTTATGAACAATATCGGTGCCTTTGCGATCACCCTGCCGGTGGCGCTGCGGCTCGGCACGGCTCTGGCCATCCCCCGCCGCCAGCTCGTCATGCCGGTCTCATTCGCAGCCCTGCTCGGCGGTCTCGTTTCGCTGATCGGCACGCCGGCCAACCTGCTCGTCAGCGATGCGCTCACTAAAGCGACCGGCGTGAGCTTTCGCTTTTTCGATTTCGCCTATGTTGGCCTGCCGGTCGCAATCGCCGGCATTTTTATCATCGCCTTTCGCGTGCAACGGCTGTTTCCATATCTCGACGAGGCGCCGGCGACGACCTTTCCGGCCACGCGCCGTATCGTCGTCGAGCGTCGCATCCCCGATGTTTCGCCGCTGATCGGCGTGCGGCTTTCCGATTGCCCCCCGCGTTTCGGCATCAAGCCGCATGCGCTGATCCGTGGCGACAATTTCGTCTTCGGACCGCTCGACCAATCGGTGATCGAAGCCGGCGACGTGCTGCTTGCCGAAGGCGGCGATACGGTCTTTGTCGGCCTTGCCGCCGCGCAGGCGCTGATGGCTGATGCCCATCCGCACGGCCTGCAGCCGGATTTTACCCGTGTCGAAGCCGTCGTCATGCCGGAAAGCACGCTGGTCGGATCGCGGATCCGTTCGCTCGAAATCTTTCACAGTCGCGGCGTCGCAGTCACCGCTCTTTCCATGCGCGCGCCGCGCATAGAGGGCCGATTCCTCGACCTGCAGCTGTCGATTGGCGATATACTGACGTTAGAGGGGCCGCGCATAGCGATCGCCGAAGCGCTTGAAGAAAGCGAGTGCCTGCCGCTCGCTTCGGCTGCTTCGAGCGAACCCGCTTCGCTCTCCTGGCGGCCCTTCGCGCTCTTTGCCTGCGGCATCGCCGCCTCCGCGGCCGGCTTGCGTCCTGATGTTTCCTTTGCCGGCGTCGTGCTAGTGCTTGCCCTGCTCAATCATCTGAACATCCGCCAGGCGATGGCCGATCTCAATTGGCCGATCATTATCATGCTGGCGGCAATGATCCCGATCGGTCAGGCGGTGGCAACCACCGGAGCGGCCGAAACCATCGCCGGCTGGCTGAGCCTCGTCGTGCCGATCACCCATCCGCTCTTCGGCATTGCTCTGATCCTCTTCCTCGCGATGGCGCTGACGCCCTTCGTCAACAACGCGACGGTCGCAATCGTCCTGGCCCCGATCGCATTGGAATTCGCGAAAGCCGGCAACCATGCGCCGCACGCCTATCTGATCGCTGTCGCAGCCGGCGCCTCGCTCGATTTCCTGACGCCCTTCGGCCATCATAACAATACGTTGGCAATGGGCATTGGCGGCTACCGTTTCAGCGACTTCCTGCGCGCCGGCTGGCCACTTGCCGTTACAAGTTACGGCCTCGCTTTGTTTCTCCTGGCTCTGTTCTGGCTGTGATGCGATACTTGGGCGCCACCTTGACTTCCCGGCAATGAAACGACAGGAAGCCTTCACCCAATCACAAGGACAGTCGAGCGCCGTGCGAATCCTCTCCGAAGCCCATTTCCCGGAACTGCCGAACTATTATCGCGGCAAGGTGCGAGAGAATTATGATCTTCCGGACGGACGCCGGATTATCATCAGCACCGACCGGTTGAGCGCTTTCGACCGCATTCTCACCTGCATTCCCTATAAGGGCCAGGTGCTCACGCAGACGGCGCGCTACTGGTTCGAGGCGACAAGGGATATCTGCCCGAACCACGTTCTCGACTATCCCGATGCGAATGTCGTCATCGGCACGCGGCTCGACATCCTGCCGGTCGAAATCGTCGTGCGCGGTTATCTCGCTGGCACCACCGGCACGTCGATCCTGACACTCTATAAGAAGGGTGAGCGCGAGATGTACGGCATGCGCCTGCCCGACGGCATGCGCGACAACCAGATCCTGCCCGAACCCGTCATCACCCCGACCAGCAAGGAATTCGATGGCGGCCATGATGAGCCGCTGACCCCTGACGAAATCGTCACGCGTAGCCTTCTGACCAAGGAGCAGTGGCAGACCCTATCGCGATACGCGCTTGCGCTCTTCGCCCGCGGCCAGGAGATGGCCGCGAAACGCGGTCTGATTCTGGTCGACACCAAATATGAATTCGGCACCGATGGCGACGGCAATATCATCCTCGCCGACGAGATCCACACGCCCGACAGCAGCCGCTACTGGCTTGCCGAAAGCTATCCGGCAAGCTTCTCCGCCGGAAAACGTCCGGAAAGTTTCGACAAGGATTTCGTCCGCGCCTGGGTGGCCGAGCGCTGCGATCCCTATAAGGATGAGATCCCTGAAATCCCTGCTGAACTGATTGAGCAGACCTCGGCCGTCTATATCAAGGCGTATGAGGCGATCACCGGCCAGCGCTTTGTGCCCGACGATAGTGGCGAGACGCCGCTTGCCCGTGTCCGAAAGAACCTCGCCCCCTACTTCCTCTGAGATGGCGGCGTGCGAAAGCGGCTGGCTAATCACCGGCTTGCTGCGTTTCGTGCAATCGCGCTAACATCAGCCGAAAGAAGGATCGGGCTCGCCCGGCGGGGGACGGATGGCAAGAAGGCCGAGACGCAAGGCCGAGGAAACGCGAGAAGACATCCTCTCCATGGCGGAGATGCTGTTTCGCGAGCGCGGCTATGTCGCGGTGTCGATTGCCGACATCGCCGGCGCGCTCCACATGTCGCCGGCCAATGTCTTCAAGCATTTCCGTTCCAAGGTCGCGCTGATCGATGCGATTGCCGGGCGCCATCTCGACAATGCGACCGAGCGTTTCGCAGCCTTCGACCAGGACCTGCCGCCGAAGGAGCAACTGCTTCGCTTCGTCCTTCGCCTGCTGGAAGGCCATCTGCAGGACATCCAGAAGAACCCTTACATCTTCGAAATGGTGCTTTCGACAATCGAAGCCAAACTCGAGGCCGGCAACCGTTATCGCGCCCGTATCGAAGAAAAGCTCGGTGAGATCATCCGCGAAGGAATGGCGGAGGGACGTTATCATTGCCGCGATCCCGAGAGCGCGGCACGCACCGTCGCAGACGTGCTCGCCTGCGTGCTGCACCCTATCCTGATCGCCCGCGACGACAAGGAAACACTCGTACACCGCGCCGAGCACATCGTGGGCTTCGTCGATGCCGCACTGCAAAATAACGCTTGCTAAGTGACGATTGCTGACTTACGTCACTTCGTAAAGCTTTTGTTAAATTCGGATGATGGCATTTGAATGCCGAACCAGTCCTGACGCTTATATAAGCCTGCGCTCGGCTGAGCCGAGCCCGTGGATCGAACGGCCATTGCCACCGCACAGGGAATTCAGAATGATACGGCGTGCCCTCCTCATCTCCTCGGCGCTGGCGTTCGGCGCATTGCTCGCAGCCTGCAGCGATGACGCCAGCAAGCCCGCCGGCAATGCAGGTGCCGGCGCGGCCCAGCAGGCCTCGCCCGTCGGTGTGATCACGCTGAAAAAGGGTAGTTTCCCGATTACCACGATCCTTCCCGGCCGCGCCGAGACCTTCCAGACGGCCGATATCCGGCCGCAGGTGAGCGGTCTCATCCGCGAGATCGCCTTTAAAGAAGGCGGCGAGATCAAGAAGGGCGATCTTCTCTACCAGATCGAGGATGCGCCCTATATCGCTGCCGTCGAGCAGGCGAAGGCAGCAATCTCCAAAGCCGAGGCGAGTGTGCCGAGCGCTGAAAGCAATCTCGACCGCTACCAGCGCCTCGTCGGCAGCGGCGCCACCCAGATCGAATTCGAAACAGCCAAGACGACACTTCTCCAGGCCAAGGCCGAAGTCGAGTCGGCAAAGGCAGCGCTGTCCGCCGCACAGATCGATCTCGACCACACCAGAATCATCGCGCCCTTCGACGGCATCAGCGACCAGACGGCCTATAATGTCGGCAACGTCGTTTCAGCCAATCAGACGACGGCGCTGACGACGATCCGCCAACTTGACCCGATCTATATCTCGCTGACGGAATCGAGCACCAACCTACTGAAGCTGCGCGATGCGGTGGCCGCCGGCGACATCAAGGGCGCCGCCAATGTCGTCTTCCACCTGATCCTCGAAGACGGCAAGGAATACAATCAGCAGGGCAAGCTCGACATGTCGAAGCAGGTGGTCAGTGAGACCACAGGCACCTTCATTATCCGCGTACTCTTTCCAAATCCCGACCGTATCGTGCTGCCCGGTATGTATGTCCGGGCAACCGTCGAACTCGGCGCCGAGGCGGGTTATGCGCTGCCGCAGCTGGCGACGAGCCGTGATGCCAATGGCCGGCTGACGGCACAGTTCGTTTCCGCCGATGGCAAGGTCGAAACCCGCGCTTTCGAGAACAGCTCGCCCTCCAACAATTCCTGGCTCGTGACCGAAGGCATCAAGGACGGCGATCAGCTGATCGTCAGTGGCCTGCAATCGATCACCTCAGGCATGCCGGTGAAGCCGGTTCCGATGAAGATCACCGACAACGGCGTGGTCGTGGCTGCCGACCAGCCCGCGGCCGGTGACGCACAGAAGCCCGCAGCGAAGTAATCGCTTCGAGCCCCTACGTCACCGTCTCAGCCGCACAGGAACAACCGATGGCCAAGTTTTTCATCCGACGTCCGATTTTCGCCTGGGTCATTGCGATCACCATCATGCTCGCCGGCCTGCTGGCGATCTCCACCCTGTCGATCTCGCAATATCCCGACATCGCGCCGACGACGGTCCGTATCAATGCCACCTATCGGGGCGCGAGTGCTGAGACCGTCGAGAAATCGGTGACGACGATTATCGAGGACGGCATGACCGGCCTCGACGATCTCACCTATATGACCTCAACCTCGTCGACGGGTTCGGCCAGCATCCAGCTGACCTTCGGGACGAGTGCCGACCCTGATATCGCCCAGGTACAGGTGCAGAACAAGCTGCAGCTGGTTCAGTCGCAGCTTCCGAGCGACGTCATCGATGCCGGGATCAGCGTCACCCGCTCGACCTCGAGCATTCTTCTCGTCGGCTCGCTCGTTTCCACCGACGGCAAGCGCAATTCGGTCGACCTCGGCAACATCGTGTCGACCTCGATCGAGGACCAGATCCAGCGCCTGGAAGGCGTCGGCAGCATCAACGTCTTCGGCTCAGGATACGCCATGCGCGTCTGGCTCGACCCCTTCAAGCTGCTGAAATACCAGTTGACGCCGAGCGACGTCACCGCAGCCATCCAGGCGCAGAACACCCAGGTCTCGGTCGGTTCGCTCGGTGCCCAGCCGGCGATCCCCGGCCAGCAGATCAACGTTACCATCACTGCGCAAAGTCAGCTGACCACCGTCGCCGATTTTGAGCACATCATCCTGAAGGTCGAAAAGGATGGCGCGACGGTGCGCTTAGGCGATGTCTCGCGCATCGAGATCGGCCAGGAAAGCTACGGCGGCAATTCGCGCTACAATGGCCAGCCCTCGACCGGTTTTGCCGTCAATCTGGCGATCGGCGCCAACGCCATCGATACCGCCGCCCGCGTGCGCTCTGCCCTCGCTGTCATCGGCCGCGGCCTGCCCGCCGGTGTGGAAATCACCTATCCCTACGACACGACGCCCTTTGTCGAGCTGTCTATCGAAAAGGTGGTGCACACGCTGATCGAGGCGATCGTGCTCGTTTTCGCGGTCCTTCTTATCTTCTTGCAGAACCTGCGGGCTACGCTGATCCCGACGATTGCCGTTCCCGTCGTCCTGCTCGGCACCTTCGGGGTGCTGGCGGTCACCGGCTATTCGATCAATACGTTGACGATGTTCGCGATGGTGCTGGCGATCGGCCTTCTCGTCGACGACGCCATCGTCGTCGTCGAAAACGTCGAACGCATCATGTCCGAAGAGAAGCTTTCGCCGCTCGAGGCGACGGAAAAGTCGATGGGCGAAATCACCGGCGCCATTGTTGGCATCGCCCTCGTCCTCACCGCCGTCTTCATTCCGATGGCTTTCTTTGGTGGTTCGACCGGCATCATCTATCGTCAGTTCTCGATCACCATCGTCTCGGCCATGCTGCTGTCGGCGCTCGTCGCCCTCGTGCTGACGCCCGCACTTTGCGCCACGATGCTGAAGCCGGTCGGCGAACACAGGAAACACCGCGTCGGCGACTGGTTCAACCGCAACTTCACGCGCTCGACCAACGGCTATGTCAGCACCATCGGCTATCTCTTGAAGCGGCCGATACGCGTCATGCTGGTCTTCCTGCTCGTCGGCGCCGGCTGCGCCTATCTCTTCACCCGCCTGCCGAGCTCGTTCTTGCCGCAGGAGGACCAGGGCGTGCTGCTGACCATCGTCACCACGCCGCCGGGCTCGACCACTCAGCAGACCCAGGCGGTTGTCGAAAAGGTCGAGAAGTACTATCGGGAAAATGAGAAGGATGCGGTCGAATCCGTGTTCGGCGCGCTCGGCTTCGGCTTTAACGGCTCCGGCCAGAACAGCGCCATCGTCTTCACCAAGCTCAAGGATTTCTCGCAGCGTACCGATCCGGCGCTGAGCGCCCAGTCAGTCGTCAACCGTGCGCTTGGCAGTTTCTTCAAGATCCGCGAGGCGCAGGTTTTCGCGCTTCTGCCGCCGGCGATCCAGGGCCTCGGCGTGTCGAGCGGCTTCTCCATGTATCTCGTCGATACCGGCGGCCACGGCAATGACGCCCTGACGGCCGCCTCCAAGCGGCTGATCCAGATGGGCAACACCTCGGGCAAGATCGTGGCGCTGCGCAGCAGCAACAAGGAAGTCGAGCCGCAGATGCGAATCGTGCTCGATCAGGAAAAGATCGGTGCGATGGGCGTCGACATCGCTGCGGTCAATTCGATGCTGTCGATCATCTTCACCGGCCGCGACGTCAACGATTTCACCCTGAACGGCGAGATCAAGCCCGTCTACGTTGAGGGCGATGCGCCCTTCCGCATGCAGCCGAGTGATCTCGACCACTGGTACGCACGCAACAATGACGGCGAAATGGTGCCATTCTCCGCCTTTACCCGGACTGAGTGGGTGAAAGGTGCGCCCTCGCTTGCCCGCTTCAACGCCGTCAGCGCCATTCCGCTCGACGGAGCTTCCGCACCCGGGATTTCTTCCGGCGATGCAATGAACGAAATGGAAGCGCTGACCGAACAGCTTGGCGGCGGTTATACCGTCGCCTGGCAGGGCATTTCCTATCAAGAGCGCCTTTCCGGTTCGCAGGCGCCGATGCTCTATGCGATCTCCGTTCTCGTCGTCTTCCTCTGCCTTGCAGCACTCTACGAAAGCTGGTCGATCCCCTTCTCGGTGATCATGGCGGTGCCTGTCGGTATTCTCGGGGCGCTGACGGCAGCAACCTTGTTCGGTCAGGCCAACGACGTCTATTTCAAGGTCGGCCTGCTCACAACCATCGGCCTGGCGGCAAAAAACGCGATCCTGATCGTCGAATTCGCCAAGGACCGCATGGAAAGCGGCATGGGCCTCTACGAAGCGACGCTGGAAGCAGCGAGATTGCGCCTGCGGCCGATCATCATGACCTCGCTTGCCTTCATTCTGGGCGTCGTGCCGCTGGCGATCGCGACAGGCGCGGGTTCGGCGGCACAAAACGCCATCGGTATCGGCGTTCTCGGCGGCATGCTGGCGGCGACGATGCTCGGAATCTTCTTCGTACCGTCCTTCTTTGTCGTCATTCGACGCATCTTTGCCACACGCGGAAAAAATGCGGCGGGAGTGTGATATAAATGCACTGTGATAATGCGGTTCTCGTTGCTACATTGCGGCCGACTGCTTCGGCATGGTGTTTTTTGGTAGGGCGAGGCGCGACGGCCGTTAGTGAAGCATGAAGCTTCGGACAAGAATTGACTTGCTCGAGTACAGGAAGAAATGAATGGTATCTCTTCGTATTGCCACACCGGCATTATTGTTATTGTTGTCGGGCTGCGTTGTTGGCCCGGATCATGTTCCTCCTGAGATGCCACTGCCCGCCAAATTCGGAGAGGGCAACACCAAGAGCGACGGCGATGTCACCACTGTGGCCTGGTGGAATGCGTTCAACGACCGCAAGCTGGACGGCTATGTCCAGAGCGGCCTCGACCAGAACCTGTCAATCCAGCAGGCGATCGAACGCATCAATGCGGCTTCCGCCAACGTTACCGTAGCAGGAGCCGGCGGCCTGCCGAACCTGACGGTCGGCGCCTCGCACACGATCAGCGGCCAGAAGGGTGAGTTGCGCACGCAGTTTGACACACGCAACACCAGCGGCGGCGAAGCACAGCTGAGCTGGCTGCTCGATATCTTCGGCCTCTACAAACGCAGCACGGAAGGCGCTCTCGCTTCGCTCGATTCCGCTTACGCATCCGCGGACGTTGCCAAGCTCACTCTCGTGCAGGACATGGTCTCGAGTTATATCGACGTCCGCTATTTCCAGCAGCGCCTGGCGCTTTCCAAGGCTAACCTGAAGTCTCGCCAGGAGACCTACGAACTCACCAAATTCCAGCTTGAAGCTGGTGCCGCCTCGCGTCTCGACGTCGTTCAGGCGGAAGGCTTGGTACAGTCGACGCTCGCCGAAATTCCCGGCCTCGAAACCAATATCCGCATTTCCGCCCATCACATCGCCACGTTGCTCGGCCTGCCGGCATCAGCTCTCGTCGATGAGCTGCTAAGGGGCGCCGGTCAGCCTGTGTTCCGCGGCAGCATCACCTCCGGCATCCCCGCGGACCTGATCCGTAACCGTCCTGATATTCGCGTAGCGGAACGTGACCTCGCTGCCGCAACGGCCAATATCGGCGTTGCCCAGGCGCAGCTTTATCCAAGCATCTCGCTCAGCGGCTCGATTTCGCCGGCCTATATTAATCAGCGCGGCATCCATGGCGGCCTGTCGCCCTGGTCCTTCGGCCCGACCCTCAACCTGCCGATTCTCGATGGCGGCCGCCTGCGCGCCAACGTCAAATCGGCACAGTCGGATGCTGCTACGGCCTATCTCAACTGGAAATCGACCGTGCTGACCGCGATCGAACAGGTCGAGAACGCGCTTTCGGCCGTCCGGCGTGACGCCCGCACGGTCTCGGCACTCCAGGCACAGGTAAAGACCACGCAAGAGACGCTCGAACTTTCCACAGCATCCTACAAGGACGGCGCTTCCTCGCTGCTCGACGTTCTCGACGCCCAGCGCCAGGTTTCGCTTGCCCAAGCAAGCCTTGCCGCAGCCGTCCAGCAGATGGCCAAGGACTATGTCTCGCTGAACGTCGCGGTCGGCGGCGGCTTTGCCCCCGGCGGCAAGACGACCGTAGCCAACACCACGGTCGTGGTGAAGCCCGCGAAGACCTGATCGGCTGCCTTGTGCCGTCTGACATACAGAGCCCCGCGATCGTCTCGCGGGGCTTTTTTCATGTCGACCAAATTTTGTATCCGGATAACCCACATAAGATGAATTGGGAATCGACAAGCGAAAAGAGCTAGGGTAAAGCTTGATTAAACGATTAATCAAGAGCGCCGTCGATCATGGCTTCATCGCGTTCGGGACCGAACCTCAGCAGGATAGCGACGTCGCTCGGCGTGTCCGTCGCCACCGTCTCCAATGCGTTGTCCGGCAAGGGTCGGGTATCGGGCCAACTGGTTGAAAGGATCCGCGAGCATGCGGCCGAACTCGGTTATGTCCCGAGCCAGGCCGGGCGGGCCCTGAGGACCGGCCGCAGCGGCGTTCTCGGCCTGGTGCTGCCCGATATCGCCAATCCGCTGTTCCCGAAGATTGCCCAGGCGATCGAATTCGCCGCTTCCGCCGCCGGTTACGGCGTGCTGATCGCCGATTCCCGCGGCGATGTCGCCAAGCAGACCGAGGCGATCAATCGGCTGGTCGAGCGCGGCGTTGACGGCATGATCATTATTCCCCGCCGCGCCACTCGCATTTCCTCCGCCGCCTGTCCGGTCGCCGTTATCGACACCGCGTCGACGCCAGGCAATACGGTTGCCGCCGACCACTGGCAGGGCGGGTGCGAAATCGCCGGCCATCTCGCCAGCCTCGGCCATCGCCGCATCCTCATCATCGGCAACAATCAGGAATCCAACGTCCAGAATGACCGCGCCGGCGGCATCCGCTCCGGCATGCGTCCGGGCATGCATTCGGAAACACTGTGGATCGAGAGACTGGAGCAGGATGGTGGCAGCGGCTGCCCGCTCGGTCTCGCCGAAAAAGTCAGGCAGGGGTTCACCGCCTTCGCAGCCCTCTCCGACCTGCAGGCGCTACGCGCGCTGACGGAGCTGCAGCAGGCCGGCGTCAACATTCCGGCCGACGTCAGCGTCACCGGCTTCGACGACCTCATTTGGTCGCCGGTCGTCACGCCGTCGCTGACGACGGTTCGTATGGACATGGACGCTATTGCCGGGATTGCCGTGTCGGCGCTGGTGGATACCATAAGAAAAAGCAGCATCCGGCAAGGCATGCTGGTTACCGCCGAAATCGAGCGCGTCGCCATGCAGCTGATCATCCGCCAATCATCCGGGCCTGCGCACCCGGCACCAAAAACCTCAGAGATGGAGAACATGTAAGATGAAAAAAGCTCTCATTGCCTCGGCAGCGCTCGCCGTCCTCTCCCCGCTCGGAGCGGCCGCAGCCGATCGCACGCTGACCATTTCCGTCTATGCCTTTGCGCAGGACGATTTCAAGACGCTGGTCTACGATCCGTTCGAAGCCAAATGCGGCTGCAACCTGGTGGTCGAGACCGGCAACAGCGTCGAGCGTCTGGCCAAGCTGCAAGCCAACAAGGCCAATCCCGTCATAGATCTCGCCGCCGTTTCCATGGCCGATGCGCTGGCCGCCTCACGCGCCGGCCTGATCGACAAGATCGACACTACCAAGCTCGCCAATTTCGCCAAGCTCTACGACATTGCCAAGGACCCGAACGGCGACGGCATGAGTGTCGGTTATACCTTCTACGCCACCTCGATCGCCTATCGGTCCGACAAGATGAAGATCGATTCCTGGACCGATCTCTTGAAGCCGGAATATGTCGGGCACGTCGCCTTTCCGAACGTGACCACCAATCAGGGCCCGCCGGCGCTCTACATGCTGGGCTTGGCGCTTGGTAAGGATACGCCCGATCTGAAGGGACCCATCGAGGCGCTGGGCGAAAAGAAGGACGAGGTCGTCACCTTCTATGAAAAATCCTCGCAACTGGTGCAGCTGATGCAGCAGGAGGAGATCTGGGCAGCGCCGATCGGCCGTTTCTCCTGGGCCAGCTTCACCAAGCTCGACGTGCCGGTCGCCTGGGCGACGCCGAAGGAGGGCCAGACCGGCGGCATGAATGTGCTGGTGCTGACCGAGGGTTCGAAGAACCAGGACCTCGCATTGCAGTTCATGGATTTCTGGCTCTCGACCGACATCCAGACCGAGCTCGCCGAAAAGCTGATCGACAGCCCTGCCAACCGCGAAGTCAAGCTTTCCGAGGCAGCAGCCAACAACCTCACCTATGGCGAGGAAACCGCCAAGAGCCTCAAGCTGATCCCCTCCGCCGTCGCCCTCGATAACCGCGCCGGCTGGCTGAAGACATGGAACGAAAAGGTCGGCCAGTAAGGCCTGTCTGAGAACCGGTCCCGGCGCCTCTGCCGGGACCATCCTCTGTCCGCTCGAAAGGCGCCTCATGTTCCAGAACCGCGCAGAAGCCCTGGCGCTTGCCCTGCCGGCAGCCGTCTTTGCAACCCTGGTCTTCCTGGTGCCCGTCGCGATCCTGCTGTCGGAGGGCTTGCATGCTGGCGGCGG
Source organism: Rhizobium sp. NZLR1b (assembly GCF_019685155.1). Taxonomy (NCBI): domain Bacteria; kingdom Pseudomonadati; phylum Pseudomonadota; class Alphaproteobacteria; order Hyphomicrobiales; family Rhizobiaceae; genus Rhizobium; species Rhizobium sp. NZLR1b. The sequence goes on from NZ_JABDWC010000010.1 coordinate 14,916, forward strand.
CTGGACGCTGTCGGCCTATGCCGGTTTCTTCTCTGAGACGCTGAACCGCACCGTTTTCCTGCGCAGCTTCCGGCTCGGCCTTGAAGTCACCGCGGTCTCGGCGGTCATCGGTTATGCCGCGGCCTTCGCCATCGTCAACCTGCCACCGAATGGCAAGGGCCGCATGATCGGCCTCGTCACTTTGCCGCTGATGATCTCTCCGGTGGCGCGCACCTATGCCTGGATCGTCATTCTCGGCCGCACTGGCATCGTCAACCAGGCGATAACGGGCCTGGGTCTCAGCGCCGAGCCGCTGCGGCTGCTGTTCACCGAAACCGCCGTCTTCATCGGTCTCTTGCAACTCTTTCTGCCTTTGATGATCCTTTCCTTAATCAGTGCGCTCGAGAACATGCCGAAGGATGCGATCCCCGCCGCCCGCGTCCTGGGTGCCAACTGGTTCCAGGTCTTCTGGAAGGTCATCCTGCCACTGACCAGGGAAGGCCTCGTCGTCGGCGGCACGCTTGTCTTCACCGGATCGCTGACCGCCTACATCACCCCGGCCGTGCTTGGCGGCTCCAAGGTGCTGATGCTGGAAACGCTGCTGTATCAGCAGGTTTCCGTCGCCAATGATTTCGTCTCGGCAAGCGTCATTGCCTTCATTCTGATCATCATGAGCTTTGCGGCCAACATCCTGCTGAAACGCCTTGCGACGGTGAGGAACCGCCGATGAGCCTGCGCCTGTTTTCGCCCATCGTGCTTTTCCTGCTGCTGGTCTTCCTGATCGGTCCCTTCCTGATCATCATCGCCGCTTCACTATCGGCCGGCGATACGCTGGCCTTTCCCCCACAAGGCCTGTCACTGCGGTGGGTCGTGAAGGTGTTTACCATCGAGAGTTTCCGCGACAGCTTCGCCATGTCGATGTTCCTCGCCGTCTTCGGAACGCTCGCAGCCCTCATCCTTGGCATCCCGGCCGCCTATGCCCTGTCGCGCTACCGGCTGCCGGCGGCCGAGACCGTCCGCACCATCGTCTCGCTGCCGATCATCGTGCCCGGCATCATCGTCGGCCTGTCGCTGCTGCGTTATCTCGTCGTGCCTTTCGGTTTCGACATCACGTTGGCACTCTTCTTCGCCCATACGGCCCTCATACTGCCCTATGCCGTGCGCGTCGTCTCGGCGAGCCTCGACAATCTGCGCTCGGACATCGAGGAGGCTGCCGTCCTGCTCGGCTCCTCCAGGTTCGGCGCTTTCTTCCGCGTGGTAATGCCGAATATCCGCGGCGGCATCCTTGCCGCCTTCATTCTCGGCTTCGTCACCAGCTTCAACCAGGTGCCCGTCTCGCTCTTCCTCTCTGGTCCCGGCGTCCGCACGTTGCCAATCGACATGCTGGGTTACATGGAAACCACCTACGACCCGTCGATCGCGGCGCTTTCCGCCCTCCTCGCCTTTCTCTCGATGGGCATCGTCTTCCTCGCCGAACGTTTCCTGGGATTCTCGCGCTATGTCTGATGCCTATCTTCAACTCGACAAGCTGACGCTTGCCTATGGCGACACGGTCGCAGTCGGTAATCTCGACCTTACGATCGGCAAGGGCGAGCTCGTTGCCCTTCTCGGCCCCTCCGGCTGCGGAAAGACGACGACGATGCGGGCCATCGCCGGCCTGCTGAGGCCTACCTCCGGCCGTATCAGCCTCGATGGAGCCGATATCACTCGCATCTCGGCCAACAAGCGGGCCGTCGGGCTCGTCTTCCAGTCTTACGCCCTCTTCCCGCATCTGACGGTTTATGAGAACGTCGCCTTCGGTCTGCGCCTCAAGGGTATCTCGGGCGCAGATCTCGACGCCCGTGTCGCCTCCGGCTTGAAATCGGTCGGCCTGCCGGCTTTCGCCGGCCGCAAGCCCGCCGAACTCTCCGGCGGCCAGCAGCAGCGCGTGGCGCTCGCCCGCTCGATGGTGATGGAGCCGAAAGTTCTGCTGCTCGACGAGCCGCTTTCCAATCTCGACGCCCGCCTTCGCCTTGAGATGCGCGCCGAATTGCAGCGGGTACAGAAGGAGACGGGCGTCACCATGATCTTCGTCACCCACGACCAGGTGGAGGCCTTGGCGCTTGCCGACCGCATCGTCGTGATGTTGAACGGGGGCATCGAACAAATCGGCACGCCGGAAGAGATCTACAACAATCCGGCCTCTGCCTTCGTCGCCGATTTCGTCGGCTTCGAGAATGTCTTCGCGCTGAAGGATGGAAAGCTTGTGACAACGAACGGCCCGATCGCCCTTTCCGGCCCCGCACCGCAAGCTGCGGCGGGCCTCGCCTGGCGGCCACGCAAAGTGATCCTCGGCTCGGGCACCTTTCAAGGCACCGTGCGCGGCACGTCTTTCGCAGGCAACACACGCGAATATCTCCTCGATACCGCGCTCGGCCCGATCAAGGCCGAGATTGATGCCGGTCTGCCGCCGCATGAGATCGGCAGCGCGCTCGCCTTCGATCTGCCGGTTGCCGGCGCGGCCAGCCTCAAGCGGTTCGGGTGAGATCATGGGCGTCTGGATCGACACCGACATGGGCTTCGACGACATCGCCGCCATTCTGGTGGTGGGTCAATCGGAATTAGAAATCGACGGCGTATCGCTGGTCTTCGGCAATACGCCGCTGCCGCAGGTGAAAACCAATGCCGCCTCCGCTGCCAGTGCCTTCGGCTGGAAATTCCCGATCCACACCGGTCGCGCCATGCCTGTTATCGGCAAGCTCGAAACCGCACAGGCGATCCTCGGCGAAACCGGCATCCCGACCATCGGCAGGAGCCTGCCGGAGGCCCCCGCTCTTGCTGAAAGCGATGCCTTTGCAGCGCTTTGCCGGTGGTTGGAAGATCAGGGCCAGCACCGTATGCTGGCGCTCGGGCCCCTCACCAATATCGCCGCCGTGGCGCTCGCTCGCCCCGATCTTGCCGCCCGTATCAGCGAACTCGTCTGGATGGGCGGCGGCGTCACTTCGGGCAACCATACGGCGTCTGCCGAGTTCAACGCGCTCGCCGATCCGGAAGCGCTGTCGATCGTCATCGCCCATGGCTTGCCGCTGCGCATGGTCGATCTCGATCTCTGCCGCAAGGTGCTGGCAAGGCCGGAGGATGCCGAGCCGGTGCGCAGTGCCGGCGGCACCAATGCCAAGCTGATCGCCGATATATTTGCGGGTTATATCCGCATCGGCACCAGCCGCGGCCGCCCGAGCATGGCGATCTACGATCCCACAGCCGCGGTGGCCTTCGTCGCTCCCGATCTCGTCAGCTTCCGGCCCGCGCGTATCGACGTCGAGCTGCAGGGCGCCTTGACCCGTGGCCGCACCGTCGTCGAGACCCGCGCTACGCATGCAGCCTTCAATGCCCAATTTGCCGCCGACATCGATGCCGACAGGGCGCGTGTCATTATCCTTGAAGCCCTGGTCAACGAGGCCCGGAAATGAACGCCATCCCTCACCAGGAACCCGGCGATCTCAACGATCCCACCATGCGCGCGCGGGCCGTCGCCGCCGCACGCGGTGATGCTCCCTTCGATATGCTAATTACCGGCGGCCGGCTGCTCGACGCGGTGACGGGCCTGATCCGCGAGGCCGATATCGGCCTCGTTGGCGCCCTGATTGCGAGCGTCCACACCTCGGCAAGCCGCACGGATGCGGTCGAGATCATCGATGCGGCAGGCGGCATCGCAACACCCGGTCTGATCGACACCCACATGCATGTCGAAAGTTCGATGGTGACACCGGCGGAATATGCGAGCGCCGTGCTGGCGCGCGGCGTCACCACGGTCGTTTGGGATCCGCATGAATTCGCCAATGTCCATGGCCTTGACGGTGTGCGCTGGGCGATCGAGGCGGCACGCTGCCTGCCGCTGCGCATGATCCTGCTCGCTCCCTCCTGCGTGCCGTCGGCGCCCGGCCTGGAACTTGCCGGCGCCGATTTCGATGCCTCCGTCATCGCCGAGATACTGCGCTCCTCCGCCGTCGGCGGCGTCGCCGAGGTGATGAACATGCGTGGCGTCATCGACGGCGATCCGCGCATGATGGCCATCGTCAATACCGGCCTTGCCTCCGGCAAGCTCGTCTGCGGTCATGCCCGCGGCCTCAAAGGCCCCGAACTCAACGCCTTCATGGCCTCGGGCATCACGTCCGACCACGAACTCACTTCCGGCGGCGACCTCGCGGCCAAGCTTGCCGCCGGCTTGACGATCGAGCTGCGCGGATCGCACGACCATCTGCTCCAGGAATTCGTCGAGGTGCTGAATGGTCTCGGCCACCTGCCCCCGACCGTGACACTCTGCACAGACGACGTCTTTCCCGATGAACTCTACGAAGGCGGCGGCCTTGACGACGTCGCCCGCCGGATGGTGCGCTACGGAATGAAGCCGGAGTGGGCGATCCGTGCCGCAACCTTCAACGCCGCACAGCGGCTGAAGCGATCCGATCTCGGCCTCATCGCCCCCGGCCGCCGCGCCGATATCGTGCTCTTCGAGGACCTTACGGAATTCCGGTCGCGGCTGGTCATCTCAAGCGGTCGCGTCGTCGCCCGCAACGGCAGCATGCAGGTTGACATCCAGCAGCTCGATCCGGCGCCGCTTGAAAATTCGGTGAAGCTCCCGCAATTTGCCGAAGATGATTTCCGCATTCCGTCGAGCTGCGAGCGCGTCCGTGTCGCCACCATCGACCGCCCGCGTTTCACGCAATGGGGTGAGGCGGAGACAGAGGTCAGAGACGGGTTCGTCGTACCGCCGGCCGGCAGCGCCATGATCGCCGTCGCCCATCGCCACGGCAAAGCCGACGGCACCCCGCGCATCGGCTTCCTCACCGGCTGGGGTGAATGGCGCGGCGCCTTCTGCACCACCGTCTCGCATGACAGCCACAACCTCACCGTCTTCGGCGGCAATGCGCGCGACATGGCGCTTGCCGCCAACGCCGTCATATCAGCCGGAGGCGGAATGGCCGTCGCCAAAGACGGAAAGATCGAGGCGCTCCTGCCGCTGCCGCTTTCGGGCCTAGTGACCGACGCATCGCTAAAGGACACCGCTTCGGCCTTTGCCGGCATCCGCAAGGCCATGGAAAAAATCGTCGACTGGAAACCGCCCTATCGGGTCTTCAAGGCCTGCTTCGGCGCAACGCTCGCCTGCAATGTCGGCCCGCACCAGACGGACCGGGGAATTGCCGATGTGGTGACGGGCGAGCTGCTGGAAAGTCCGGTGCTGGAGGTTTTGTAGGGCCGATTGAAGGGAGTGCCGTGCGGCCGCAAGCGCGGGTCTAAAGCGCGTCGGATTAGACTTGATTCATGTGACGCGCTTTAGCTCTTTGTTTTTATGCATGTCGTTATCCCGAAACCGCTGCACACTTCCGGGCGACATGCGTTAAATCCTCAACTCCCGCTCCACTAACGCCACCCAGTAAGCCGCCCCATATCCAAGCGCCCCATCGTTGAAATCATAAGCTGTGTTGTGATGCAGCGCCCCATCCACCGCTGGCCCGTTGCCGAGCCAGACGTAACAGCCCGGCGCATTCTGCGCGAAGAAAGCGAAGTCGTCGCCTGCCGTGGACGGCGGATAGTTTGTCCGCACCTTCCCGCCGAACACCGGGCCGGCGGCTGCGAGCGCCCGCGCTGTCGCATCCGCATCGTTGATAACAGGCGGAATCCGCCGCTCGAATACGTAGTCGACGGCAACCGCGTACATAGCCGCAGTGCCATGAGCCAACCGACCGATCTCAGTCTCCAGCTGATCGCGTACCTCGGGTGAATAGGCCCGCGCCGTCCCGCCGATCTCCACGATATCGGGAATGACATTCAGCGCCTTCGGGTCACCGGCCTGCAGGGAACACGCGCTGACGACGGCCGGCTGCAGCGGATCGACCACCCGTCCGACGATGGTCTGCAGCGATGACAGGAAGGTGCCGGCGGCCGTGATCGGATCGCGGCCGAGATGCGGCTTGGCGCCGTGGGTGCCGATGCCGCGAAAAGAGATGCGCCAGCTGTCGGAAGAGGCGAGCTGCGGCCCCTCGACCACGGCGATCTGGTCAATCGCAAGTCCAGGCATGTTATGCAGCCCGTAGACGGCATCGCAGGGGAAAAGTTTGAACAGCCCCTCCTCGACCATGCGCCTTGCCCCGCCTCGCCCTTCTTCCGCCGGCTGGAAGATGAAATGCACCGTGCCGGAGAAGCCTCGCGTCGCCGCAAGATGCCGCGCGGCACCGAGCAGCATCGCCGTATGACCGTCATGGCCGCAGGCATGCATCTTGCCGGGCACCGTCGATCTATAGGGCCGCTCCGCCGTTTCAGGCATGGCGAGCGCATCCATATCGGCCCTGAGCCCGATCCGGCGCGTGCCGTTGCCGACCTGCAACGTGCCGACCACACCGGTACCGGCCAGCCCGCGATGCACGGCGATGCCAGCCTCTTCGAGAAGTCGCGCGACGATACCGGCAGTGCGCTCCTCCTCGAAACCGAGTTCGGGATGGGCATGAAGATCGCGGCGCAAGGCCGTGAGGAACGGCAGATCGTCCTTGATCCGGGCGGGAATGCTCATGGGCCTGGAAATCCCTTCATGCGAAACGGGCCCCCAACCGGCGCCCGCGTCAGATCATCCCTTGTTTATCAAACGGTTCGCAAATTCAATCATCAAGTCTCTTCGACGAACACCTCTTCGCGCTTCTTCTTCACGCTTGGCAGGAAGACGATGATAAGCACGGCAAGCGCGATGGCCAGAAGAGTGGCGCTGATCGGCCGTGTGACGAAGGTCGTTGGATCGCCGCGCGACAGGATCATCGCACGTCGCAAATTCTCCTCGAGCAGCGGTCCGAGCACGAAGCCGAGCAAAAGCGGCGCCGGCTCACAGCGAAGCTTTGCCAGCACATAACCGATGAGCCCGAAGAAGGCGACGGCATAGAGGTCATAAACATTGGCGTTGACGCTGTAGACCCCGATCGAGCAGAAGGCCATGATGATTGGGAAGAGCACGTAATAAGGCACGGTCAGGAGTTTCACCCAGAGCCCGATCAGTGGCAGGTTGAGGATGACCAGCATCAGGTTGCCGATCCACATCGAGGCGATGATGCCCCAGAACAGCGCCGGCTGCTCGGTGGCGACGTTCGGGCCCGGCACGATGCCCTGGATGATCATCGCGCCGACCATCAGCGCCATGACGGGATTGGCGGGAATGCCGAGCGTCAGCAGCGGAATGAATGAGGTCTGCGCCCCGGCATTATTCGCCGATTCCGGTCCGGCGACACCGGCAACCGCGCCCTTGCCGAATTCCGCCGGCGTCTTCGAAATCCGCTTTTCCACCGTATAGGAGGCGAAGGAGGCTAGGATCGCGCCGCCGCCCGGCAGAATGCCGAGCGCCGAGCCGATCACCGTGCCGCGAATAATCGGCGCGATCATCTCCTTGAATTCCTGGCGAGAGGGCAAAAGGCTGGACACCTTGGCCATCAGTACCGTGCGTGTCGACTCGCCCTCGAGGTTGCGCAGGATTTCCGCCAGCCCGAAGACCCCGACCGCGAGCGCCACAAAGTTCAACCCGTCCGCATATTCACGGATGCCGAGCGTGAAGCGCGGCGTGCCGGTATAGATGTCGGTGCCGACGAGACCGAGCAGCAGCCCGAGTGCCACCATCGCCAGCGCCTTGACGACCGAGCCATGCGCGAGAGCAATCGATGAAACGAGGCCGACGATCATCAGCGAGAAATATTCCGCCGAGCCGAATTGCAGCGCGATCGCGGTCAGCGGCGGCGCGAAGATCGCAACGAGGAAGGTCGAGACCGTGCCAGCGAAGAACGAACCGAGCGCCGCGATCGCAAGCGCTGCCCCCGCCCGTCCCTTGCGCGCCATCTGGTAACCGTCGATCGCGGTTACGGCGGAGGAGGATTCACCCGGCATGTTGATGAGGATCGCCGTGGTTGAGCCGCCATACTGCGCGCCGTAATAGATGCCGGCGAGCATGATCAGCGAGGAGACCGGTTCGAGCTGGAAGGTGATAGGCAAGAGCATGGCGATCGTCGCCGTTGCGCCGATGCCGGGCAGCACGCCGATCAGCGTGCCGAGCAGCACGCCGATCAGGCAGAAGAGCAGGTTTTCCGGAGTGCCGGCTGTCGCAAAACCGAGCGCGAGATTGCTGAAAAGATCCATCATCGCCTCCTAGAACCGGACCCAGGGGCCGAAGCGCTCGAACGGCAGCCCGAGCCCGTAGCTGAAGACCGCCACCGAAAAAACCGTCAGCAGCAGCGAAAGAATGATAGCGAGCAACACATTCATCTTTTGCGATGCGAAGCAGGCGACGAATGCGGTGAAGAACAGCGCCGGCGCAAATCCGAGCCCGCGCACCGTCAACCCGAAGAACACCGGCGCCGGCAGGATGAAAAGCATGCCGCGCCAGGCGAAGGGATCGATCGGCTCACCCTCGACCCGGAGGGCCTGAATGAAGATGACGGCGCCGAGAAGCACGAGCACGCAGGCAAGCACCAGCGGAAAATAACCCGGCCCCATTCGCACTGCCGTGCCGAGGTCGAGCTCCAGCGACTGGAGGGCGAAGAAGGCGCCGGTCGCGACGAAGAGCGCTCCGCAGATCGCATTGGTGGTATCGAAACTGATGGATTTCATGGTGTCTCCTGGAGTTGGAGATGGAGCGTCGTTACTGCAGCAATTACCGCTCATCCGCCTTCCGACACCTTCTCCCCGCAAGCGGAGAGAAGGGGATATGCCGCAAACCTCTCAGCTTTGCCACCATTGTAATGGGCAAGTCCCCTCTCCCCGCGTGCGGGCAGAGGATTAGGGTGAGGGGCTCATCCGGCATGTCCTGGACGAGACAAGTCTCAGTCCGCATATTCGCCGGCAGCCTCGATCACCGGCTTCCAGCGGGCAATCTCGCTTTCGAGCTTGGCCTTCAGCGCAGCCGGCGTCGCATCGGCATCCGAGGATGGCGCCGTGCCGAGTTCGGCGAAGCGTGCGGCGACATTCGCGTTCTTCAGAGCGACCTGCAGCGACTTCGACAGACGTTCGTTGATCGCGGCCGGCGTGCCCTTCGGCGTGTAGATGCCGTGCCAGATGCCGACTTCAAAACCCGGAAGGCCGGCTTCGACTGCAGTCGGAACGTCCTTCAGCACGTCGAGGCGGTTGGGCGAGGTCACGGCATAGGCCTTGATGGTGCCGCCCTGGATCTGCTTCGTCGTGTTGGTCGTCTGGTCGCACATGACGTCGACCTGGCCGCCGAGCAGATCGGTCATGGCAGGGCCGGTGCCTTTGTAGGGCACGGTCGTCAGCGGTGTCTGGATGGCGCTCATCAGCATCATACCGCAGAGATGCGAGGCCGCACCGATGCCGGCATTGGCGACCGTCACCTTGTCCTTGTTGGCCTTGATATAATCGATCAGCCCCTTGAGGTCAGTGGGCTCCATATCCTTGCGTGCAACGATTGTCATCGGCACCTCGGTGACGAGGCCGACATAATCGAAGGCGCCGAGCGTGTCATAGGCGAGCTTGCGGTAGAGCGTGGCGCTGGTCGCCATGCCGATATGGTGCAGCAGGATGGTGTAGCCGTCGGGATCGGCACTCGCCACCCGGCCGGCGCCGAGCGTGCCGCCGGCGCCGCCGACATTTTCGACGACGATCTGCTGGCCGAGATCCTTCGACATGGATTCGGCGACGAGGCGCGCCACGGTGTCCGTCGGGCCGCCGGCCGCAAACGGCACGACCATGGTGATGGTGCGCTCGGGATAGGTCTGCGCCGAAGCGACGCTGACGAGAAGAGAGACCGCGGCAGCCGCGGTCAGGCCGAGCATGGCCTTCTGGATTTTCATCGTTTCCTCCCTGATGAAATAAGCAAGCCCGCCGCCGCATCCTCCGCGCCGGTTCGGATCACTCATTTGCCGCCAGGAAAAATCGACCTGCAATCATCGCCAACGCTTTCGAAAGACGATTTTGCGATAGTGCGATGCGGCATGGGTCCATTTGGAAACAAACGGCCTGCGCAATGGGTGGAAATCCACCCATTGCACCATGACCACCGGCTTATTTTTTGGGAGGCAGCACGACTTCACCGGTCTCGATCAGCGACTTGAGGTTGGAGAGAATGCGTGGCCAGCCGCCGGAAACGGCATCGATGAGCTTGGAGTTCTCGACTGCGATGGAATGGGTGACCGTCAACTTGGTGGCCGTATCATTGACCGGCTCGATCTCCATCACGCATTGCGAATAGCCCTCGGCCTTCAGCTCGGGCATGAACTCGTTCCGCCACTTCAATACGAGCCGTTTCGGCGGATCGCATTCCAGGATCTCGCCGGTGTCGGCGACCGATCCGTCCTCAAACAGAAGCTTCCAGGCAGCGCCTGCCCTCCACTCGGTGTCGAAATGTGCGCCGAGCCAGAATTTCTTCATGAATTCGGCTGTCGTCAACGCCGCCCAAAGCTGCTCGGGCGTCGTGCGGATAAAGGTGACATAGTTGTATGTACTGCCAGCCATGATGATACTCCCTTGTGGCCAGGACAAGAACAGGATGATTCTAGGCCGGGTCGGCCTAAAATCTGAATCCTGCTCTCAATTAGATAGTTAGAGCATGATGTCGTCCGAAAACCGCTCACACTTTTCGGCATCGTGGTCTAAGTACTCCCGATGGCCAGGCCGCGGATCTAGTTGCCGCCCTTGCCTTCGAGGGTCTTCTTCAGATCGGCGAGCGCATTCAGCTGCTGCCGCTCGAATTTGTTGATCCAGCGTTGCGCGATCTCGTTGATCGGCACGGGATTAATGAAATGCAGCTTCTCCCGACCTTGGCGCTGCGACGAAACGAGGCTCGCCTCCTCCAGGATCGCGACATGTTTGGCCACTGCCTGGCGCGTCATGGCGAGCCCTTGGCAGAGCTCGGCCAGCGTCTGGCCGCTTCTGGCATGCAGCCGGTCGAGCAATTGCCGCCGGCTCGCATCCGCCAGAGCCCGAAAAACCGCATCGTCATCCATGTCTTTATACGGAACCATCTGGTTGCCTGTTATTGTTTATAGGCAACCAAACAGTTGCCTGTCAAGCGGCGATTTATCGATTGCGAACCACCCGCCGACGCTGGACAGTGAAATTGAAATCGGGAAACCTCGTCCGGCAACCACGCCGCGCTCGGCTCAAGGCTCGCGCTGGACTTCGCCGGATATCTCCGTCGCCAACAGCTTCTTGTCGAGCCCGTATTTCTGCATCTTCTCGTAGAGAGTCTTCCGCGAGATGCTGAGCGATTCATAAACAGGTCTCAGGCTTCCGCCATGAGCAACGAGAGCGCTGGCGATCACGCCGCGCTCGAATTCGGCGACGCGCTCGGCCAGCCCCACCGCCTCGCCCGCCTGCCGCCCACCGCCATCGAGGCCGAGCACCAGACGATCGGCGGCATTTCTCAATTCGCGCACATTGCCCGGCCAGTCGCGCTGGGCGATGTCGGCGATCACATCAGGCAGCACGACCATCTCGTCGCGGCCGTAGCGAGCAGCTGCCTCCCGCACCAGCTGCAGGAAGAGCAGCGGAACATCCGCCCGCCGCTGCGACAGTGATGGCACATGCAGCGTCGCGACATTCAGCCGATAGAAGAGGTCGGCCCGGAAGCGTCCGGCCGCCACCTCCGCCTCCAAGTCGACCTTGCTCGTGGCGATGAAGCGTACGTCAAGCGCCACGACCTCGTTCGAGCCCAGCCGCGAAATCACCCGCTCCTGCAGCACCCGCAGGAACTTCGCCTGCAGGTCGATGGGCATCGAGCCGATCTCGTCAAGCAGGATCGTGCCACCGCGCCCGTGTTCGAATTTTCCGCAACGCGGCCTCACCGCGCCCGGAAAGGCCCCCACCTCATGGCCGAAAAGCTCACTCTCGATCAGGTTCGCCGGCAGCGCGGCACAATTGATAGCGATGAACGGCCGGCTCGCCCTGGCGCTGATATCATGGAGCGCCCGCGCCACCACCTCCTTGCCGGCCCCGGTCTCGCCGACGATAAGGGTATCGGCATCGGTCGCCCCGATCGCGCGAATGCGGTAGCGCAGATCCACGATCACCTGCGTGCGCCCCGGCAGCCGCGCCTCGATATCGTCGCGCTTGCCGGCGACCGCCTTCAGCAGCCGGTTTTCGAGCACGAGGCCGCGCCGCTCCATCGCCCGGCGGATGACGCCGGCGAGCATCTCGGGGGTGAACGGCTTCTCGATGAAATCATAGGCGCCTTCGCGCATCGCTTTCACCGCAAGCTGAACGTCGCCGTGGCCGGTGACGAGAATGACCGGCACCTCTGGGTCGAGTTCGCGGATCTTCTGCATCAGCGTCATGCCGTCCATGCCGGGCATGCGGATATCGCTGACGACGACGCCGGGAAAGCTGTAGCCGATCAGCTCCAGCACATGATCGCCGTTCGAAAAGGTCTCGACACTAAAGCCGGAAAGCTCCAGCGCCTGCGCTGTCGAGCGGCGCAGTTCCTCCTCATCGTCGACCAAAAGGATCTTCGCATCGTTCATTCCGCCGCCTCCGGCATCAGCCGTGCCGCCGATTGTAGCTCGATGCGGAATACCGCGCCTCCTTCGGGATGATCGGCAGCAGTAAGGCTGCCGCCGAAATCCTTGATGATGTTGTAGGAGATCGAAAGCCCGAGACCGAGCCCTTTGCCAACGCCCTTCGTCGTGAAGAAGGGATCGAAGATGCGCTCGGCGATGGCCGCCGGTACACCTGGCCCATGGTCCCGCACGGTCAGTACCACTTTGCCGGCCGCCTCGAAGGCCGAAACCTCGATGCGTCTGTCATCCAGCCCTTCGACCGCATCGGCCGCGTTGGAAATCACATTCACCAGCACCTGCTGCAGCCGCACCGAACCGGCGCGCACGATCGGCGGTCGGCTACCCAAATCAAGCCTGAGTTCGGCATCGGCCGCCTTCAGCCGCCAGGCGATGATCTCGAGCGTATCATGCATCGCCTCGTCGAGAGAAACCGACCCGAGCTTCTCGTTCGGTTTGCGCGCAAAATTGCGCAGGTGCCGGCTGATTGCGGCCATGCGGTCGATCAACCCGCCGATCCGCCGGATATTGTCCCCCGCCTCCTCCGTCCGACCGCGATCGATGAGAACGGAGGCGCTGTCCGTATAGGTCTTGGCGGCGGCGAGCGGCTGGTTGAACTCGTGCGACAGCGCAGCTGACATCTGCCCGAGGCCGGCAAGCTTGCCCGCCTGGATGAGATCGGCTTGTGTCTGACGGAGCTGCTGCTCGGTCAGACGCCGTTCGGCAATCTCTTCTTCTATGCGGCTGTTGACGCGGGCAAGATCGGCCGTGCGTTCCTCGACGCGCCGCTCCAGCTCGTTGCGAGCTTCAGCCTGCATCTGCATGCGCTCGGCCAAGCGCGCCCTCCGCTGCCGCAGAACAGCAACCGCGAGCCCGGCAATGCAGAGGACGAGAAAAACCGCCGCAAGCGCGGTGCGCGCCTGGGTGCGGATGGAACTCGTCTCCATCAGCACGTTCACCGTCCAGTCCTCGGCCGGCATGTAGTGCGACAGCACCAGATATTCGCTCGAACCGCGCTCGCCAGTGAGCGTCATCAGCTCGTGCGGCTCAAGGCGCTGGCGGGTCACTGGCAGTGCCGTCAGCCTGGCATTGGCATAACGCCGCGACGCTTCCGTTCGCGCTATGCGGTCGGCCGTCAGCGGCAGGATTGCACCGTAGAGCCATTCCGGGCTGCCGGACATGAAGATGATGCCCTCCGGATCGGAGACGAAGATCTTGTATTCGCCGCCGCCCCAGGAGGATTCGATCATGTCGATATCGACCTTGAAGACGATGACGCCGCGAATATCCGCGCCGGCCCGGATCGGCGCAGCGAAATAATAGCCCCGCTTCAGCGAGGTGGTGCCGAGCGCATAGAACCGCGCCTGCCGGCCTTCGATCGCCTCCTGGAAATAGGGCCGATAGCTGAAATTCTGTCCGACGAAGCTTCCCGGTCCATCGTAATTGCTCGCCGCGATCGTCTCTCCGTCCGGCTTGACCACATAAATGTCGGAGGATTTCAGCAGCCCGTTGATCTCCTTGAGATAGAGATTGGCCGCGCCGCGCAGTGCTGCATCTTCAGGCGCACTCACCAGTTCCTTGATATCGTCGTGATCGGCGATCAGCGCCGGAAGCGCCTCGTAGCGGTTGAGATGACCGCTGAGCGCCGAGACGGCAAGGCGCAGCGCCGTTTTCGCCTGCGCCGAAGCTTCCCCCATATAGGCGCGCGTCGCGATCGCGCCTCCATAGGTGAAGAAGACGAAGATGATCAGCGGCATCACCAGCAGCGCCGCTATCGCACGATATCTCGAAGACAGATCCTGCTCCTCCCCTTTCTGCCTCCACTCCCCAGTGAGGCATACCCGACGGCACAAGTCTAATAATACCCACAGTGATTTCCAAGGGCCCGTCGAAACTTGACACCCGGCAAAGGCCGATGTCCTATTGCGGCATCGTAGGGAACCCGATCATGAGCGACGACCAGACGCCCGCCGACAGCAAGCTCACCAGCTCCAAGCGTCGATGGGCGGCTGAAGGTAAATTCCTGACCGGCCGCATCAGCCGTCCCGAAGCTGAGCGCCTGCCGCCCGGCCAGCACCTCGTCAAAAACTGGCCGGTGCTCGATCTCGGCCAGCAGCCCGTCATCTCCACGAATAGCTGGCGTCTCGAGCTGCGCGGCCTCGTCGAAACGCCGCTCACCCTAACCTGGACCGACTTCCAGGCGATCGAGCAGAGCACCAAGGTCAGCGATATCCACTGCGTCACCACCTGGTCGCGCTACGACAACAAATGGAAAGGCGTTTCGACCCGCGATCTGCTCGATCGCGCCATGCCAAAGCCCGAAGCCGGTTACGTCATGCTGACGAGTTATGACGGCTATACCACCAACCTGCCGCTTGCCGATTTCGCCGCCGAGGATGCGATCCTTGCGACATCGTGGGAATGCCTGCCGCTGACGCCGGATCACGGCGGCCCGATGCGCCTCGTCGTACCGCATCTCTATTTCTGGAAAAGCGCCAAATGGCTGCGCCGCATCGAGCTGATGCCCGCCGACCAGGCCGGCTTTTGGGAAAAGAACGGTTACCACATCTATGGCGATCCGTGGCGCGAGCAGCGCTATTCCGACGATTGAGCCTTCGGCCGCAGAAAGCGGCCCAGCGCAAACGTCACAAGGGCGAACAGAGCGGCGAGCCCCGTCAGCGACGCCATGCTGGCGGGATGAAACGGCACTTTGCTCCAGCGCGGCTTGACGACATCGGCTGTGTTGAAGGCCTCGCCGCTGAACCTGCAAGTGATGAGCGCCAGGCTGCGCCGCACCATGTCGGCATCGACCGCGGAAATGATTTCATTAGCCGCAACGGCCTCCCGCGGCATCTCACGCATCTCAAGCAATACCGCCTTGGCCGCCGCGAGATAAGCATGAGCACATTCGTTGAACGGGCTCTCCTCGTCGCTCACGCTGCCCGGCATCCGCCCCCAGAGACAATAGGAATATTGGATTTCGGCATAGTTCAGAACGCGCCGGAACAGCTCGTTTGTATCAGTCGCGCGTGACGCCAACCCGATAATTTCGCCGCGGTAGTCTGAAATCACCGCCATCTCGCCATGCGAGATTTCCGGGATATCGAGGCCGGTATCGCTGCCGCCGACGCTGCGGCTATGGGCAAGCGCGTTTTCGCCAACCGCACAAAACCAAGCGGCGGCGGCAAACGCCGTCGACAGAATCGATATGGTTTTGCTGCTTTTCATACTCGCTCGAAAAACTTGAGGGCGCCGGCAAGGCGGCGCCCCTCGATGCGTTCAGTGAAATGCCGGTGCCGGTCGAGCCCGCTGCCCGCCCTTCACGGCAAGCAGCTTTTCCGCCAGCGCTCCGAAGCCAAGACCGAGCGTTGCCCAGAGGATCACCTGCATGCCGAGCGAGGTCGTGCGGAAACGCCAGAGCACCATCGCCGAGAACTTCTCCGGCACTTCGTTGATCGACGGCAGCAAATAGAACACCAGGCCCATGAAGACGAGATAGGTGATGCCGGCGATGATCGCCCCGTTCCACAGACCGAAACGCTCGGAAAGGCGCCGCGACAGCGCCACCGCGGCAATCAAAGCAGCGATCGAGACGACGATCATCAGGAAGAACAGCTCGGTCCTGACGCCGATCGTATCGGGATTGCCGACCGCCGGCGGATTGGCCGGATACTTGATACCGGGAACGACGACGATCGCCACGAAGGCGGCAAGGGCGATGACCGCCGAGGTGCCGCGTGCCGAAAGCCTGCTGATGCGGCCGTGCACGAAAGCGAAAGCGAGCGCGAAAAGCCCGCCGACGGCAATGCTGTAGGCCATGACGCCGGTGAAGAGGCCAAGACCGGCCTGCGTGGCACGGCTGACGATCTCAGGTTCGGCAGCTTCGCCCGCCGCCTGGGCGCTCGCCTCCTCGAAGGCGATCGCCGCATCGACCAGCGGCTCGCCGAAGATATGCGCGAAAGCAAAAACCAGAATACCAGCGATCAACCCCGCGAGCATGCCGCGAAGTAGAAGATTTCCGACCATGTCAGGATCCCCCTTAGTGGCAGGGAAAGCCGAGGAGATGACGGCCGTCATGCACGAATTCGTGCACATACATGCCGTTGAACAGCGCCATCGCGCCTTCCTCGGTGCCGACGAAATAGATGGCGATCAGCATCAACAGGCCGCCGAAGATCGCCCAAGGCAGGATTTCTCCTACCGGGATTGGCGCCGGTGCCGCGACGGGCGCAAAAGTGGTGTCAGACATGTATTCCTCCGGGAATGACGCGTTCAGTCGAAAGAGTGCTTATGCGGCAGGGTCTGACTTCCAGCGCGAAGAACCTTCGACACGCTGGTCACAGCGGCGCGACCGTGCCGGATTTACACCGGCTTCCAAACCCGCAACAGCACGGTTATATCTGCAGGCCGAAGAGCCTGTCAACGAAACTTCATGAAGCGGCGAAGGGCTGTTCCCACCGCTATCCGGAGATCGCAACGACCGTGAATACGCGACTTATCTGGATCTGCCACGGCGCGACGGCAGCGAGCCGCAAGGCCCTGTTCCCGCTCGATGAACCGCTGGACAACAAGGCCGCGGAAGAAGCGGCCAGGATGACCGCCCTGCCCCGCGCCGATCGTATTGTCACCAGCCCGGCTTTGCGCGCCCGCCAGACGGCCGAAGCCCTCGGCCTCGACGCCCGGATAGATCAGGCGCTTCGCGACTGCGATCACAGGCGCTGGGCCGGCAGGTCGATCGCAGCGATCGAGGCAGAAGAGCCGGAGAACCTCATGGCCTGGATGTGCGATCCTGAAGCGGCTCCGCACGGGGGCGAGAGCCTTGTTGATCTCAGAACACGTGTCGGCGGTTGGATGGACAATGAATCCGCTCTCGGCGGCCATGTGATCGCCGTCAGCCACGCGGCCGTCATCCGAGCGGCGATCGCGTACGTACTTCAGGCGCCGCTCTCCTCCTTCTGGCTCGTCGACGTCGAGCCGCTTGGCATTGTTCGCATGACCAGCAATGGACGGCGCTGGTCTCTGCGATTCCAGCATTAGCGATCCCTCATTTTATCCAGCCTTACACAAGCAAATCGCGTCATCTCTATTGAACCCGGTTCTACCGGGACTACTTCCTTGTCCCAAGGAGATGGAAGACATGACATATGACTGGAGTGGGGAGCGCACGCGGCGCCTGCGTTTGGTGCGTGTCGCCACAATTGCGGTTCTGGTCGGTCTCATCGTCAGCGTACCGCTGCTGATCGTTACCGCCTGAAGCACGAAAAGGGCGAGCGGTGCCACGGCACGCTCGCCTTCGTTCTTTCCCCCGCCTGCCGGTCTGCAACCACGACGACGATCGCGCTCAGCGTTTTACCCGGTTCCGCGAAAGCGCCCTCAGTCCCTCCACGGCACAGCCATAGGCTGCCCCTCTGATAATTCGCCTTCTGGTTTCAACGAACATTTCAGACTTTCATGATTACTTCGGCGCGGGTGGAGTCGGAGAAGACCATATGCCGGTGTTTTTCCAAAGCAAGGCCGGAAGGCAATGCGTGTCGATTGTCGGGCTTGGGATAACCCTCTGGCTCCTCGGCGCGCTGTTGCAGCTTGACGACAGCCTTGTCTTCTTCATGACCGGTTTCGGCGAATACGGCGCCGACAAGCTCGTTCTGGCGCTCGGTATCGCCGGCGCCATGAGCTTCATCTATTCGGTGCTGCGCATCGCCGACCTGCGCAAGGAAACCGAACTGCGCGCCGCCGCTCAGGCGAAGGCCGATTGGACCGCCACCCACGACCATCTGACCAAACTGCCGAACCGCTACGCCTTCGAGCGCAAGATTCTCTCACGGCCAGTCAAGGACGACGAGTACGAGGTCGAAGAGTGGAGCCGCAACGTCACCATCTTCTCCGTCGATCTCGACGGCTTCAAGAAGGTCAACGATCTCGTCGGTCACAAGGGCGGCGACGTTCTGTTGATCGAGGTTGCCAGACGGATCTGCGCGCTCGGCAACGCCGATTGCGTCTATCGCTTCGGCGGCGACGAATTCATCATTGTCGCCTTTGCTCTGACGGCGCAGCGCGAGGAGCGTTTTGCCAGGCTGCTGATCCAAGCCGTCACCCGGCCGATCCATATCGATGGTTTTGCCGTCGAAGTCGGCGCCAGCGTCGGCTATGACCGTTGGGCCGAGCGAGCCGAACCGCTGGAAGATGCCGCTCATCGTGCCGACCTCGCCATGTACGAGGCGAAATCTCGAGGACCCAACCACTATTTCGTTTTCGAACCTGCAATGCAGGACAAGGTAACGGAACGCGCTGCACTGGAAACCCGGCTGCGCGGGGCAATCGCCAATAAGGCGATCAAACCCTTCTATCAGCCGCTGATCGACCTGAAGACCGGTCAGCTCTGCGGCTTCGAGGCGTTGGCGCGTTGGATCGGCGACGATGGCGTCAACATTCCGCCTCCGGTCTTCATCGATATCGCCGAGGAAACCGGCATGATCACTGCGCTGTTCGAGGATCTCCTTGCTCAGGCCTGCAGCGATGCACTCACCTGGCCCGAGCATGTGACATTGTCTTTCAACGTCTCGCCGGTCCAGATGGAAGACAGGCTGTTGACCTCGCGCATTCTCAAGGTGCTTTCGGCAAGCCGGCTGCCGCCGCAGCGCCTGGAAGTCGAGATCACCGAGAACGCGCTGATCCAGGATCCGGCCATCGCCGCCGTGATTCTCGACGAACTGCACGCCGCCGGCATCCAGATCGCACTCGACGATTTCGGCACGGGCTATTCGAGCCTGGCCCAGCTCGCCCGCTATCGTTTCGACAAGATCAAGATCGACAAAAGCTTCATCGCCACCTATCGCGACGACGAACGTCAGGAAAAAATCGTCCGCGCCATGCTCGGACTCGGCAGGAGCCTCAACATCAAGACGACCGCTGAGGGCGTCGAGGAGCACGGCCAGCTCGCCTTCCTGCTGCAGCTCGGCTGCGACATCGGCCAAGGCTATCTTTTCGGTAAGGCGATGCCCGCCGCCGAGGCGGGCATCTTCATCAGCGATCGTAATGCCAGTCTAGCCTCAACGGCCTGACGTTATGCCTACCTTTTTGACGCAATTCCGGACGGAAAACTGCTTCGCACTTTTCCTGGAATTTGCTCTAAAAGACCTGACGCAGGATTACGAAGAGCACGAAGGCGATTGCGATCGAGGCCGGCAGCGTCAGCACCCAGGCCATCAGCATGTTGCGCACGGTCGACCATTGCAGGCCGGAACCGTTCGCCGCCATGGTGCCGGCGACGCCCGACGACAGCACATGCGTGGTCGAGACCGGCAGGCCGAGTTGATCGGCCGAGGCGATGGTGATCATCGCGACGACTTCGGCTGCCGCTCCCTGCCCGTAGGTCAGATGCGTCTTGCCGATCTTCTCGCCGACGGTGACGACGATACGCTTCCAGCCCACCATCGTGCCGAGGCCAAGCGCGATCGCGACCGCCACCTTTACCCAGAGCGGGATGAACTTCGTCGCGTTGTCGACCGCCTTGTGATAGTTCGTCACCGCGAGGAGATCGCCGGCATCCATCGGCAACAGCTTCTGCTTGTCAATCAGCTTCAGCGCCTCGCCAATCAAGTAGATGTCATTGCGGACGTTGCCGACGAGATTGGTCGGCACCGCTTCGAGCGTCGGGAAGCCAGCGACTTCGGCGCTCGTCTGATGAATATATTGCTGCAGGGCCGGCGTCGTCGCATCCGTCCAGGTCTTGTTCTTGACGGCGTTGCTGACTTCGGCCTTGTAGTCGGTGACGGTCACGCCTGGCTTCACATATTTGCCGAGCGCGGCTTCCACCTGGACCGATGCCGACTTGTAGGCTTCAAGATAGTTGACATCGGGCGTGCGGTTTAGTGCGAAAGCTGTCGGCACGAGGCCGATCAGGATGAGCATGATGAGGCCCATGCCCTTCTGGCCGTCATTGGAACCGTGGGCGAAGCTGACGCCGGTGCAGGTGAAGATCAGGATCGCACGGATCCAGAGCGGCGGCGGCTGGTTGCCCTTCGGTTCGGCATAGAGCGCCTTGTTGCGCACCAGAAGCTTCATGACCAGCAGAAGCACCGCGGAGAGACCGAAGCCGATCAGCGGCGAGATCAGCAGCGACAGGCCGATATTGGTCGCCTGCGACCAGTCGACGCCGCTGGTCGCAGTGCCGGCTGGTGCCAGGAACTGGTTTGCTAGGCCGACGCCGATGATCGATCCCACCAGCGTATGCGAACTCGACGACGGCAGGCCGAGATACCAAGTGCCGAGATTCCAGACGATCGCGGCGATCAGCAGCGCAAACACCATGGCAAGGCCAGAGCCGGAGCCCACCTGCAGGATCAGTTCCACCGGCAGCAGCGCCAGAATGCCGAAGGCGACGGCGCCGCTCGAGGTCAGTACGCCGAGAAAGTTGAAGAAGCCGGACCAGATGACGGCGAATTCCGCCGGCATGGAACGGGTGTAGATGACAGTGGCGACGGCATTGGCCGTATCGTGGAAACCGTTGACAAATTCGAAGCCGAGCGCAATCAGCAGTGCAAGGCCCAAGAGAATCCAGGGAACGGCAACTGCGGTTGTCAGGTCGCGTCCGAGTGCATAGGCGACATATCCGAGGCCGCAGACCAGAACCAGCCCGAATACCGGCAAGAACCATTTGCCGGCCGAATTCGAACTGTGGAGCGGGTGGGAAGCGTCGCTATGAACCTGGCTGGGGGCAATATCGGCCATGGCATAGTTCCTTATTCCGTTTTGCAAATTTGCCTTTTGTTAATAATTCCGCCGCGTGAAGCTCTCATGACGCCTGTCTGGCCCGTGAGCCACTGACATCGGACGATAGACCGTCACCGATATCCGGCCGGCGCGTCCATGAACATGCGGCGTCACAATCCCAGCAAGATCGATATCTTCGCGATTGATGGCGCCAAAGCGGGGCGCCTCGGCAAGGGCGTGATCGATTTCCGCGCCGAGCCGCTCTTACTCGGACTAAACCGGGGATCGCAGACATTCGACATGCCGTTGAAGGCCGAGGTGATGAAAGACCTGCACGGCGTCATCGATGAGACCTTTGCGCATCTCGGCGATCATTTCGACATGGCCGCCACCCGCGCCGCCGGCCACCGCGTCGTGCACGGCGGCAACTGTTTCACCCGCGCAATCACCCTCGACGATGCCGTCAATGATTCCGAGACCTGCGATTGCGTAGCCGAATGCCGAAACCCTACGCGCGTTCAAGCCGAACCTTCTCCCTCATGCGCCAGACCCGCGGCGTTTCTCCCGTATATTTCAGGAAGAAGCGCGAGAAATAGGCGGGGTCGGCAAAGCCGAGCCGAAATCCGATTTCCTGAACGCTGCCAAGCGTGAAAACGAGCTGGCGTTTCGCCTCGTCGACGAGTTTGCCGGCGATCAAAGCGTGCGGGGTGCTGCCAGTCATCGACCGGACGATCCGGGTGAGATGTGCCGGCGAAACTCCGAGTTCTCTGGCGTAGAAGGAAGCGGGCTTGTGCGATCGAAAATGCTGCTGAAGAAGCTCGTTTAGCTTTTCCATGCGCCGCTCGTTCTCATTCGACGCAAGTTCGTCACTGTTTCCCTCCTGTGAAATCCTCGCCGTCAGCCGCAGCACCAGAGCCACGTAGGCGCCCAGCGTCTCGTTGCGGCCGCTGCGGCGATTTTCGAATTCGTCGCCCAGTCGCCGCACCGTCTGCATGACATACACAGCTTCGGCATTATCAGGATCGAGGGGCGTCAGATGCGGCGTCGCCAGCCATTCGCCGAGCTGGCTCCGCTCGCCGGGCAGATGGCTGAGATGGGATCGCAATAGGGTGATCACAATGCCGTCGATATCGCGTGAAAACCGAAAGCCGTGATTGAGCCCGGGCGGTACGGTGACGATTGCCGGCGGCCGGATGGCATGCCTCTCCTCGCCGAAGATCGCATCGCCGGAACCCGCTTTGATGTACAATATCTGAAAGAAACTCTCGTGACGGTGCGGGCGTATTTCCCATTGATGCAAGCTGCTGCGGGAGCGAACTGTTTCGCAATGCAACCAAAAATCCGGCTCTCGCCCAGTATTCTCACCGTAGAGCTCGTAGGTCGGGACATGTCTGCTCATCGGGCTCTCCCGCACTAATGTTCGATTAGTGCAATTTTAAGGCCGGGATGTCCATTGCTGCAGCAAGGGCGACGGGGCAGAATCTGGCAAAACGCAAAAATGCAGGGAGGACGCATTTGCGAACCAAGGTCGCCATCATCGGCTCGGGGCCATCCGGCCTGCTGCTCGGTCAGCTTCTGACCGAGGCCGGCATCGACAATGTCATTCTCGATCGCGTGAACAAGGATTACATCCTCGGCCGGGTTCGCGCCGGCGTTCTGGAGGAAGGCACCGTCGGACTGCTGGATCAAGCCAAAGCGGCAGCGAGGCTGCATGCCGAAGGCCTGCCGCATGACGGTTTCTCACTCGCCTTCGACGGACGCGACCATCGCATCGACCTGCATGAACTGACAGGCGGCCGGCGCGTGACGGTCTACGGTCAGACCGAGGTGACGCGCGATCTCATGGAGCGGCGCGAAGCAAGCGGCGCCCTGTCGATCTACGATGCCGCCGATGTCGCGCCGCATGATTTCGACGGCCGCGCTCCCTTCCTCACCTACACAAAGGACGGCGCTGCCGGGCGCATCGATTGCGACTTCATCGCCGGCTGTGACGGCTTTCACGGCGCCAGCCGCAAGGCCGTCCCCGAACGGGCGATCCGGCGTTTCGAGAAGGTCTATCCCTTCGGCTGGTTGGGCGTTCTTGCCGACGTGGCGCCTGTCAGCCATGAGCTGATCTACGCCAACCATCCAAGGGGCTTCGCGCTCTGTTCGATGCGCTCGGCCACGCGCAGCCGCTATTATATCCAATGCTCGCGCGACGAGAAGGCGGAAGACTGGAGCGACGACCGCTTCTGGGACGAGTTGAGACGGCGCCTGCCGGCGCATCACGCCGAGGCGTTGACGACTGCGCCGTCCTTCGAGAAATCAATCGCTCCTTTACGCTCTTTCGTTGCCGAGCCGATGCGTTTCGGCCGGCTTTTCCTGGTCGGCGACGCCGCCCATATCGTTCCGCCGACCGGCGCCAAGGGGCTGAACCTTGCAGCCAGCGACGTCCATTATCTATTCTCCGGGCTGATCGAGCATTATCGCGAAGGCTCGGATGACGGCATCGACGCCTACTCGCAGAAAGCACTCGCCCGTGTGTGGAAAGCCGTGCGGTTTTCCTGGTGGATGACGACGATGATGCATCGTTTTCCCGATACCGGCGATTTCGACCAGAAGATCCAGGAGGCGGAACTCGATTATCTCACTCATTCCCGCGCCGCCTCGACGGCGCTCGCGGAGAACTATGTGGGATTGCCATTCTGATATGAAGATTTGAGACTGGTGCGCGAGCCATAGAGGTCTGCGTTTTGAAGGCATCCGGAGCGCGCTCGATTTCGCCGATCAGGTCGTCATTCTCGAGCGAGGCAGACTGGCCTGGACGGGAACATTGGAAAGTCTCTTCAGCGCTCATGATGCTGTCGAGACATTGCTCGTGGTCGGCGGGCTGCACTAATGAGACGATCGCAGAACCGTAGGCCCTCCCGGTTATTCCCTCGTTCCGTCACAAAGGTTGCGCTTCGTACGTCAGCAACTCATTCGGTATATCGTCATGACGACGTCATTGTTGGCCGGTCATTATTTCCTGCCAGGAATGCTTCTGCCACGGCCGACGAGACCGCAGCAGCACCAACACTTGAATTACGAGCAGGACCGACGTCATCGCCGCCTTCTTTATTTGGTGCCGGGAGCTGCAGCCAGTCGAATTTGCCGGCTGGAGTAGACGAATTAATCTCATGCTCCGGCAATTTACATTGCCAAGCCACCCGACAGGGTTGCATAGTCGAACACAACATCACAAGGGAGGTAGAAATGGCAAACCACAAGCCGGTCGCAGTTGACGTATACTTGCCTGTTTTCGATATCAACGATCCGATCAGTGGCGACATCCTCGAAAATACCAGTTCCACCGATGTCGATGGAGATCGGGTGCGCCTGAACTTCGTCAATGGACAACGAATTCCCCAACCCGCCGATCCGAACGGGCCCGCCACGAGCACGACGATCGAGGGGAAATACGGCACGCTGACTGTCTATTCCGACGGTGGTTACACTTATGCGCTCGATCATTCCAACCCGGTGGTATCAGCGCTCGGCCCAGGGGATCAACTCGTCGACCAGTTCAATTTCAAGATTTCCGATGGCAAAGGCGCCACGGACTTCGGCTTGCTCAATATCGCTGTCGACTTGCCGGAACGTGGCGACGTATTCGTCAATTTTGAGGATGTCGGCAAATACGACTTCCCGACCGGCTATAAAGGCTTCGATTGGGGCGCCTGGCGAGATGGTGACGACGCCACGGTTCAGAAAGAAGCCGACGGCAACCATGTTCTGTCGGGCGGCGTGTTCTGGACACCCATTCTATCCGCCGATGGCGGAACCTTCCAGATCGAGCAATTCAGCGTCGCAAACGGCACGTCGGACTATGACAACGTTCTGACGATCGAAGGTCATCTCAATGGCAATATCGTGTTCTCGACCACGGTTAACGTGACCGCCGACAGCATGGACGCACCACAAGTGATCGATCTCAGCGCCTGGGGCAAAATCGACTATCTTGTGCTCGACACCGAGCCCGTCATTACAGAAACGAGCGGTCCGGATTATTATGGTGCGCGATACGACGATTTTCATTTCATCGTTTGACTGGTGCCTGGACGGCGCGGGGTTTCCCGCGCCGGAAAGCTGAGACCAAAACGAGACCGAGCAAAGCGCTCCTGTCCAGCCTGTCGAAATGTCCGTGATAAGACTGGTAGCGGAGGAGGGATTTGAACCCCCGACACAAGGATTATGATTCCTCTGCTCTGACCTACTGAGCTACTCCGCCACTGGCCAAACGACACCTGCTCGCGAAGCGCAGCGGGCTCGTGGGATGAGCGGCTTATAAGGTGCGCTTCGGCTTTGTGTCAAGCGCATGATCGAGAAAAACGGTGGGTTTACCACCTGTTGTTCCCTATCGGTTTCAGGCGGCGACGGGGCTGGTCAAGAGGGCCTTCAGCGAAGCTTCCGCCGAAGGTTCGCGTTCGGAGCGCTCGATGAAACCCCCGCCGAAAACGCGGGCGTTGTCGCCGGGTGCGGAATAAAGCGCGCAGGCCTGGCCGGGGGCGATACCCGCCTCACCGACTGTGAGGTCGACATAAGTGCCGTTCGCATTGATATGCAGCACGGCGGGTGCCGGCGCCCGTGTCGAGCGAACCTTGGCGTAACAGGCGAAGCCTTTACCGGAGGCGGCTTGCGCAAGCGTCTCGTCGCCCAGCCAATTGACGTCGCGCAGGTAGACGCGGTGCGTTTCCAGCGCCTCTTTCGGCCCGACGATGACGCGGCGCGAACGGGCGTCGAGAAAGACCACGTAGAGCGGCTCGCCGGTGGCGATGCCGATGCCGCGGCGTTGGCCGATCGTGAAGTGCAGGATGCCCTCATGGCTTCCGAGCACGCGGCCGTCGAGATGGACGATTTCACCGGCGAGTGCCGCATTCGGCTTCAGCTTGGTGATGATGTCGGAATATTTGCCCTGCGGCACGAAGCAGATGTCCTGGCTGTCGGCCTTCTTGGCGACGACGAGGCCCATTTCTTCGGCGAGCCTGCGGGTCTCGGCCTTCGGCAGGCCGCCCAAGGGAAAGCGGAGGTAGTCGATCTGTTCCTGGGTCGTGGCGAACAGGAAATAGCTCTGGTCACGATCGGCGTCGGCCGGGCGGAAAAGCGCGCGGCGGCCGGGATTTTCGGGCGAAGGGTTCAGGCCCGAGCGGATATAGTGGCCGGTCGCCAGCGCATCGGCGCCAAGCTCCTTGGCGGTTGCCAGAAGATCGGCGAACTTGACGGTCTGGTTGCAGGAAACGCAAGGAATCGGCGTTTCGCCCGCCACATAGCTTTCGGCGAAGGGATTGATCACCGTCTCGCGAAAGCGCTTTTCGTAATCGAGCACGTAATGCGGAATGCCGAGCGTTTCGCAGACGCGACGCGCATCGTCGATATCCTGGCCGGCGCAGCAGGAACCGGCGCGGTGAACGGCGGCGCCATGATCATAAAGCTGCAGCGTAATGCCGAGCACGTCGTAACCCTGGCGTTTGAGAAGGCCGGCGACGACCGATGAATCGACGCCGCCCGACATGGCGACGACGACACGGGTATCTTCCGGCTGCTTGTCAAAATCCAGTGTGTTCAACGGTGGTGCCAAATTCTGCTTGGGTCACGATCCGCCCTTGCGCTGCAATTGCGGCGGATTTGCCGATATTCGGCGGGATCGGCCGCCGTCTCTCGATGAAGGACCGATATAGAAAGGATTGTCCGTGGACGCAAGGGGCAGCCTTCGGGTACCGATATTTCGCATTCCCGCCTGAAGAGAAGGCGCAGCCGAAGCCGCGCCTTGGAGCGGGGGTGCGGCTCAGGTGCCGATCAGCTTGTTGCAGGCGAATGCGATGCTCGGATTGGCGATGATGGCGGTTACGAACGCCAGTCCGATCGTCGAGAATGAAAAGTGTTTCATACACATCCTCCTATCCAGCCCACGACAATTATGCGGCTTCGCCCGCCTTTCTCAAAATGACGAATGCTTGATGGCATCCGGCCGCATGCCTGCTTCTCAGGCGGCCACATCAAGTTCCCTTGCTAGGGCCTCCATCAGCTCGCTGCAGCCGATTTCGCGGTTGGCGCCCGCCGAGGCATCGTCGAAATAGACGCCTTGCTCCGTATAGGTCATGACTGTGCCCCTGCCGGAGGGACTGAATTCGATGGTCGCCAGCGAGACCGAGATCGGCACTCCGCCCACTGCCATCCGGTAGGAGATGACGATGCGCTCGTCCGGCACGATATTCTGGTATTGCGTGTCGTTGGTGATCTCCGGTCCATCACCGAAGCGGAAGCGCGAAAACTCGGCGCCGCCGACACTGAAATCCGAGGTGAATTCCAGCACCTCCCACCCTTCGCCTTCGGCGAACCAGCGCCGCTTGCTGTCAAGATCAGCAAATGCGAAGAAGACGCGCTCAGGTGGCACGGGATAGGCACGCTCCACGGCGAAGGTGGCGTGGGAAACGGCTGGTTCGGCGGCCGTCGATTGCGTGGACTGCTCGGTCATCACTCTTTTCCCTCTCGTTGGTTATTTACGGCCGGCTGTGAAAGCATGTCGCCCAGGCGATCGAACCGCCGCTCCATCAGGCTTCTGCGCTCGGCCACCCAGCCGGCGATCCGATCGAGGCCGGATGGCTCGATGCGGCAGGTGCGAACCCGTCCGATCTTCTCGCTGCGGATGAGGCCGCTTTCCTCCAGCACCTGTAAATGCTGGACGATCGCCGCAAGCGACATGTCGAAGGGTTGCGCCAGCTCGCTGACACTGGCCGGGCCACGGCTCAGCCGCTCGACGATCTGCCGCCGCGTCGGCTCGACGAGGGCTTTCAGAATATCGTCAATGGTCGAATAGTTAAGCATGGGCTTGAGTATTGCGTCGTGACGTTCAATTGTCAAGTCATCACTTAACTATTCACACAGACGCTGAACCACGCCCTATCGAGCGCGGCGAGATTTGCAAATGTCGCGGCGTCATCGAAGCCTGCTTGGAAATCATGAACGTGACGAAGCGGCCCTCAGCGCGCGGCCGTGGATCAGCACCTCGGCGTCGTGCTGCGGCATCGGCCGGCCCAACAGATAACCCTGCACCTCACTGAAACCTTCGGCGCGCAGTTTCTGCAACTGCTCTTCCGTCTCGATCCCTTCGGCCAGCGTCGTCGCGTTGAAGCCGGAACCGATACCGACGACGGCGCGGACGATGGCGAGATTACCGGCATCCGTCTCAATGCCCGAAACGAAGCTGCGGTCGAGCTTGATCTTGTCGAACGGAAACGACCTGAGATAGCTCAGCGACGAATAACCGGTGCCGAAATCGTCGATGGCGATGCGTACGCCAAGCTCTTTCAGTGCGCGCAGCAGCGGCAGGCTTTGATCGGCATCAGCCAGGAACACGGACTCGGTGATTTCGATTTCAAGCCGGTCGGCATTGAGGCCCGTTTCGTTGAGCGCCGCGACCACTGTCGAAAGCAGGCTTGCATGTCGAAACTGGCTGACGGAGAGATTGACGGCGATCCTCAAATGGGTCGGCCAGCCGGCTGCCGCGCGGCAGGCTTCCCGGATCACCCAGTCGCCGATCGGCACGATGAGGCCGGTCTCCTCGGCGATCGGAATGAATTCCATCGGCGCAACCAACCCACGCTTGGGGTGGCGCCAGCGGATCAGTGCCTCGAAGCCGGCGATGTCGTCATTGTCGAGCTGTACGATCGGCTGGTAGTACAGCTCGAACTGGCGCTTCTCCAGCGCCTCCCACAGCTCGGCGGTCATCATATGCCGGCGCTCGGCGGCAAGCCGCATCTCCGTCTCGTAGAAACGATAGGTCGAACGCCCGTTCTCCTTGGCGGCATAGAGCGCCAGATCCGCGTGTCGCATCAGCACGTCTGCATCGCGGGCATGAGCGGGCGCCAGGGCGATACCGACGCTACAGGTGACATGCTCCCGGACGCCATCGAGATCGAAGGCGCCGGCAAGCGTCTGCAACAGCCCTTGCGCGAAACGCCCGGCCCGCTCCGGTTCGCCGAACTCCAGCACGATGGCGAATTCATCGCCGCCGAGACGGGCGACAAGATCGCCCTCCTCAGCCAGCCGCAGCAGCCGCTCCGACACTTGGCAAAGCAGCGCGTCGCCGGCGGCATGTCCCTTGCTGTCGTTGATAAGCTTGAAATGATCGACGTCGATATAGAGCAGCGCGATCGGGCTGTCGGCGGTCGCTTCGACCGCGCGCTGGCTGATATGATTGGAAAAGGCTGCCCGGTTCGGCAGGCCGGTCAGGGAATCATGCATGGCAAGATGGGCAAGCTTTGCCTCGACGGCGCGCTCCTCCGTCACGTCCTGCGAGATGCCGAGCAGGTAGCGCGGTGCACGGCCCTCCGGCGTCGGCAAGGCGCGTTTGACGGTGCGCAGGATGCGTGGCACGCCATCGGCGCGCAGCATAGTCTCCTCGAAGCTGATCGTCGTATCGGCGTCGAAGGCCCGGCGATCCTGCTCGCGAAAGGCATCTGTCTGACCGGCGGGAAACAGCGCCCGGTCGGTTCGGCCGACCACCTCCTGCGCCCTCATGCCGACAATTTCACCGCAGGCCTCGTTGAAAAGAAGGTAAAGCCCGTCCGCTTCCATGTCCTTGACAAAAACGCCGACCGGCAAGTTGTCGACGATGCTGTCGAGAAGCGAGCGCGTATCGCTGATCTGACGTCTGGCTGCGTTGACCTCGGTGCGGTCCTGCACGATCGCCAGGATCGCGGCTCGGCCCTCGAAACGCACTTCGCGGCCATAGGTCAGCACGTCAAAGGTCTCGCCGCTCGCCTTGAGGTGAGCCCAACGCTCTGCCTTTTCCATGTCGGTACGGCCATTGACGGCGTCGATCATCCGCTCCCGCTCATGCTGGGGGCGGATATCGAGCACCGTCATGTGCCGGTACTCGTCTGCGCCGTAGCCGTAGAGTGCTGCCGCCGCCTCGTTGACGCTGAGAAAATGCAGCGATATCGGATCGTAGACCCACATCGGCGACGGATGCGTTGCAAACAATGACCGGAAGTCGTCGTTCAGTACTTCGATCTGCTCGGTCTTCTGCAAGGGGGCCATGGAATTCGCACGCGGTTGATGCCGATGCCAAGCGCATACCAGGAAAAGTTAAATAAAATCAGAATCATACTAGACTTAAACTTTGGGCTTCCGCCTGCAGCATGTGCAAAGCCGAGGGTTTACCATCGCGGTTTCCGCCTTCGATAAACTTACTTGAATGAACCGGAACAATTCCGCCGATCGTGCGTTGCAGATGATCTAAGTTGCAATTGCGTTGCTGAGGAGGATTTCATGGGCAGGTTGGGCGCAACGACGGATTACAGCAGGATCAGACATTGGATCGAAGAACGCGGCGGCCATCCCGCCCGTATCAAGAACGCACCGGACAGCGAAACCGTCCGCGTCGATTTTTCCTCGGAATCGCAGGAAGAAATTTCCTGGGACGAATTCTTCCAGGGTTTTGACGGCAGCCGGCTCGCTTTCCTTCATCGCACCAAGGCTGAAGACGATGCCGCCCGTCTCGGCAGGATCGTCCGCCGTCGCCGGTACCACTAAGCCTCATCCGTTCCTGATAAGGAAAACCCGGCGCGATTTATGCGCCGGGTTTTCCGTGTCTTGCCTTGGGAGGGCGAACTCAGTCGATGTTGAAGGTGAGCAGCTTTGCCTGGCGGATCGCCTGGTTGGCCGTCAACTGCGCAAGCACGGCGTCTTCAACCTTGCCATCGACATAGAGCAGCGCGATGGCGTCACCGCCCTGCTTGTCACGCCCGAGCTGGAAGTTTGCGATGTTGACGCCGGCACCGCCAAGCGTCGTGCCGATGAAGCCGATCATGCCGGGGACGTCGGTATTGGTGATATAGATCATGTGCGAGCCGACATCGGCATCGAGGTTGATGCCCTTGATCTGGATGAACCGCGGCTTGCCATCCGAAAACACGGTGCCGGCGACCGAACGCGTCATGCTTTCGGTCGTCACCGTCAGCTTGATATAGCCATCGAAGACACCGGTCTTGTCGCGCTTGACCTCGGAAAGCACGACGCCTTTTTCCTTGACCATGATTGGCGCCGAAACCATGTTGACGTCGGCGACCTGTGGGCGGATGAGACCGGCAAGCACCGCACTCGTCAGCGCCCGTGTGTTCATGTTGGCGGTGATGCCGTCGTAGAGGATCTCGATTTCCTTGATCGGCTCTTCGGTGACTTGCCCGACGAAGGCGCCGAGAACGTCGGCAAGGCGGATGAAGGGCTTCAGGATCGGCGCTTCCTCAGCGGTGATCGACGGCATGTTGATGGCGTTGGAGACCGCACCCTTGACGAGGTAATCCGCCATCTGTTCGGCCACCTGCAGGGCGACGTTTTCCTGAGCCTCGGTCGTCGAGGCGCCGAGATGTGGCGTGCAGACGACGTTCGGCAGGCCGAAGAGCGGGCTTTCCTTGGCGGGCTCGACCTCGAACACGTCGAAGGCGGCACCGGCGACATGGCCGGACTTGATGGCTTCGGCAAGCGCTGCTTCATCGACCAGGCCGCCACGGGCGCAGTTGATGATACGCACCCCCGGCTTAGTCTTTGCCAGCGCTTCCTTGTTGAGGATGCCGCGCGTCTTGTCGGTCATCGGCACATGCAGCGTGATGAAGTCGGCGCGGGCGAAAAGCTCCTCCAGCTCGACCTTGGTGACGCCCATCTCCTCGGCGCGCTCCTTGGAGAGGAACGGGTCATAGGCGACGACATGCATCTTCAGGCCGATGGCACGGGCGCAGACGATCGAGCCGATATTGCCGGCACCGATGACGCCGAGCGTCTTGCCGGTGATCTCGACGCCCATGAACTTCGACTTTTCCCATTTGCCGGCCTGCGTCGAGGTATCGGCTGCCGGAAGCTGGCGAGCGACGGCAAACATCAGCGCAATCGCGTGTTCGGCTGTCGTAATCGAGTTGCCGAAGGGCGTGTTCATGACGATGATGCCGCGGCGCGAGGCAGCCGGGATATCGACATTGTCGACGCCGATGCCAGCGCGGCCGACGACCTTGAGGTTCGTCGCCCCCTGGATGATCTTTTCCGTCACCTTGGTGGCGGAGCGGATGGCCAGACCATCATACTTGCCGATGACTTCGAGCAGACGGTCCTTATCCTTGCCGAGCTGCGGTTCGAAATCGACTTCGACGCCGCGGTCGCGGAAGATCTGGACGGCGGTTTCCGACAATTCGTCGGATACGAGAACGCGAGGTGCCATTGTGGCCTCCTTCAAAAGTGTTCAGCGATGGATGAAATTAGAATGCTGGGCTCCGCCCTGGGGCGGAGCCGGATGCGATCACGTCAGGCGGCAGCCTGGCCGAGCTGCGCCTTCTGCGTTTCGAAGGCCCAGGAAAGCCAGGGCATCAGCTTCTGCATGTCGGATGCCTCGATCGTAGCGCCGGCCCAGATACGCAGGCCGGACGGCGCGTCGCGGTAATGGCCGACGTCATAGGCGACGCCTTCCTTTTCGAGCAGGCCGACCAGCCCCTTGGCGAAATTCGCCTGACCGTCGTCGTCGAGCGCTGCGATATCCTTGTCGACGATCTTCAGGCAGACCGAGGTGTTGGAGGCCGTTTCCGCCTTGACGGCGAGATTGGCAATCCAGTCGTTTGCCGCGACGAAGTCATGAATGACCTTGGCATTGGCATCGGCGCGCGCAATCAGTGCCTTGAGGCCGCCAAGGCCCTTGGCCCAGACAAGCGCGTCGATATAGTCCTCGACGCAGAGCATCGACGGCGTGTTGATCGTTTCGCCCTGGAAGATGCCTTCGGTCAGCTTGCCGCCAGAGGTCATGCGGAAGATCTTCGGCAGCGGCCATGCCGGCGTATAGGCGACCAGACGCTCGACGGCGCGCGGCGAAAGGATGATGACGCCGTGGGCGCCCTCGCCGCCCAGAACCTTCTGCCAGGAGAAGGTGACGACATCGAGCTTGGCGAAATCGAGTTCCTGCGCGAAAGCGGCCGAAGTGGCGTCGCAGATCGTCAGGCCCTTGCGGTCGGCAGAGATGAAATCGGCGTTAGGCACGCGCACGCCCGAAGTAGTGCCGTTCCAGGTGAAGACCACATCGCGATCGAAATCGACGGCGGAGAGATCGGGAAGCTCGCCGTAACCAGCCTCGAGCTTGCGCACGTCCTTGAGCTTCAGCTGCTTGACGACATCGGTGACCCAGCCGGCGCCGAAGCTTTCCCAGGTGAGCATGTCGACGCCGCGTTCGCCGAGCAGCGACCAGAGCGCCATTTCGACGGCACCCGTATCGGACGCCGGAACGATGCCGATGCGGTAATCCGCCGGCACGTCGAGAATTTCACGGGTAAGGTCGATGGCCTGCTTGAGCTTGGCCTTGCCGACCTTCGCGCGATGCGAACGGCCAAGAGCCGCGTCGGAAAGGGCGTCGAGCGACCAACCGGGGCGCTTCGAGCAAGGGCCAGACGAAAAATGAGTATTGTGCGGACGGATGTCCGGCTTTGCGGTCTTCGCCATGATGCTATCCTCTCAGATAGAAAGCCCTTCGTTGGGGAAGGGTGTCCCGCCGCCGTGTCTATGGGTAGCAGGCGTCATAGTCAAGATAGAAGTGTCGCAGAGAGAGGATATTTTGACGCAGACACGCTTGACGCAGCAAAAAGCCGCCCGGATGGGCGGCTCTCTGATCTAGGCGAATTGCGCTTACTTGTAGACCGCCGGCTGCAGCGGGATTTCCGGCGGAGGTTCATAGCTCGCCTGGGCGCAGCCGCCGAACAGATAGCGGGCGCCGACGCGGGCTTCGTGGACGCTGAGACCCTTGTCGCGGCCGGGGCCGCCGTTTTCGGCATAACCGAACATGTTGCCGCCGTCGATATGCAGGTAGCGGTAGCCGACATCGGCCTTGACGTTGCAGGTGACGTCGATCGAGGCGCCGGCCATGAGAGCGTAGGTGAAGCGCCAGTTGCCCTTGCCGCCATGGGTGACCTGGTCGTCGCAGAAGCTGCCGTCATCGGCGCAGGCGACGTTACGCAGGTTCTTCCACTTCACATAGGAACCGCCGATACCGGCACCGACATAAGGCGTGACGTAACCATAGGTGCCAAGATCGACGTAAGCGTTGGCGAGCAGCGTGTAGGCAGTCAGCGAAGAGCGGTCGCTGGAAGTGCAATCCACCAAGGGGAAGCCGCACTGCCCGACCGTCGAGCCCTTGAAATCAGCCTGCGTCAGATAGTCGAACGTCAGATCGGTGCGCAGATAGCTGTTGATCTGATAACCGACACCGCCGCCGACCGTCCATGCATCGTCCAGGTCGGCACGGTCGAAATCGACCTCGCTGGCATTGCTGCCCTGGAAATAGCGTGCTCCGCGCAGATCGGTGAAGGCATAACCGACATCGCCGCGCAGATACCAGCCGGTCGCTTCGCTGACCGTCACTTCGGGCGGCTGTTCCGGGATAGGCTCGGCAGGGGCGAGGTCGGCGGAATAGGCGTTTGTCGCGATCAATAATGCGGCGAAGATGCCGGACAAGCTTCTTTTCATGGATCCCACTCCAAAATTCGTTGAGTCGGCAGGCTCAAGTCGCTGCCAAACCGATACGCTTCGGATGGATAATGAATGGGAAACGTTAAAAGCTACTTAACCACGATTATTTACCGGAGATCTTGAAGCTTCCGGTAGAGGAAACATGGATTGCCGCAGTAAAAGTCTCTGAAGTGATCTGACGAGACGATTTGGCTGGGTTGCGCACTCGTCGCCCATTCTCCGAGCATCGGCCCAACCATGTCGCCAAGCTTGCCGTCGAGCCCGATATGTCCACAAAGAATCAGGCGGCGGTTCGAACGTTCGAGATCGTGCCGATCAGCTCGTTGACGATGCGCTCGATCTGAGCGCGGTCGTCGCCCTCGGCCATGACGCGGATCAGTGGCTCGGTGCCCGAGGGGCGAATGACGAGGCGGCCGTTTTTGGCGAGTTCGGCTTCGGCATCGGCGATCGCCTTCTGCACCTGGATATCCTCCAGCGGCTTGCCGCCGCTGATGCGGACATTGCGCAGGAGCTGCGGCACCGGCTCGAAGCGGCGGCAGACCTCGCTGACGGTCCGGCCGGTGCGCTTGACCGCGGCCAGGATCTGCAGCGCTGCGACCAGACCATCACCCGTCGTACCGTAGTCCGAAAGCACGATGTGGCCCGACTGCTCGCCGCCGACATTGTAATTGTGCTGGCGCATATGCTCGACGACGTAACGATCGCCGACCCGCGTGCGGGCAAGCGCCATACCGCGCTCGTCGAGGAAGCGCTCGAGGCCGAGATTGGACATCACCGTGGCGACGATGCCGTTGCCGCGCAGTTGGTGGCTCTCGGCCCAGCTCTCGGCGATGACGGCCATCAGTTGGTCGCCGTCGACGATCGAACCGTTTTCGTCGACGATGATGACGCGGTCCGCATCGCCGTCGAGCGCGATGCCGATATCGGCGCGCACCTCGTCGACCTTCTTCTGCAGAGCGACCGGGCTGGTGGAGCCACAATTGAGATTGATGTTGGTGCCGTTCGGCTCGTTGCCGATGGTGACGACCTCGGCACCGAGCTCCCAGAGCACGGCGGGCGCCACCTTGTAGGCAGCACCATTGGCACAGTCGATCGCGATCCTCAGGCCCTGCAGCGTCACGTCGCGTGGCAGCGTGCGCTTGGCATGTTCGATATAGCGGTCATGCACGCCGTCGACGCGCTTGGCGCGGCCGATATCGTCGGATTTGGCGAGCTGGGCGTTCAGGTCCTTTTCCAGCAGGTCCTCGATCTCGGCTTCGAGGTCGTCGGAAAGCTTGTAACCATCCGGACCGAAGAGCTTGATGCCGTTATCCTCGTAAGGATTGTGCGAGGCCGAGATCATCACGCCGATATCGCAGCGCAGCGAGCGCGTCAGCATGGCGACGGCCGGTGTCGGAATCGGGCCGAGAATAAAGGCATCGAGACCGGCAGCCGTGAAGCCCGCGACCATGGCGTTCTCAAGCATATAACCGGAAAGACGCGTATCCTTGCCGATGACGACACGGTGGCGATGGTTGCCGCGGCGGAAGATCGTGCCGGCGGCAATGCCGACCCGCATAGCGAGATCTGGCGTCATCGGGAAGACGTTGGATTGGCCACGAATGCCGTCCGTACCGAAATAGCGTCTTTTCATCTGCACTCCTGCGTTTTTCCGCGCGCCAGTCAAGGCAGCGCACCGTTCCAAGCGAATCCGGCTTCCATGGAATGTCGTTCATTCAGGAGCGTGATTCACGCTTGCCTCAATTCAGCGGAATGCCACAAAATGAGGCTATCAGCACGTAAATTAGCAAGAAAAATGATTATATCCCGTTACCAATGGAAAAGGCCGGGTCTCCCGTTTGGGAAATCCGGCCTTGTTCAAGATGGTGCTAGCCGCTCAATGCGGCTGCGGTTCAAGGCCGCCTTCGGGCTCATCACCCTTGGTGGCAGGCCGTGCGCCGGCCTTCGGAACAGCCGAGCGGCTTGGCGGTGAATCATCGCCAAGATCGCGAGACGGCTTCTCACCGCGGATCAACGCTTTGATTTCTTCGCCGGTCAGCGTCTCGTATTCGAGCAGACCTTCGGCAAGAGCAACGAATTCGTCGTGCTTTTCTGTTAGGATCGTACGGGCCTGGGTATAGGCTTCGTCGATTAGGCGGCGCACTTCATTGTCGATCTTCTGCGCGGTTGCTTCCGAAACGTTCTTCGACTGCGAAACCGAGTGGCCGAGGAAGACTTCCTGCTGGTTCTCGCCATAAGCGACCTGACCGAGCTGGTCAGAGAATCCCCATTGCGTGACCATCGCGCGGGCAAGCTTGGTCGCCTGTTCGATGTCGGAGGAGGCACCTGACGTGATGTTCTCCTTGCCGAAGGTAAGCTCTTCGGCGACGCGGCCACCCATCATGATGCAAAGACGCGAAACCATCCACTTGTAGCTCATCGAGTAGCGGTCGCCCTCGGGAAGCTGCATGACCATGCCGAGTGCACGGCCGCGCGGAATGATCGTCGCCTTGTGCAGCGGATCGGCGACCGCGACATTGAGCGCGGTAATGGCGTGTCCGGCCTCATGGTAAGCGGTGAGCTTCTTCTCCGCCTCGGTCATTGCCGAGGAACGGCGCTCGGCGCCCATCATGATCTTGTCCTTGGCGTCTTCGAATTCCTGCATGGTGACGACGCGCTTGTTGCGGCGGGCGGCCATGAGTGCGGCTTCGTTGACGAGGTTCATCAGGTCGGCGCCGGAAAACCCGGGCGTGCCGCGGGCAAGAATCTTGAGATCGACATTGGGTGCCAACGGAACGTTGCGGGCATGTACCTTGAGGATGCGCTCGCGACCGACGATGTCTGGGTTCGGCACGACGACCTGACGGTCGAAACGGCCGGGACGCAGCAGCGCCGGGTCGAGGACGTCAGGGCGGTTGGTGGCGGCAATCAGGATCACGCCTTCATTTGCCTCGAAGCCGTCCATCTCGACCAGCAGCTGGTTGAGCGTCTGCTCGCGTTCGTCATTGCCGCCGCCGAGACCGGCGCCGCGATGACGGCCGACGGCATCGATTTCGTCGATGAAGATGATGCAGGGCGCATTCTTCTTCGCCTGCTCGAACATGTCTCGTACACGGCTGGCGCCGACGCCGACGAACATTTCGACGAAGTCGGAACCTGAAATGGTGAAGAACGGCACGTTGGCTTCGCCGGCAACCGAGCGGGCGAGCAGCGTCTTACCGGTGCCCGGAGGACCGACGAGCAGCACGCCGCGCGGGATCTTGCCGCCGAGACGCTGGAACTTCTGCGGATCGCGCAGGAATTCGACGATTTCCTCGAGATCCTGCTTGGCTTCGTCGACACCGGCGACGTCGTCGAAGGTCACACGGCCATGCGCTTCGGTGAGCAGTTTGGCCTTCGACTTGCCGAAGCCCATCGCGCCGCGCGAGCCGCCCTGCATCTGCCGCATGAAGAACAGCCAGACGCCGAGAATCAGAAGCATCGGCAAAAGCGTGCCGAGATAGCTGAGGAAACCCGATGAACCGTCCGTTTCAGGACGGGCCGAAACCAGGACGTTCTTAGACTGCAGGCGATCAAGCAAGCTGTCGTCGATTACGGGCGAATAGGTCTGGAAGGTGGTGCCATTTTCAACATAGCTTCCGGAGAGACGGTTCCCCGTGACCACGACTTCCTTCACGCGGCCCGCATCGACCTCACGCAGAAACTGCGAATAAGGGATTTCGCGGGAGCCCGTCTGCGCCGGCGCCGTCTGGAACATACTGAAAAGGGCGATCAGCAGAAGCGCTATGATCGCCCACAAGGCGAAATTACGTAAGTTAGGGTTCATTGAACTCCCCAGCACTGGAACAGCCGCCTCATGGCGACCGTCTTATTCGCTTCTAACATAGGGTTGCGCCGTGCGATTGCCAAGGCGATCCCCCAGGTCAGATGGTTTTTCCGTCAATACTTCTTAAAGGCGGCCTCGGATAGGGCGCCGTTACGAAAACCGCCGAAAGCCTATCGGCAAAGATGAAATCAAATCGTGTCAAAAAGCGGTCGAACGGTGCGAAATAGGGCGTGAGGTCGACCATGCGGGCATATTCCTGAGATAAAAGCGCTCCTTCGGCGGATAAAGCCGGTGCTGAGGCTATGGCGCGGTTCCATGCCGCCTTGGGAAGGTGCTCAAAATGATGTTCCCTCATTCCTGTCCTCGGGCTTGACCCGAGGGACAGGAATGAGGGGGAGTGTGATGCGGCCTCGACGACGATTGGTCTGGCCACTCCGTTGCGCACAAAAAACCTCCCATCCCAAACACCCGCCTCTCCCGGCCGCAACACCAGCGGCAAAATCCCCCGGCTTTCGCGTGTGAGATAAAGCCCGTCACGCCTGAGATCGAACACCACCCTGCCGGCGGTCATCCGTGCCGGCTGGCTGCCGGTGGCAAATGCAAGGATACGCTCCATATGCGCCCTCCCCGGGGCAAACGGCTGCCCGCCGAAAACGCCTGTCAGACGGCCGAGCGCATAGTCGAGGACTGCCCGATCCCGCCGCAACCCGTCAGGCATCACCTGCCCGAGCAGGCCGCCGTGAAGCCTGAAATGACGGTCCAGCCATTCCGCGGCCTTGGCCGAAAGCGCCAGTCGCTCTTCCCAGGCCCTGCGGATATTTTTCTCCGGACCCGCACCGGCCGACAGCTGCCGGCGGATTCGCACGCGCTCGTACTTCACATCCTCATTGCTCGGATCGTCGATCCACGGCACGCCCCGCTCTTTCAGGAAAGAGCGGATATCCGCCCGGCTGGAAAAGAGAAGCGGCCGCAGGACCCAAAAATGCCGGTTGAAGAGCACCGCATCGGCAATGCCGGTCGAGGCCTGGTCCGTTCGCATGCCGCGCATGGCAAGTGTTTCGCGCTGATCGCCGAGCGTATGGGCGGTAACGATGAGATCGGCGCCAAGCGCTGCCGCCGCTTCGGCCAGAAGGCTGTAACGTGCCTCGCGGGCCGCGGCCATGATGCCGGTTCTCGGCTTGTCGCCCTGCCAGGTCGCGATGGTGTGGGGAATGCCGCGCGAAGTGCAGAGGGCTGCGACTGCATGCGCCTCGTCTTCGGAGCCGGCGCGCAATGCATGGTCGACGGTCGCAGCGCACAGGGAAATTTTGAGATGAGGCGCGGCCTTCACGGCTTCGTCGAGGAGGAGAAGCAGGCCGGTGGAATCACTGCCGCCCGATATCGCGACGAGAATGCGTGCGGGGCTTTGAAGCGAGGTGAGAAACTGGAGGATCGCCTCTTGCGGCGATCGGGCTTCCGGAGACATGCCGGAAGACCTTAGCAGGCGAGGCGCTTCTGTTCGCTCGCAACCTTGCTTATGACGGCGCGCGAAGCCTTGGGATAACGCTTCGAGACTTCGCGCAGCGTCGCACAGGCCGTCTCGGTATTGTCGAGCGCAGCAAGCGACATGCCGAGCTTCAACAGCATTTCAGGCGCCTTTTCTGACGTGCCGTATTTCTGGTGCGCATTGAGGAAGGTTTTGGCCGCCTCATTGTACTTGCCCTGCGAATAGAGCGCTTCGCCAAGCCAGAAATTGGCGTCCGCCGCCCGCGCACTGCTCGGGTAGCGGGTGATGTACTGGGTGAATTCCTGTTCGGCCGTGCTGTAATCGCCGGACAAGACGTGACCATAGGCCGACTTGTACTGGTCCGCTTCACCACCGAGCGAAGCGGTCTGCTGCGGATTAGCGGTATTGGGAACCGGGCCGGAGCCGATTCCCGCATTTTCATCGACAGTTCCGCCGATCGCATTGCCCTTCTGATCGAAATCGATCGAGCCGAGCTCCTTCGGCGGTTGGCCGAGGCGGCTATTGGCAGGCACGTTGGTGGAGGGAGCCGTTTCGGCTCCCTGCGGTGCTTGGATCACCTTGGCGATGTCATCGCCGCCGGAGGCTGCCGGAGCGACATCGGTCTCGCTCTTCTTGACAGGAGCCTTGGCACCGCCGCCGCTGGCACCCGTCTTTTCCAACTGCTGGAAGCGGAATTCATTGTCTTCCTGCTGCTTGCGGATCGTCTCCTGCATCTGCAACAGCTGGAAGCTCATCTCCTCGATCCGGCCGTTTAGCTGTCGCAGCTGCTCTTCGAGCTGCTGCACGCGGACCTCGGCATCGCCGCTCTGCACCTTGATGACGGGCGGTGCCGGCTGGTTTTCCGCGGATCGGCCGCCAAGATGCAGCCCGAACAACGAGGCCGAATAGGCCGTCCGCTCGCTCCCGGTCACGGCCGCGAGGCACAGCATGCCTGCCACGACAAGTTTCTTCATATGTATCGTCCTGTCCCAGTGATTCTTCGCGCCTCGATGACACGAACAGGAGATTTTTCCAATTGCTGTCAAAAAGCAACGGAGTCTGGCCAAAGTGTGGTCAAAAAGAAAAGGCGGCCCCTGATGGGACCGCCTTCCGAAAGCGAACTAAGTCGGCAATTACATGCCGGCGCCGCCGAGAACCGTGACTGCGCGGCGGTTCTGTGACCAGCAGGAAATATCGTCGCAGACGGCAACCGGACGTTCCTTACCGTAGGAGATCGTCTTCAGGCGCTGCGCCGGAACGCCGCGCGAAGCGAGATAATCCTTGGCGGCAGCCGCACGGCGGGCACCGAGTGCGAGGTTATATTCGCGTGTACCGCGTTCGTCGGCATGGCCTTCGACGGTGATCTGGTAGTTCGGGTAGCGGCCGAGCCACTGGGCCTGACGGTCGAGCGTCTGCGAAGCATCGGCGCGGATCGACGAGGAGTCGGTATCGAAGAAGATGCGGTCGCCGACATTGACCGTGAAGTCCTGGGCAGAGCCCGGCGTTGCAGCGCCACCCGCGCCACCACCGAGGCCAATATCGCCGGGGCTGTTCGGCGGCTTCTTGGCGCAGCTCGCGAGCGCGAGACCGGCGATAAGCGCGATCATGACGGGATTGCGGGCGAAATTCTGCATGCGGCTCATTGCCGGGGTATGAATTCGGCTCATGGCCGGTCTCCTTGCGGGTTCATCAGGGTTTCCGGACAGTAACCGCACTCGGTTAACCGCCCCTCAAAAATTATGGTTAACGAATTACTGATTTGTCCCTTGGTCGCTCGATTCCATGACTTTGGGACGACATGAAGGCAGAAGCGCATTGCCTACTCCATAAGCGGCGACCAAGCGGGGTCGGAACCGTAGCTCGGCGTCTTCACAAGCTGCTCGTTGTAACCGGTCAGATCGATCGAATAGAGCTGCGGACCACCTGCGCCTGCCGCCTGGCGGAAGAACATCAGCACGCGGCCGTTCGGCGCCCAGGTCGGGCCCTCATTGTGGAAGCCGGTCGTCAGAATACGCTCGCCGGAACCATCCGGTTTCATCACGCCGATTGAGAACTTGCCGCCGGCCTGCTTGGTGAAGGCGATGAGATCGCCGCGCGGCGACCAGACCGGCGTCGAATAGGAACCGTCACCGAAGGAAATGCGGGTCTGGCCCGAGCCATCGGCATTCATCACATAGATCTGCGGTTTTCCGCCGCGGTCGCTTTCGAAGCTGACGCGCGCGCCGTCAGGCGAATAGGACGGCGAAGTGTCGATCGCAGCCGTCGAGGTCAGGCGCGTCGTCGTGCGCGAGCGCAGGTCCATTGTATAGATGTTGGAATTGGCGTCCTGCTGCAGGCTCATGATCACCTTTTGGCCATCCGGCGAAAAGCGCGGCGAGAAGGTCATGCCGGGAAAATTGCCGACGACCTCACGCTGCCCGGTTTCCAGCTGCAGCAGATAGACCCGCGGCTGCTGGTTGGCAAAGGACATGTAGGTGACTTCCTGCCGGCTCGGCGAGAAGCGCGGCGTCAGCACGAGATCGCTGCCATCCGTCAGCATACGCACGTTGAAGCCGTCCTGATCCATGATCGCCAGCTGGCGTTTGCGCTGCTGCTTGGTGCCGGATTCGGAGACGAAGACGACGCGGGTATCGAAATAACCTTCTTCCCCGGTGATCTGCTTGTAGATCGCGTCGGCGATGATGTGAGCCACGCGGCGCCAGTTCTCCGGCTGCGTATAGAACTGCTGACCGGTCATCTGCTGCCCGGCGAACGGGTCCCAGAGCCGGAATTCGGCGCGAAGACGGCCATCCGCTTCCTTGGTAACCCGGCCGGTGACCAGCGCCTGTGCATTGATGACCTTCCAGTCCTCGAAGCGCGGCGAAGCGTCGGGATTAGAAATCTTCTCGATGAAGGCGGTTTTGTTGATGGGTGCGAAGAGACCGGACC
Organism: Rhizobium sp. NZLR1b; assembly: GCF_019685155.1. NCBI lineage: Bacteria > Pseudomonadati > Pseudomonadota > Alphaproteobacteria > Hyphomicrobiales > Rhizobiaceae > Rhizobium > Rhizobium sp. NZLR1b. The sequence continues at coordinate 57,853 of NZ_JABDWC010000010.1, forward strand.
GCTGCAAGTCGGCGGCGATCACCTGCGATACCTGCGCGCCCATATCGCCCTGGAAGTCGGTCACCGCGATCGGCAACGGCTGAACGTTACCTTTTCGAAGATCGAGGGTAAGCACCGCGTTCGCCGGAGTCGTAAAGGCTGCGACCCCAAACAGGCCTGCAATGACCATCAGAGCGCGGATGAGGGAACACTTGACCATATCAAATAAGCCTTTCAGCACTTCAGGAATTCAGTTTGCTAGTAGGACAGTGCAAGATAACTTCCTTCCAAGCATTGTATTTATCTTTGGAAGCTCGGCTCCTAGGCATCTAGATTCCCAGGCTGCTCGCATCGAAGTTAAGAACGACCTCATTCCAAGCTTCATATTTGTCCATCGGAAGAGTCGAAGAAAACGAGGGAGCCGATTTCATCACGGCACGGTAAGCAGCGCTTTCCAGCGCACGACGCGTCGAATCGCTGCTGCTCCCACCAGACGATTCTATCTCCGGCTCACCAATGATGTTGCCGTCTCTGCCCAGCTTGAAATGCACCGTAACAACCAAGCCGGAAAGGCCTTCCATTCCGGGCGTGACAAGCCAATTGCCCTCGATCAAGCTGCGCATCGCATCTTCTTCGCTCTGGCTGAGTTTCGAGCCGCCGTTGCTCTTCTTCGCGCCCAGCGATGCTTCCTGCGTCGAGCGCTTGGCGCCCCCGGCAGAAGGATCGGTCTTGTTCAGCAAGATCGAAATCTGGTCGGCATTGAAGTCGCTCTTCATCGATGAAGCGGACTTCGCTGTTTCCTGTTTCTTGTCCGCCTTCTTCTTGTCGGTCGGCGTGTCGGCGGTTTTCGGCTGGTCCGGGGTCTTTTCCGGCGGCTTTTCGGCCGGCTTCTGCGGTTCCGGCGGCTTCACCTGCGGCTTGGCGACAGGTGTCGGCACATTGTCCGGCAGCGCCTCGGCATCGGGCTTCGGCGGCTCCTCCGGCTTGGCCTGCTCTTCCGGCGGTTTTTCCTCGGGCTTCGGCGGCGTCATTTCGACGGGCTTCGGCGGCGGAATGGAAGCGACCTCCTTCGGCTGTTCGACCTCCGTTTCCTCCTTGACGATATCCTTGACATCATTCGGCTTTGGATCGGTTTTCGGCATCGGCTTGTCGCTCGAATTCGCCGCGGCAGCCTCGCTATTGCTGGGCTTGGCGTTCGGAACGGGCGGCGTCTTCAGGTCGACATTGTTGTCGCCGGCGTTCTCGGCCGGCTGCGCGATCGGCGGACGTGTCGTCGGCACGGGTGCGGAAGTCTCCTTCTTCGGAGCCTTCTTGTCGCCTTGCTGCATCTGGGTAATGGATTCCACCGGCACCAGATCGACCGGCATCGCCTCGAAATCCTCCACCTTGAAGGATTCCGGCGCGCTGAGCGACACCATCGCCCAGGTAAGCACCAGGCAGTGCAGAACAGCAGATGTGACGACGCTGGTCTTCATCTTGAACGCTATTGGTCCTTCTTCTGCTGCGTCACGAGGCCGATATTCTTGAAGCCTGCGCCCTGAATACGGGCCATGACGTCGGCGATGACGCCGTAAGGCGCTGTCGCGTCGCCGCGCACGAAGATCCGTTCGTTGTAACCAGTGGTGGCGATCGCCTCGAGCTTGGCGGCGATCTCGGCGGCCGGAATCGCCGTTTCCTGCAGGAACACTTCGCCGTCGTTCTTGACGGAGATGGTGATCGGCTGCGTCTCGGAATTCAGCGCCTTGGCCTGCGTCTCCGGCAGGTCGATCGGCACGCCAACGGTCATCATCGGTGCCGCGACCATGAAGATGATCAAAAGCACGAGCATGACGTCGACGAGCGGCGTCACGTTGATCTCGGAGATTACGGCCCTGTTCCGACCGCCGCGACGGCGGCGTCTGCCGCCCCCGCCGTCATTGCCTCCAACAGCCATACCCATGTCAGTATACTCCGTTGGTTACTGAGCGGCAGCGCGCGGCTGTAGCTTCTCGTCGATCTGGCGCGAAAGTATGGCGGAGAATTCATCCGCGAAACCTTCCATGCGGCCCGAGAGCTTGCCGGCATCGGCAGAGAACTTGTTGTAGGCGATAACCGCCGGAATAGCGGCGACGAGACCGATCGCGGTGGCAAGCAGCGCTTCGGCGATACCGGGTGCGACAACCGCAAGGTTGGTCGACTTCGAACCTGCGATCGCCTGGAACGAGGTCATGATGCCGACGACCGTGCCGAAGAGACCGATGAACGGGCCGGCCGAACCGATCGTTGCCAGCGATCCAAGGCGGGCGCCGAGAAATTCGGTCTCACGGGCAAGCGTCACGTCCATCGCCCGGTCGATACGCATCTGCAGGCCGATCGGTGAGCGGGCGCCGCGTTCGAAGGATTTCTTCCATTCCCGCATGGCCGCAACGAAAATCGATGCCAGCCCGGTATTGTTGCGCTCCGACAGCGAGCGATAGAGTTCTTCCAGCGACTGGCCCGACCAGAACACCTGTTCGAATTTGTCGAACTGGCGCCGTGCGCGGCCATAGGCCAGGTATTTGTCGATAACGATCGCCCAGGTCCACACCGAGGCTGCGATAAGCCCGAGCATGACGAGCTTGACGACGATTCCGGCCTGCATGAAAAGCGACCAGAGGCTGACGTCCGTCGTTGCTGCTGCCAATCCTACTTGTTCCATTGATCCAAAATCCCCGAATCCAAACGCCCGGTGCTGGACCGGGCGGCACAAATTGATCTCGCAAGAAGTGTCCGGTGGCCGCCGCCCAAAGCCCTGGTCAAGCTTCCAAGCTCATCTTCCGCCTTCTTGCCGTCAAATTTGGTCAAAGGAAGGCGTGCACCGCACAAACTCCGACTTTCCCAGTAAGACACTATTATGGTTAATAGATCGTTAGTGCCGGACTGTGACAGCAAGCCTGTGTTTGGAAGATTTCATCCCATGGACTACTTGACCGGAGCAAGATCCGGCTGCCGAAAGAGCGCTCATCCTGCGGCGCGGGGAATTCCTTCACATAAAGATCAAGTTTTTACAAGCCCGAATTCCGGGCGATTCGCGGCTATAGCGGCGTGCTGCCTTCCAGGAATTTCACCGCCAGCGTTTCCGGCAGCCGCCGCGGCCGCCCTCTGGCGTTGATGACGGCGATGATCACCTTGGCGGCAATCAGCAGCGTCTCGCCGGATCGGATCTGCTGATTGAGCACCATCTTGGCGCCGCCGGCCTTTTCCGTGTGCGTCAGGATCGTCAGCACATCGTCCATGCGCGCCGGGCTCTTGAAGTCGATCTCCATGCGGTGGACGACGAAGACCAGGCCCTCCTCGTCGGCGCTGACGAGTTCGCGCTGCTCGACGCCGAGGCAACGCAGATAATCGGTGCGGCCACGCTCCAGGAAATGCAGATAGCGGGCGTGATAGACCAGGCCGGAGAAATCCGTATCTTCATAATAGACCCGCTGGACAAGGCGATGCCCGGCCTCGGTCAGCTCTCCCGAAATGGAAAAAGGGCGCTCCGTCATAATTTTCTCCAAACTGAGGTGCCCTCTTTGGCGCAACGCTTCCTGACAGGCAAGCATTGAATGATTGTCATAATTCCTAACTATTCCCGACATTGAGTGACCGATAAGGAGACGATGTGATGAAGATTGCGGTTATGGGCGGAGACGGTTTCATTGGCTGGCCAACGTCGCTGCATCTCTCCGATGCCGGACATGACATTCATATCCTCGACAATCTCTCACGCCGCTGGATCGACACGGAACTTGGCGTTCAGTCGCTGACACCGATGGATTCGATCCAGGAGCGCACCCGCATCTGGCATGTCGAAACCGGACGCCGCATCCACTTCAATCTGATCGATCTCGCCAAGGACTACGAACTGCTGAAGAACTGGCTTTCCGAACACCGTCCGGATGCCGTCATCCATTTTGCCGAGCAGCGGGCCGCACCCTATTCGATGAAGAGCGACCGCCATAAGAACTACACGGTCAACAACAATGTCAGCGCCACGCACAACCTGCTGAACGCGCTGACCGAGCTCAATCTCGATACCCATCTCATCCATCTCGGCACCATGGGCGTCTACGGCTACTCGACGGTCGGCGCTGCCATCCCAGAGGGCTACCTGCCGGTCGGCATCGAAACTCAAGGCGGCGAGACGGTGAGCCAGGAGATCCTCTATCCCTCCAACCCCGGCTCGATCTACCACATGACCAAGTGCCTGGATCAGCTTCTCTTCCAGTTCTATGCGAGGAATGATGGTCTCAGGATCACCGATCTGCACCAGGGCATCGTCTGGGGCACCCATACCGAACAGACGCGCCGCCACGCACAGCTCATCAACCGTTTCGACTACGACGGCGATTACGGCACGGTGCTGAACCGCTTCCTGATCCAGGCGGCGATCGGCTATCCGCTGACGGTACACGGCACCGGCGGCCAGACCCGCGCCTTCATCCACATCCAGGATTCGGTGCGCTGCATCGAGCTGGCGCTTGCGAACCCGCCGGCTCGCGGCGCGCGCGTTGAGATCTTCAACCAGATGACCGAAACCCACCGGGTGCGCGACCTCGCAGAGATGATCGCGGGGATCAGCGGCGCCGAGATCGCCTGGCTGCCCAACCCGCGCAAGGAAGCTGCCGAGAACGAGCTGATCGTCCGGAACGAAAAATTCCGCGATCTCGGCCTCGAACCGATCACGCTGGAAGCGGGCCTGCTCGGCGAGATCGTCGATGTCGCGAAGAAATTCGCCTATCGCGTCGACCGCTCGCGCGTGCCGGCCGTCTCCGCCTGGACCAAGGACATCGCCGCGACGATCAATCACGATCCCGAAGGCAAGCGGCTGAAGTCGGTATCATGAGCGGCGACATGACGAGCGCCAGCGAAAAACCAGCCCATTTCGCCTATATCACCCTCGTCACCAACGCCGACTACGCCATGGGCGCCACCGCCTTGGCGAATTCGCTGCGCCGCACCGACACCACCGCCGACATCGTCGTTCTCCACACCGGCGGCGTCGATGCCACCGCCCTCGTCCCGCTCAAAACCCTCGACTGCCGCCTGATCGAGGTCGAGCATTTGCCGCTGTCAGCTGCCTTCAACGAACGCCATGCCCGTGGCCAGCTCCATTCGGCGGCCCCCTTCACCAAGGGCCGCAAACCGGATTTTCATTCGCCGCTCGACAATTTCTGCAAGCTCAGGCTGTGGCAGCTTGTCGAATATGAGCGCTGCGTCTTCATCGATGCAGACGCCCTCGTACTGAAGAACGTCGACAGGCTCTTCCACTATCCGGAATTCTCCGCCGCCCCGAATGTCTATGAAAACCTCGCCGACTTTCGCCGCATGAATTCCGGCGTCTTCGTCGCCACGCCGTCGCACGACACATTCCGGCACATGCTCGAAAGGCTCGACACGGCAGACGTTTTCTGGCGGCGCACCGATCAGACGTTTCTCGAGACTTTCTTCCCGGATTGGCACGGCCTGCCTGTTTATTTCAACATGCTGCAATATGTATGGTTCACCATGCCCGAGCTTTGGGACTGGAAGAACATTTCGATCCTGCATTACCAATATGAAAAACCGTGGGAAAAGGATCATCCCAAGGCAGCGCGACTACAACCCTTGATCGATTTGTGGCACCGTTTCCACGATGACGGCGATGTGCCCGAGATCACGGCGCTGGATAATCCGGAAGGGGCAGCATGAAGGTACTGGTATCTGGCGGAACGGGTCTCGTCGGCCGGTATGTCGTCGAGGAGCTGCTGGCTGGCGGATATCAGGTGATCGTCGGAGGGCGCTGTGCGCCGCTGCCCCGCCTCTTCTCGCGCCCGGTCGATTTCGCACCGCTTTCGCTCGATCCCGACAAGGATCAGATCGGTGTTTTCGACGATGCCTATTTCTTCGTCCACGCCGCCTTGAGCCATGTTCCGGGCAAATATCGCGGCGGCGAGGGCGACGATCCGAAGAATTTCCACAGGCTGAACCTCGACGGCACCGTCCGGCTTTTCGAAGCCGCCAAACGCGCCGGCACACGCCGCTGCGTCTTCCTGTCCAGCCGCGCCGCCTATGGCGAACATCCCGAGGGAACCGAGCTGGCGGAAACCATGCTGGCCAAGCCCGAAACGCTCTACGGCCAGGTCAAGCTCGATGCCGAACGCGCGCTTGCCCACCTCTCCACGCCGGGTTTTGCCGGCGTGAGCCTGAGGGCGACCGGGATCTACGGCGATCTCTCGCCGAACAAATGGGACGGGCTTACCGCCGATTATCTCGCCGGCCGGGCGGTTGTTTCGCGTGTAGGAACGGAAGTTCACGGCCGCGACCTCGGGCGTGCGGTACGGCTGATGCTGGAGACGGAAAGCACCCGCATCTCCGGCGAGGTCTTCAACGTCTCGGACATATCAGTCGACACGCGCGATATTCTTTCGCCTATCCGGCGCGAGACCGGCTGTCGGCACGTGCTGCCGCCCCCCGCCGACAGGGTGGCGCTCAATCGCATGAGCACGGCGAAAATCCGCGCGCTCGGCTGGTTGCCGGGCGGAGCAACGCTGTTTGAAGAAACGATGCAACGGCTCGCCGCGGCCCTACGGGCGGCCCCAGAACACAGGTCCACGCAAGTCTGACGTTGCAGGATGCGCCGAATTGCAATCGGGCTGTCGGGGATTGTTCATGCAGGTCGCAACTACGTCTGCCTCCATCATCTTGCGCGGCACGCCTTCTGCTGCAGCAATGTCTGCCGCCGGAAACGAGACCGATCAGGGTGTGCTGAAGCTGCAGCGCAGCACCCAGACGCTGCAGCAGATGCGGCAGACCTTGGCGAATTCCGGGGACGAAGCCAAGACAAAGGCACAACGCAAGCTCGACGAGGCAAAGCAACAGCTGGAGATGCTGCGCAGCTCCAATATGCCGCCCGAGGTGGTCGCCCGTCTGGCCGCCGAACTGGCGCGCAAGGTCGGCACCGCCGCTTCAGAATTCGCATCGGCCGCCGCGACCGGCAGCCCTGCAGCAGTCGCTCCGGTGGACGCAACCACGGATGCAACAGCCGCCGCGACGAGCGGGACTGAGGCTGCACTGACGGATGTCTCAGAAAAAACCGCGACCGGATCGCAGGAACCGGTCGACGCCGCCCAGGCCCGCGAGGCCTATGAGAGCACCGCCGAGGACGCGCCAAAATCCTCGGGCATCTCGTCCGATGACCGAGAAACGATGGAAGCGTTCAAGGCGGTCGTGCGCGAACTCAGGCAATTGCTCGAAAAGGCGATGCACGACCTGCGGCAGCAGGACTGGCAGGGCGGGGCCAACGCCGTGCCTGATATGGCAGGCTTATCCACCGGCACCGCGACAATACCGACAAGCATCGTCATCTGACCTCCGGCCGCATCCCGCCGACAGGGCGTGAAACGGGCGCAGCACTGTCGCATCCGGCATTTGCATCGGACATCCAGGCGTCTATGCTCGGTCAATCTCTCATACCGGTAGATCGAATGACCGCTCAACAACTGAAAGCACAGCTGCGCAACGAACGGCTGTCCGCACGCGACGCCATCCCGGGCGAGAAACGCGCCTCCAAGAGTCTCGCAATGGCTGAACATGCAGGCGAAGCGGTTGGTTTTGCGCTGGGCACAATTGTCTCCGGCTTCCTGCCGATCCGTTCGGAAGCTGATCTCAGGCCGCTGATGGCGCGCTTTGCCGTGCGCGGTGCGCGGCTCTGCGTGCCGGCGATCCTCGATCGACAGACCATCGTCTTTCGCGAGTTGGCGGAGGGTGCGCCGCTTGTCGATACCGGTTTCGGCACGGTCGGCCCTGGCGCGGATGCCGCCATTCTTAATCCGGAAATCATGCTCGTGCCGCTTTCGGCCTTCGATGCCCGCGGCCACCGCATCGGTTACGGCGCCGGCCACTACGACCGCGCCATCAGCCGGCTGAGACAAAAAGGCCTGCATCCGAAGCTGATCGGCATTGCATTCGACTGCCAGGAAGTGGCACATGTGCCCGCTGAGCCGCACGACATAAGCCTGGATGCCATCCTGACAGAAAGCGGCCTTCGCTTTTTTGCCTCTTGGATTGGATAGGGAATGCGGCTGCTTTTTTTGGGTGACATGGTCGGCAAGACGGGACGCACGGCAGTCTGGGAGCGCCTTCCCGGCCTGATCTCCGACCTCAAGCTCGATTTCGTCGTCGTCAACGGCGAGAATGCCGCCGGCGGCTTCGGCATCACCGAGGACATCTTTCTGGAGACGATCAATGCCGGCGCCGATGTGGTGACGACGGGCAATCACGTTTGGGACCAGAAGGAAGCCGTGGCCTTTGCCGGGAGGCACGATCAATTTCTGCGGCCGGCCAACTATCCGCAAGGCACGCCCGGCCGCGGCTCCGGCCTGTTCTATGCCAGGAATGGCGCGCGCGTGCTCGTCGCCAACGTCATGGGCCGGGTCTTCATGCATCCGGAACTCGACGACCCGTTCAAATCGGCGGAAGTGATCCTCGCTGCCTGCCCGCTCAAGGAGCAGGCCGATGCGATCATCTTCGATTTTCATGCAGAGGCGACCAGCGAGAAGCAATGCTTCGGCCATTTCGTCGACGGCCGCGCCAGTTTCGTCGTCGGCACCCACACGCATGTGCCGACCGCCGACACACAGATCCTGAACGGCGGAACCGCCTATATGTCGGATGCCGGCATGTGCGGCGACTACGACTCTTCTCTCGGCATGGATAAGGAAGAGCCGCTCAACCGCTTCATCTCCAAGATGCCGAAGGGCCGCATGGAAGCCGCGAACGGCCCGGCGACGATCTGCGGCGTCGGCGTGGAGATTTCCGATAGAACCGGCCTGGCCGAAAAGATCGCGCCGCTTCGGCTCGGGCCGCGGCTGGCCGAGACGGTGCCGGAGTTCTGGCGCTAGAGCAATTCCAGCAAAAGTGAGCAACAGTTTTGCGTCCGGAACTGTGTTAAAACAAATAGATAGAGCATTTCCGTGGTTTGGAGAAAAACGGAAATGCTCTAAGCCCGCCGCCCCCGCGCCGATACGCAGACCCACACGCAATCGTGAGCATCCTAGTCTGGACCGCTGCGACCTCATGCCGCATCCTTCCGCCGCCAATTCAAAGTGATAGAGCGCCGGAGGGGGTGGCATGAAGCCGCAATATCTTGTCCTTGCTATCGCATGCCTTGCGGCCTTCGCCGCGCCAGGTCTTGCCGGGGCACAGGGTGAGCGACCGCCCGTCAGCCACTGCCAGGCGATCGCGCAGAACGTCCCGCAGGCAACCTTCGCAAGCTTTTCCGGCGCCACGCCGCTAACGCCTGCCGTCTCCGAGGGCGAAGACGTCAAATTCACCTTCCTCGGCCATTCCACCTTCGAGATAGACACGCCCGGCGGCATCGTCATCGCGACAGATTATAACGGCTGGTACAAGCCGGGAACGATGCCCGATGTCGTGACCATGAACAAGGCGCACACGAGCCACTTTACCTTGACGCCCGATCCTGAGATCAAGCATGTGCTGCATGGCTGGAGCGACGTTCCGGGCGAGAAGGCCAACATCAATCTCGTCATTGGCGATGCCTATATCCGCAATGTCCCGACGGATATCCGTTTCAGCTATGGCCTTGGCGGCTCGCAGGAAAACGGCAACTCCATCTTCATTTTCGAAATCGCCGGCCTTTGCATCGGCCATCTCGGCCACCTGCACTATGAACTGACGGATGCCCATTACACCGAGATCGGCCGCCTCGACATCGTCATGGTCCCGGTCGATGGTGGCCTGACCATGGGCGCCGACAGCATGAGCCGCGTCATCAAGCGGCTACGCTCGTCGTTGATTCTGCCGATGCACCGGCGCGGCCCGCCGGTCGAAGCCTTCGTGTCAATGTTCGGCAAGGATTTCGACGTCGTCAATGCGCCCGATGACAGTATCACCATCTCCATGCGCACCCTGCCGAAAAGGCCGCTGATCTATGTACTGAAGGGTGTGCAGTAAAAAGGCCCGGCGATTTTCCCCGGGCCTAAAGCGACACTCTTCAAATCATCAAGCGAACTGCAGGTGGCGCTTGATGCCGACATCCGGCATCTTGTCGTCGTCAAGATTGGCCTTGGCGATCTCCCAGCCGAATTTCAGCTTGTTGCCTGTGGAAACCCAGATCTCGGCATCGTCGACATGGAGGGAAAGCATGGTGAGCTTGGGGTCTTTCTTGCCGCCATCATACCAGGCCGCGACAATCGAAGTCCAATATTCCTCGATCTTGGAAGGGTCAGGGCGCACGTCGATCACACCGGCAAGGCAGGCGTGATAGTCGTGATCCTTGCCGATAACACAGAAATGCGCGCGGCTTCCCGGTTTTATGGCGCGCACGATGTCGGCATCGGTCTTGGTATAGAACCAGATCGTGTTGGTGGTGGGATCGGCATGCGGCGCCATCGGCTGCATGTGCATGTCCAGCCCGGAAATCCCGAGCATGCCGGCATGAACATCGTTGACCTGATCCCAGAGCTGACGTGCTGGCTGTTCCTGCGCATCGCTGAGACTTGCCATGACCGTTCCTTTCCGTTGGATGGAGTTCCTGAAACGTCATCCCCCCGCCTTTGTTCCAAACTGCTTTTTCCTTGAACGGGTACCGTTTCGCTCTTATAAGGCGGCCCATTCCGAACAATATGACGTGGACAGGGGTGCCATGGCTGGCCATTCACAGTTTAAAAACATCATGCACCGCAAGGGCCGTCAGGATTCCGTGCGGTCAAAAATGTTCTCCAAGCTTGCGCGCGAAATCACCGTTGCCGCCAAGGCCGGCCTGCCCGACCCGACGATGAACGCCCGCCTTCGCCTGGCGATCCAGAACGCTAAGGCCCAGTCCATGCCGAAGGACAATATCGACCGCGCCATCAAGAAGGCAGCTGGCGCCGACGGCGAAAACTACGATGAAGTCCGTTATGAGGGTTATGGCCCCGGCGGCACGGCGATCATCGTCGAAGCTCTGACCGACAACCGCAACCGCACCGCCTCCAACGTCCGTTCGATCTTCACCAAGGCTGGCGGAGCGCTTGGCGAAACCGGTTCCGTTTCCTTCTCCTTCGACCATGTCGGCGAAATCACCTACAAGCTGTCCGTCGGCGATGCCGACAAGGTGATGGAAGCCGCGATCGAAGCCGGCGCCGACGATGTCGAGACCGACGAAGACGGCCACTACATCACCTGCGGATTCGAAGCTCTCGGAGAGGTGGCAAAAGCGCTGGAAGCGAGCCTGGGCGACGCCGAGACTGTCAAAGCCGTCTGGCGCGCCCAGAACAACGTGCCGGTGGACGAAGAAAAGGCCCAGTCGCTGATGAAGCTCATCGACAGCCTAGAAGACGATGACGACGTGCAGAACGTCTACTCAAACTTCGAGGTCTCGGAAGAAGTGCTGGCGAAACTCTCGGCCTGAATTTCCTCAGAACGATCATCAATGGAAAACCCGGCCGCGATGCCGGGTTTCTGCTGCCGATGGACGGTCAGCGCTCGCGATGTTCCGCCCTCGAGGCGCAGCTTGGCAAGCCTACGCGGCCGCCCGCATGAAATTTCCCAAGCCCGCAAACAGTTCCACCGACGTCAACCGCGCTTCGATGTCGTGGATCGGCATCGAGATGATCACCTCGTCGGCCTGCGTTTCCTTGAGAAACTCCGTCAGTTTCGCCTCCGCCGTCGTCGGCGATCCGACCACGGCGTAACGCAGCGTGTGTTCGACGTTCATCTTCTCCATCGGCGACCAGAAATTTTCCATATCGGCCAACGGGCGCGGGAACGGGCCGCGGACATTGCGGCGCAGGTTGACGAACTGCTGCTCGGCGGAGGTGAAATGGTACCGCGCCTCTTCGTCGGTCGCAGCCACCGCGCCCATCACGCCGACCATCACATAAGGTTTGTCGAGCGTCGACGAGGGCTGGAAGCGGTCCCGGTAGATCGCGATCGCATCAAGCAGCATGTCGGGCGCAAAATGCGAAGCGAAGGCATAGGGAAGTCCTAGCATGGAAGCAAGCTGGGCACTGTAGAGGCTGGAGCCCAGCAGCCAGATCGGGATATGCGATGAATTGCCGGGAACCGCAAGGATCGTCTGGTTTTCGACTGGCGTATCGAGGAGTTGCTGCAGTTCCACCACGTCGTTCGGGAAACTGTTCGCACCGGCCTCGAGATTGCGCCGCAGCGCCTGTGCCGTGCGCATGTCCGTTCCCGGCGCGCGCCCGAGGCCGAGATCGATGCGGCCGGGGAAGAGCGCCTCGAGCGTGCCGAACTGCTCGGCAATGACGAGCGGCGAATGATTGGGCAGCATGATGCCGCCGGAGCCGATACGGATGCGCGTTGTTGCGGCGCCGACATGGCCGATGACGACGGCAGTGGCGGCGCTGGCGATCCCCGGCATGCCGTGATGCTCGGCGAGCCAAAAGCGCTTGTAGCCGAATTGCTCGGCCTTCCCGGCCATCCGCGCCGAGCTCTCGAGAGACTGGCGGATGCTGCTGCCTTCGGCAACGGGGGAAAGGTCGAGTATGGAGAAGGGAACCATGGGAAACCTACCGGGCAGTTGAACGATGCCGTCTATGTAGGTTGCCGCCCCAGCCATTCCAAACCATGCACCCAAACAAAAGGGCCGCGCGAGCGCGACCCAGTGTCAGCTCTCAGAAGCCACGGTTTACCGGTGACGGCGCAGCACATGCACTTCGGCGCTTGGGTGGTGGTTTCCGTGCGGCAGCGTGAAATTACCGAGCTGGCGATCCATTTCCAGGGCTTCCGTTGCCAGCCTGTGGATCGCCGCCGTCGTCTCCTCGACCATCGACGCGTTCTGCTGCGTCATCGCGTCGAGTTCGGCGACGGCACTGTTGATCTCGCGTAACGTATTGGCTTCCTCGCGGGTCGCACCCATGATCTCATTGATTTGTCCGTTGATCGCCTCGACATGGGCGCCGATGCCGGTCAACGCAACGCCAGCCTTTTCCACAAGCGCCACGCCGCTTTCGACTTCATATGTCGATTTCTGCAGCAGGCTGGAGATTTCCTTTGCCGCACTCGATGAGCGCTGTGCCAGCTCGCGCACTTCCATGGCGACGACGGCGAAGCCCTTGCCCGATTCACCGGCACGCGCCGCCTCGACGCCAGCATTGAGCGCCAAGAGGTTGGTCTGGAAAGCGATGTCGTCGATGACCGAGATGATCGTGTTGATCTGACGCGAAGACGTCTGGATTGCCTCCATCGCTGCAATCGTCTCGCGCATGATCTGGCCGGAGCCAGTCGTCTCCTTCTTGGCGTCGCGGGCGATGCGCTCGGCCTGTTCGGCTCGCTCGATCTGCCGGCGGACGGACTGGGTGATGGCGCTGATCGCATTCGCCGTCTCGGTGATCGAGCCGGCCTGACGCTCGGTGCGCCCTGCAAGCTCGTCGGCGCCGGTGCGCATCTCCTCTGAGCCGGCACGCACCGCCATCGAGTTGCCGCCGATAGCCGTCATTGTTTCACTCAGCGTCGCCAGCGCCTCGTTGAAATTGACGCGCAGGCTTTCAAGCTCATTCGGGAAACGGGTATCGATCTGGTAGGCGAGATCGCCAGTCGCCAGATGATGCAGACCCTCATCGATCGCTTCGACGACGTGCTGCAGGCTCTTCGCCTCGGCTTCGCGCTCAGCCAGGTTCTGCTGGCGGTCGTGATCGGCCTTCAGGCGCGTTTCTTCGCTGGCGGCTTCGAGTTCGCGGCTTTCGATCAGCGACTGGCGGAAGCGGGCGAGCGCATTCGCCATCGTGCCGATCTCGTCCTTGCGGTTCTGGCTGCCGATCTCGCTGTCGAGCTTGCCGTCGGCAACATCACGGGTGACGCCGGCAAGCCGCGCAAGCGGCGAAAACAGGAAATTGGTGACGAGGCCGGTCGCGACCGCCATGACGACGAGCACGCCGATGCCGATCATCGTCAGCAGCGTGGCGATCTCGATCGAGCCGGCATTAAGCTCGCTCAAAAGCACGCTCTCGACAACGAGGAAGCGGTCGCCACGATAGTCGATACCGCCGACATAGGCGCGGGCCGCGCCGTCCGCCCGGCTGAAGTCGGCCACCGTCATCGCCGAACTGGCAAGCGCGTTCTTGATGAAGGTGAAAGGAGCCGCATCGAGCGTCGCAAGCTTGCCGCTCGCGTCGAGACCGACGGCGGAGCCATCGCTGGAGACGATCGCTGCCTGCGCCGTGCTGCCCTGGACGATGCCCTTGCCAAGGATACCGGTGACGATGTCGTCGCGCACCTTGAAGAGGATGATGCCCTTGGCCGCACCGAGTTTGATGATCGGTACGGCATAGAAGATCGCCGATTTGCCGCTGGCGGTATCGACGCGAAGACCGGAAAAACCCGTCGGCGCGGCGTCATCGGTCGCCTTGGCGGTATTCTCGATCGCCTTGGCGAAGGCGATACCGGCGCCGGTGGTCTTCCACGCGTCCGACTTGAGGTTCTCGGCGAAATCGTCTTGCTTCTTGTAGGAATAGAGGACCGTGCCGTCGAGGTCGGCAATCAGCAGATCGCTGAAGGCGGTACCCTCGAGATCGCGGGCAACTTCGCCCTGCGTCTTCTCGTGGTTCGAATAATAAAAGCCGCTCGGTCCTTCCGGCTTCATCAGCTTCTCCCGCTGGTCGGCCGGGTTGGGATTGCCCGCAATGAAAACCCTCTTCAATTCGGCGCGGGCATCGCCCGAGGTCTTCTCGATCGTCTTCCAGCCGCTCTTCAGGCTGGTGATCGACATCTGCAACGATTCGATGCGCGCGATGGAATTTGCCTGGTTTTCAAGCTGCGTCAGCTGGTCCTGCAGCATGTCGCCGCGAAAGATCAGTACGCTCTCCTTAGCCTTCAGCGCTTGCTCGTCGGAGATCCGGCTGCTGGCGAAATAGGCAAGCACGTCGATCACGGCGATCGATAGCACGGTCAGCAGAATGAATGTGGCAATGACCTTGAAGGACAGGGACTGAAATCTCTGAGCCATGTACGACGAACCCCTTCTGACACGCCTGCCGGCGTGGGCACGCAGCGCATGCCTGATCGACCGATCTTTAAACAGAACATCGGGGGGCTTATCTCCTTGCGACACGAGACCCCCCTTCGTATTTGACACTAGAATTCAAGCATCTGTTTTAATTCGCGGTAAATGGAGCGGCTTAAATCCGAGAATGTTTTTGTTTTGTTCACATATCGATGGCAGTTATTTCGCAGTCGCTATAGGTTGAACCATGCAAAATACGATTCGCATCGTCGGCATCGATCCCGGGCTTCGCCGCACCGGCTGGGGAATCATCGACACGCTTGGCAATTCCCTGCGGTTTGTGGCCTCCGGAACCGTGACCTCCGATGGAGACATGGACCTCGCCTCTCGCCTCTGCCAGTTGCACGATGGCCTGGCGGAGGTCGTCCATAGCTACACGCCGGATGAAGCTGCCGTCGAACAGACCTTCGTCAACAAGGATGCTGTGGCGACCCTGAAACTTGGCCAGGCCCGCGGCATCGCCATGCTGGTGCCGGCCCGCGCCGGACTGCAGGTCTCCGAATATGCTCCGAATGCCGTGAAGAAGGCGGTCATCGGCGTCGGCCATGGCGAAAAGCGCCAGATCCATATGATGTTGAAAATCCTGATGCCGAAAGTTGAATTCAAGGGCGATGACGCGGCCGACGCCCTGGCGATCGCCATCTGCCATGCCCACAATCGCGGCAGCAACCGGATGCGGCAGGCACTGGCCGGCTAGTTTGTTCTTGACTTGTTCCGATGGTAAGGATAATTCTTACTTTGAAGGAGCAACAAGATGCGCGTCACGTCCAAAGGCCAGGTCACCATCCCTCGCGATCTCAGGGAGCTTGCCGGCATCGAGGCCAACAGCGAGGTCATCTTCTCGATCGAGAACGGCAAGCTGGTTGTCTCGCCGAAAAATGGCAGGCAGGAGATCGAGGATAGAGGTCGGCTCGACCGGTTCCTGCAGACGATCCGTCGTCTCGAAGGAACCGGTGATCAGAAGATCGATGCCGAAGACCTCATGTCGATGACCCGTGATCGCTGATGGCGACGCTTGTCGATACAAACATCCTCGTCGACCTGGCCGTGGTCAGTTCGGACTGGCATGGGTGGTCGCGTCGGAAATTGCTCGACGTCTTCAGAGATGGGCCAGTGCTCATAAATCCGATTATCTATTCCGAATTTTCCGTTCGCTACGACGATATGGATGAAGTTGAGCAACTGCTTCCGCAGGATGAATTCCGCCGCGAGAACCTGCCTTGGCCGGCTGTATTTGCCGCTGCTCAAGCTTTCCGGCTTTACCGTCGTGCCGGCGGAGGACGCGAACGGATATTGCCCGACTTCCTCATCGGCGCCCATGCGACGATCAGGGGTTACAAAATTTTGACCCGCGATCCCGGCGGATACCGGTCTTACTTTCCCTCCGTGGAACTTATCACACCCGAAACGCACCCTTGAAAGACCGCGACCCATGATCGGCAAGCTGAAAGGCACCATAGACGAGATCGGCGAAGACTATGTACTCGTCGATGTGCACGGCGTCTGCTACGTCGCCCATTGCTCCGCCCGCACCCTCTCCAAGCTTGGCTCGGCCGGCGAGGCCTGCATGCTGTTCATCGAGACCTATGTGCGCGAGGATCAATTGAAGCTCTTCGGCTTCATGACGGCGCTGGAGCGGGAATGGTTCAATTTGCTCCAGAGTGTCCAGGGCGTCGGCGCCAAGGTGGCGCTTGCCGTACTCTCGACCCTGACGCCGGGCGAACTCGCCAATGCAATAGCTCTGCAGGACCGCACCGCCGTCTCCCGCGCGCCGGGGGTCGGCCCGAAAGTGGCGATGCGCCTCGTCACCGAACTCAAGAACCGGGCGCCGGCCTTTGCCGGGGAAGGGATCAATATTGCCCTCAAGCAGGAACTCGGCGAAGGTGTCGCGGCCGCACCAGTTACCGATGCGGTTTCCGCACTGACGAACCTCGGCTATTCCCGCGACCAGGCGGCAAATGCCATTGCCGCGGCGATGAAGGTGGCGGGCGACGGCGCCGACAGCGCAAAGTTGATTAGGTTGGGATTGAAAGAATTGGCGCGATAAAGTAGGATAAACTGTCACTTTTCTGCCAGTTTGCAAGCATTCCAACTGCCGCACAAAAATGGGATTTCCGAACGATGTGGGGAGAATTTACGCTTTCGCCCAAAGGTCAGATCACGCTCCCCAAAGACTTGCGGGATGCTCTCGGCCTTCGACCTGGCGATCAACTGGTTTTCTCCGTCATCGACGGAGAAGTCGTGATGACACCGAAATCGATCAACTTCAACGACCTTGCAGGCCTTCTCGGAGCGCCTCCGAATGGTCGTGGCTCGCTGGAGGAGATCGACGTGGCCGTCACCGATGCTGCGGGCAGCGACGTGGTCGATGAAGCCAGACGATCGAAATCGGATATCGCAGCATGATCGCCTATGGCGTAGATACCAACGTCCTGCTGAGACTCATCGTCGACGATGATCCGGAGCAAAGGGCGGCTGCACTGAAATTCGGCGGGGGTATCGGCAGGGATTATCGTGGATTTCTCTCCCTGCTGAACCTTTTGGAACTGGATTGGGCATTGCGCGCGCGGTTCGGCTTCAAGAAAAAGGACGTCGTCGATGCAATCGGCAAATTGACACGCGTCAGAGGTTTGGACATCGAAAACCAAACCCTCGTTATCATGGTGCTAAGAGCCGTGGAAACGCGCAATGCCGATTTTGCCGATGCCTTGATTGGTTATCGCGCCGCGGCTGAGGGATGCCAGGCGACTAAGACATTTGACCGGCACGCATTCAAGACCGTGCCAGGCATGGAGCTTCTTTCATGAGCGAACCCGCCCGCCTGATATCGCCGGAAAAGCGGGGCGAAGATCTCGATATCACCCTGCGCCCGCAATCGCTGGACGAATTCACCGGCCAGGCCGAAGCGCGCGCCAATCTGAAAGTTTTCATCGAGGCGGCGAAGAACCGCGGCGAGGCGCTGGACCATGTGCTCTTCGTCGGCCCGCCCGGCCTCGGCAAGACGACGCTGGCGCAGATCATGGCGAAGGAGCTCGGCGTCAATTTCCGCTCGACATCCGGTCCAGTGATCGCCAAGGCCGGCGATCTCGCGGCCCTGCTTACCAATCTCGAGGAGCGCGACGTGCTCTTCATCGACGAGATCCATCGCCTCAATCCCGCCGTCGAGGAAATCCTCTATCCGGCCATGGAAGACTTCCAGCTCGACCTTATCATCGGCGAAGGCCCTGCCGCTCGTTCGGTGAAAATTGATCTCTCGAAATTCACCCTGGTGGCGGCCACCACCCGCCTCGGCCTGTTGACGACGCCGTTGCGCGACCGCTTTGGCATTCCGGTGCGCCTGAGCTTCTACACCGTCGAGGAGCTGGAACTGATCGTGCGCCGCGGCGCCCGGCTGATGAACCTGCCGATTACCGAGGAAGGCGCCCGCGAAATTGCAAGACGCGCCCGCGGCACGCCGCGCATCGCCGGCCGGCTGCTGCGGCGTGTGCGCGACTTCGCCGAGGTGGCAAGGGCCGAATCCGTCACCCGCGAGATTGCCGACGAGGCGTTGACCCGCCTGCTGGTCGACAATGTCGGCTTCGACCAGCTCGACAAACGCTATCTCAACATGATCGCCGTCAATTTCGGCGGCGGCCCGGTCGGCATCGAGACCATCGCCGCCGGGCTTTCCGAGCCGCGCGACGCGATCGAAGACATCATCGAGCCCTACATGATCCAGCAGGGTTTCATTCAGCGCACGCCGCGCGGCCGTGTTCTGACCGCAATCGCGTGGAAACATCTGGGAATGCAACCGCCCAAGGATATGGAGGCTGCGCAGTTCCGGCTGTTCCAGGAGGACAACTGAGTGATCACCCGCCGCGGATTCTTCAAGGTTCTTGGCGGCGGTGTCGCAGGCGTCATGTCCCTCGGCGGTTACGCCTTTGCCTATGAACCGTTGGCAAGGCTCGCCATCACCCGCTACCGGCTGACCCCGCCCGGATGGACGCCAGGGCTCAAGCTCCGCATCGTCGCGCTCGCCGATCTTCATGCCTGCGAACCGTGGATGTCGGCAAGCCGCATCACCGCGATCTGCCACAGAGCCAATGAACTCGAAGGCGATGTCACCGTTCTCCTCGGCGATTATGCTGCCGGCATGAACATGGTGACGCAATATGTGCATTCGAGCCAATGGTCGAAGGCGCTCGCCACCTTGCGGGCCCCTCTCGGCGTCCATGCGATCATGGGCAACCACGATTGGTGGGAAGACAGGTCGGCCCAGAAAAACGGCGGCATGGAAACGTTCGGGCACCGGGCGCTTGCCGACGTCGGAATCCCGGTCTACGGCAACCGCGCCGTTCGGGTCGAAAAGGATGGCCGCGGCTTCTGGCTGGCAGGCCTCGAAGATCAGCTGGCGCTGCTGCCCGGCAAAAAGTGGGGCCGCACCCATATGCTCGGCCTCGACGATCTCGATGGAACGATGGCTCAGGTGACCGACGATGCACCCGTCATCCTGCTCGCCCATGAGCCCGATATCTTTCCGCGGGTGCCCGAGCGCGTCTCGCTGACGCTATCGGGCCACACACATGGCGGACAGATCCGTTTCCTCGGCCGTTCGCCGATCGTCCCCTCGCGTTACGGCAATCGTTACGCATATGGCCATATGGTCGAGGAGGGTCGTAATATCATCGTGTCCGGCGGCCTCGGCTGCTCCATCGCACCGGTGCGCTTCGGCGTCCCGCCGGAAATTGTCGTGATCGATCTCGGATAGAATAGCATGACCAAGCGCACTCTCATCCGCCTGAATGCGGGCGCCGAGCGATTCAATTATCGCATCGCCGGTCTCGGCTTCCGCGATGGCCACGTGCTCGTCCATCGCGCCGTGCATGAACCCTTCTGGACCTTTCCGGGCGGCAGGGCGGAAATCGGCGAGACCTCGGAAGAAACGCTGAAACGCGAGATGGTGGAGGAGCTGGGCGTCGAAGTCTCAATTTCCCGCCTGCTCTGGATCGTCGAGAACTTCTTCCGCTACGAACACCGCAACTGGCATGAACTCGGCTTCTATTACCTGATGGACATCCCGCCGGAATTCCCGTTTCAGCCACACCAAATCATTCATCGCGTCGAAGACGGCAACAATCATCTCGAATTCAAATGGGTGGCGGCAACGCGCACGGCCCTGACAGCGCTCGACATTCCGCCCTATTTCATCGCCAATGAAATCGAGAACCTGCCCCTAGCACCCCGTCATCTCGTCTGGCGCGACGGCAACCTCGATGACTGAGACTGAGGCAACCGTTCCAGAGCGTGATGCAGAAAAGTGTGAGCGGTTTTCTTATCACATCACGCTCTAACTCTTTAATGCAGAACAGGATCATTTTAGGCCGACCGGGCCTATAACCATCCTGTTCTAGAAGCACTTGAAGAGGAAAGCTGCCGATGCCGACCTTCGATCCCGTCAGGGCATTCCGCAAACTTGGCTATAACAACGCCCTTGCCAACCACCGTCTGCTTCAGACCTGCGCGGCACTGAAGCCCGGCGAATTCGAAGCGCCGCGCACAAGCTTCTTCCCCTCGATCAAGGAAACCTTGAACCACAATATCACGGTCGACTGGTTCTATGTCGACGGACTGGAAGGCGGCACGCTCGGCTACCAGGCCTTCGAGGTCGATGAACCCTTCGATGACGTTTCATCGTTCACCGAAGCGCAGGCCAAGGTTGATCAGCGCCTCACCGCACTTTGCGAGGCTCTGACGCCGGAGAGGCTCACCTCGACCATCAGCCTCCATCGCAGCGCCCGCATCCAGGAAGAGCGGATGGAAGACGTGCTCGCTCACCTCTTCCAGCACCAGACGCATCATCGCGGCCAGGTGCATGCGATGCTCTCCGGCACCAGCGTTGCTCCGCCACAGCTCGACGAATTCATCGTCGCCGACGATGCGCGGTTTCGCGGCGAGGAACTCGCCGAACTTGGCTGGAGCGAAGCGAAGCTGATGCGTTAATCCTGCAGGCGTCTTTTCAGACCGTCGATGATCGTCTTGGTAAGAAGGTCGTAATTCTCGTCGAAATGGTGGTCGCCGGGCAGTTCGATGACCTCGGCGCCGCTATCCTTCAATGCCGGACAGGCGACATCGTCATCGTCGTCCTTGCCGTAGATGCATTGCACGAGCTTTGGATCGACGTTCTTCAGATCGCTGACGGGATCGCCTCCGGCACCATCCGTTTTCTGGCCAAGCCAGCCGAGAACGGAGATGACGTAGTCGACCTGGTGCGAGAGCGACAGCAGCGATAATTGCGCCACCGCCGATTTTTCAGCTGGCTTGAGAAGCTGGTAGGTCGCCGGCACGACATCGGCGCCGAAGGAATATCCGACGAGCAGCACATGCTTCACCTTCCACTGCTTGCGGTAGAAATCGATGATCTTCGAAAGATCGGCGGCGGTCTCATCCGGCTTGCGTTCCGACCAGAAATAGTGAAGCGAATCGACGCCGACGACCGGAATGCCTTCCTTCTGCAGCGTGCCGCCGACCTCCTTGTCGATGTCGCGCCAGCCGCCGTCGCCCGAATAGATCACCGCCATCGTATCGAGGGCGGGGGTCGCCTCAAGGACCGCAAGCGGCAGGCCGAGCGGATTACCGAAGGCGCCGGAAGCGGTGACGAGATCGTCGAGCGTATCGGCAAACACCGTCTGCGCATCGTCGGTGGAATCGCGGATCTCGATCGCGGCATGGACCCTCTTCAGCGCTTCGGCATGCGCCTTGCCATCCTTGGCGGCATTGGGCGTGAAGACGGTGACGATCGGATCCGGCAGGGCACCGTCGCTGAGGCCATACATGATACGCTGGCCGACGACCTTCTTGGAAGCCGGCGTGCAAAGCTCTTTGGCAAGCGGAATGCCGGCGACCGGATCGACGGCAAGTGTCTGGCCGATCGTCGCATCCGGTGTCTGCGCGGCAATCGCCAGCGCTAAGGCCCCGCCCTCGCCGATGCCGGCGACGATCGGCAGGTGATAGGCATTGTTGCCGGTCGCGCGCTGGACCTGCTGGCTCAGAGATTCGATGTCCGAAACCATGTAGACGCAGCCATCGTTGAGGCTGACGTCATATTGGCTGAGCGCCTGGATATAGGAGGGAAAGTCGACGCCGATGACGACGGCGCCTTCGGCGACCAGCCTGTCGGCCTCCGCCTTCTCATAGTCGCCCCAACCGGCGGCATCCGAGATCAGCATCACCGTGCCCTTTACCTCCCCTTCCGGAAGGAAGATGTGCGGTGACGGGATGAGCCCGGTTTCAAAGCTCTGCGTGGTCTCCTCGGCGGCGTCAGCTGGTGCGGCCGCGAGCATGCAGGCGCATGCTGCGGCAAGAAGGAATGTCCTGATCATTTTCTCACTACCCCTTTCAATCCGCCCCCGATCAGAAATGTCGCGTCCATCAACGCGATCATCGGATTGCCCCCTCCAGAGACCGCAAGATAGCGCGGTTGCCAGTGCGGATGAAACTTTGATTTGAATGCCCGAAGGCCTTTGAAGTTGTAGAAGCGCTCGCCATGTTCGAAGACGGTGCTGCCGATGCGGTCCCAGACAGGCGCCGCCTCGCGTTTCGACATGCCCGAAAGGGGCGCCATGCCAAGATTGAAGTGGGTGAAACCCTCGCCGCGCAGATATTCCATGATCTGCACGAAGAGAAAGTCCATCGAGCCCTTCGGCGCATCCGGCGAGAAGCGCATGAGATCGATCGTGCCTTCCTGCCTGGATTCGGTCACGAGGATATTGGCGAAAGCGACGATCATGCCGTCCTTTTTCAGGATGCCGACCGGTTGGGAGGAGACGTAGTCAGGATCGAAGGCGCCGAGCGAAAAGCCCTTTTCCTTGGCGTTGTGATGCTCGAGCCAGGCCGTGGAAACGGCGGAGAGGTCATCGATGACCGAGGGCACATCCTCAGGGACGACGACGGCAAATTCCAGCCCGTCGCGCTGGGCACGACTTGCCGTCTGGCGAAGGTTCGCCCATTTGCCGCCCTTCATCTCGAAGGCCCTCAGATCGGTCACTGCCAGTTCGCCGAGCTTGAAGGCGCGAAGGCCGGCATCGGCGCAAGGAGAAAGCAGCGACGGCGAAATCTGATAGAACACGGCCCGGCAGCCGGCGGCGCGCGCCGCTTCGACGAAACGCCAGACGAGCTCCTGCACGGCGCGATGTTCGCCGACCGGGTCGAACAGCGCGATCCAGGACCGGCCCTGCCGACCATACATGATGAAGGCGTCACCCTTTTCCGAGAACATGATGCTCTTGTCGCCCATGCGCACCAGATTGGCGTCGGCATTGCCCTGCTTGGCGACAATCTCGACGGCACGCTCTAGCGCCTCCTCCGTCGCCGGTTCCGGCCGGAAGGTCGCCGGCCGAAGCAGGCTGAAGACGGCGATCGCCGACGAGATGATGGTGATGCCGAGAACAGCGCGCAGTCCGCGCGGCGCTTCGGCAGTGAATTCGAACTGCCACCAGAGCTGGTTGCTGTATTCGACATCGCGATAGACGAAGAGCAGAATGACGACGGCGCCGACGACAATGACGGCAATCGCCATCAGCCAGGACGCCGTCAGCGCCTGGTTGAGCAGCGAGGCATGGCGGGTAAAAAGCCGCCGGCTGACGAAGAGCCCGAAGATGAGGAAGGCGAGAAACGCGGCTTCGACCAGCGCGATCGCCTTCAGCAGCGACAAGGTCAGTGCGGCAAGGGCGGAGAACACCGCGACCCACCAGGCGCCGTCGAGCCGCTGGCCGAGGCCGCGCGCCGCAACGACGAGCGCAAGCCCCAGCAGGCTGGAAAGGAAATGCGCCCCTTCCACCATCGGCAGCGGCAGATAGTTGGAGAGGAATTCGAGGTTCTGGTCCGGTGTCGGCGTGACGCTCGAAAAGATCAGCATGACGCCGAGCAGCAGGGCGAGAGCCGACAGCAGCTGCGGCATCAGCCTTCCGCCGATGCGCCGCACGCTGGAAGCGGCCGGATGATCGACGAAACGGCGTAGCTCCGTCGCCGACACCGCGAGCACGGCGATCAGCAGCGGCAGCACATGGTACACCAGCCGGTAAAGTACCAGCGATCCGAGCACGGCATCGATGTTCACGGCGCTGCCGAGTGACGCGATAATCACGGTCTCGAACACGCCGAGCCCGGCCGGAACGTGGCTGAGCACCCCGAGACCGACCGCGATCGCATAGACGGCAAGGAAGACCGGCCAGCCGATTGCCGTCTGCGGCAGCAGCACGTAGAGCACCGACGCCGAAGCGGCGATATCGAAGGCGGTGACGAGGAACTGCCGCGACCAGGTGCGCGAATCCGGCAGGCGGATTGCCACGGGACCGAGGTCGAGCACGCGCCCGTCACGGCCGATGATCATCACTGCGCCCAGAATGGCGACGATCGAACCGGCGGCCAACCGCAACAGGAAGGGGCTGACGCCGATGAGCGGACCGATCTCATCGGCGATGATGATGAGGGCGATCGCCCCGACCCCCGCAAGCCCGAGACCGAAGGAGAGTGTGACGAAGGCGATGATGCGGCCGATATCTTCGGGCGAAAGCCCCAGGCGCGTATAGGCGCGATAGCGGATCGCGCCGCCGGAAAGCGCGCCGAAGCCCGCGGTATTGCCGACGGCATAGGCACTGAACGCCGTCAGCGCCACATGCGGGAAAGGCAGCTTTTTGCCGATATATTCTATCGCGTTGAGATCGTAGAAGATCAGCGAGAGGAAGCTTAGGGCCGTGAAGAACAACGCAAGCAGGATAGCGCTCGGTCTGGTCGCCGCCAGCGCATCGACAACGTCGTCATAGCGCACCTCGTTGGTGAGCTGCATGATCGCATAACCGACGAGGCAGAAGACCACGAGTGTCGCCGCTGCCGTCAGCGGCGTTCTGTAACGCCTGAACAATCCGCGAAAAGAAAATCCGTCCGCGTCTTCCATCTCTTTCAAATTGTCGTGACCCGACATCTCTTATCCTGCTGCAATTGCCAGCTCGGCGGGAATCATTTTTGAAAGACGTAACATGACAGGCATATAAGCTCCATGAAGCCGTGCCGCCGCTACCCCAGCCCCGCCGCCTTGGCCTCCATCACCCTCAATTGGGGCGAATTTGCGCAGGCGAGCGTGACGGCACATTGCATTTTCGTAAGCTTCGGGCGAGCTTGACCCTTGCCGGAGATTTGAGATGCGGGAGAACAGTTCGATATGCATGATGGCCCGGCGCTGATGATGATCGTCCTCGGCCGTCTGTTGCTGGGCGGCATCTATGTCGCTGGCGGCATTCATCATTTTTTCGTCATCGTGCCGCTGACCGACGCGATCGAGGCCCGCGGCGTCCCTCTTGCGAAATCGGTGCTGCTCTCGGGCAGCATGTTCCAGATCGTTGCCGGCCTCCTGCTGATGCTGGGCCTCTTCGTCACGGCGGCGGCATTCGGTCTCATCCTCTTCACTCTTGCCGCCACGATCATGCTGCTGAATTTCTGGGATATGCACGGAACGGCCCGCGATAGCGCGATCAACACCTGGAAAACCAACATGGCGATCATCGGCGGCCTGTTGATTACAGCCGCCGGTGCAATGTGAGGCGGCTATGCCGCCGGCTCGCCATTCGCCCGCGCATGGGCGGCGTAGCGGGCGACGGCAGCATCGACCTCCGCATCGCGATCACCCGCCACCTGCACCGTCGGCACGGCGAATTCGATGCCGTTCTCCTTGAAGGCATTGCGGATCATCGCCAGCGCATTGCGGCGGATGACGAATTGCTCGCCGGGTTTCGTCATCATCGACAGCCGGATTTCGATCGCGAATTCGCCGAACTGCTCGACACCCTTCATCTTCAGCGTCTCGATGATATGAGGGCCGAATTCCGGATTTTCGAGCAGCGTCTGGCCGATCTGCTTGATCACCTTCTTCGCCTTGACCAGATCGGTGTCGTATTTGACGTTGAGGCTGATCTTGTCGATCGTCCAGTCGCGGTTGAGGTTCTTCACCGCGCCGAGTTCGCCGAATGGCACCGTCGTCAGCGGCCCGCGATGATGTCTGAGCTTCACCGAGCGCAGGCTGAAAGCCTCGACCACGCCCTTGTGGCTGCCGCTTTCGATATATTCGCCGATACGGAAGGCATCGTCCCAGAGATAGAACATGCCGCTGATGACGTCCTTGACGATCGTCTGCGCACCGAAGCCGACCGCGACGCCGACGACGCCCGCGCCGGCTATCAACGGCCCGATCTCGATGCCGAGGCCGGAGAGCACCATCAAAGCGGCGATGACGGCGATGACGACGGCAAGGATATTGCGGAAGATCGGCAGCAGCGTCAGGATCCGTGCGCGTTTGGCCTTCTCTTCGTCCGTTGCTCCGCCATCCACGGATGAATCGAGCAGCTTGCCGTCGATATAGGCCTTTATGACATGCCAGAGAAGATCGGCGGCAAGCAGGATGACGATGCCGCCGATGACGCCGCGCGCGATCTTGTCGACCATGGTGTCGCCGGCGGCCATCGTATCGGCGCCGACGCCGAGCATGCGCCCGAGCCAGATGGCGGCAATGGCAATGATCAGCGCCCGCACACCGCGGTCGAGCAACACGGCCGCAATGCGGCGCGTGGCCAGGAAGCTTGCTTCGGTCTGCTGCAGCGATTTTACCGCAATCGTCGAGACGGCAAGCACGCGCGGCAGCAGCAGCACATAGATGCCGAGCCAGAGCAGCCAATTGAAGCCTGCGACCCAGAGGCTCCAGAGCAACAGGAAATAAACGATGAGCGCCCAGGAGGTCCCGTGACCGCGCTTCTCATCCTTGTGCGGCCGCGACCAGACCGCTTCGATCGCAATCAACAGCAGGCCGATGCCGAGGATATAACCGACGAGGAGCCGCACACTCGCGGAATAGCCAAGCGGCTCCATCGACTGGATCACCGCCCAGCCAAGCATGAAATAGATGACGAAGGTCGCGCAACGGCGGTACCAGAAGAGCGCAACGGCACGCCCCGGCATCGTCGGGGCGGTGATGCCCTGTCGTTCTTCTTCGGCCCGCGCCAGCCCGATGAGATCGACCAGCACGCCGCCGAGGCAGATCGTGAAGCGTTGCACGATGAGCGCGACGACGCAGACGATCGCGATGCTCTGGCTAAGCGGTGGCCAGCCGAGGCTGAGAAGCGCAAGCACCGTTGCCGCCGCGAAGATCAACGCCGGGATGACGCGCGGCGCCAAATGCATGCCGGCCATCTCAGCCAGGCGACGCCGGCGACGGCGGAAGGCATAACGGGCAATGCTCTCGACAATAGCGCCGAGCAGGAAGATCGCCAGGAACTGCGCCACCATGCGCGACCAGCCGTTCGCGGCGATCTCACCGAAGAACAGCGAGGATGCATTGCCGATCTGAAAGGGTAGCGTCATCGCTGCATCGGAGACCATCGAGACGTGCCGGCGGGCATGCTGCAATAGGCCTGACAGCACCGACATCTGATCCGCAGCCGCGGAACCGCCCGCAGGTGCTGTCGCCATCTGGTTCGACATCCACTGCTTGACTTCAGGTTTCTGCATGAGCTCCATCATCTCACGCACTTCGGCCGGCGGACCTGCTGCGGCAGGAACCGAAGATGGGCTCTGCGCCGCTCCTGGGGAAACTGCCGCAGCAAGCGTCGACAGCGCCATTGTCCAGAATAGGGCGACCCTGAATATCCCTGCCATGTCACGCTTCATTGCCGCCCTCCGATGGAGCGCCGGCCGCCGACACAAGGCGAGGCGGACGTCTCCCGATAGCAATGGAATAGCCGCGACCGATGCCGGCAGCAAGGAGGGCGAAAGCGAAGACCGTGAGGAAAGGCCGGCAGTTTTATGGCCGCCGCCCTCGCCACACCAGGTCACAATGCGAAACGGGCGCGCACGACGCCTGACTTCACGATTTGGCGGCCGGCTTTTCCACGTGGCCACCAAAGCCCGCCCGCATCGCCGACAGCACCTTGTTGGCGAATTCGTCGTTGTCGCGCGAGGAGAAGCGGCCGTAGAGCGCAGCACTCAGCACCGGTGTCGGCACGCTTTCGTCGATTGCCGCCATGATCGTCCAGCGGCCCTCGCCGCTGTCGGAGACGCGGCCGGCATATTTCGACAGCGAGGGGTCGGCATGCAGCGCATCGGCTGTCAGATCGAGCAGCCAGGAGGTGATGACGCTGCCGCGGCGCCAGACTTCGGCGACATCCTGCAGGTTGAAGTCGTATTGGAAATGTTCGGGATGGGCAAGCGGCGCGGTTTCCGCGTCGGCCACATGCGAGGCAGCGCCGATATTGGCGTGTTGCAGGATATTGAGACCCTCGGCATAGGCGGCCATCAGGCCATATTCGATGCCGTTATGCACCATCTTGACGAAATGACCGGCTCCATGCGGGCCGCAATGCAGGTAGCCCTGTTCCGCGGTGCTGGCCGCAGCCGCTTCGGCGGTGCGGTTCGGCGAGGCTTCCGTCGTGCCGGCGCCGGGCGCCAGCGTCGCGAAGATTGGGGATAGATGCTGGACGGTGCCCTTTTCGCCACCGATCATCAGGCAATAACCGCGCTCCAGGCCGAAGACGCCACCGCTGGTGCCGACATCGACATAGTGGATGCCCTTGGTGATAAGTTCGGCGCCGCGGCGGATATCGTCGTGGTAATACGAGTTGCCGCCGTCGATGACGATGTCGCCGTTCTGCAGCAGCGGCATCAGGCTCGCCAGCACCTTGTCGACGATCGCCGCCGGCAGCATCAGCCAGATTGCCCTGGGATGGGTGAGCTTCGAGACGAACTCTTCGAGCGAAGCGCTGCCGGTCGCACCGAGGCCCGCGAGTTCGGCAACGCTTTCCGGCCTGGCGTCGTAGACGACGCATTCGTGACCGCCCCGCATCAACCGCTGGACCATGTAGTTGCCCATGCGGCCCAAACCAACCATGCCAAGCTGCATAATAAAATCTCCTGGAAATCGAGATGAAGTATCGAATCCGGAAATTAGCACCCGCAGTGTGACAGGCAAGCGAAGTCTGGCCCCTATGGGCGAATGCGACGATTGCGCCGCCGATCTCCTTGAGGTTCGTCAGGCATCCGGCGCGCTGGCCGGCTCTCCCTTCATTTCGCTGAGGAACATGCCCTCGCGCAGATTGATGCCATATTCGATAAAAGCCTTCATGCAGCAGAGCATCTGAGTCCAGCCCTCGCAGTTTAGATAGCTGCCGCGCCGGCCGGCATCGTCCTCGCGCCAGCCGGTCTCGGCGATGGTCACCAAGGTGCCGCCATCCTCCAGCGGCTTGAAATTCATCTCCACCGACGTCTTATAGGTCGTCTTGTCGTCGTCGGTGCCGCCATCCCAGCGGAGCACGATGCGGCTTTCCGGCACGAGTTCGACCACCTCCACTTGGGCGTCCTTCCACCAGGTCACCGTCGTGCCCTTGACGAGCGGTGCGCTCGCCCCGCCGATCGTGGTGAAATAGCTGCTGAGCTTCTTTGGGTTAACGACGGCGTCAAATACCTCTGCGACGGGACGGCCGATGCGGCCGGAAACACGGATTCCGAGAGACATGGCACTTCTCCTCTTCTCCATTATGCTCGTATTCCATTGTACTCGGATCCATTATGTTATAAAACCATAACATGTCAAGCGAATCGACCGACGACCCCGTTTTCAAGGCGCTGGCGCATCATCGCCGCCGCGAAATCCTCGACCTGCTCAAGGATGCCCCCCGCACCACAGGGACGCTCTGCGAGATGTTTCCGCAAATGGACCGCTGCACGGTGATGCAGCATCTGAAAGTGCTGGAGGAAGCCGATCTGGTCATCGCCCGGAAGGAAGGCCGCGAACGCTGGAACCACCTGAACAGCCTGCCGATCAAGCACATCCATGACCGCTGGATCAGCGCTTACGCCGGCCACGCTCTATCGATCCTCGACCGGTTGAGGAGCGATCTCGAAGGCCAGACGGAATAATGATCCGGCGGTCGAACAGCTCGCTTCCCGGCCCCTTGTCAGAGCATCGGCTGAGCCTGCAGCTTTCCTGCATGCTCATGCATAAATCATGCGTTGTCCGCAAACGTCAGTCTTTATAGCCTCCGCCGCCGAAGGAGAGGATGCAATGACGATACTGGTGACGGGAAGCGCCGGCCATCTCGGCGAGGCGCTGATGCGCAGCCTGCGAGCGCAAGACCGGACGGCGCGCGGAATCGATATCAAACCCTCAGCGTCCACCGACGTGGTCGGCTCGATCGCTGATCGCGCTTTCATCCGGCAGGCGATGTCGGACATCCGCCACGTCGTCCATGCCGCCACACTGCACAAGCCGCATGTGGCGACCCACGGCAATCGCGATTTCCTCGACACCAATGTCGGCGGCACGCTGAACCTGCTCGAAGAGGCGGTCGCCGCGGGCGTTGCAAGCTTCGTCTTCACCAGCACCACCAGCGCCTTCGGTGCGGCATTGACGCCGGCCGCCGGCGAACCGGCGGCATGGGTGACCGAGGACATGCTTCCAGTCGCGAAAAACATCTACGGCGTGACGAAACTCGCCGCCGAAGGTCTGTGCGAATTCTTCGCCCGCAACTCCGGCCTGCCGGTCGTCATTCTCAGGACATCGCGCTTCTTTCCCGAAATCGACGACGATCCTCACATTCGCGGCGGCTATTCGGCAGAGAATGCCCATGCCAACGAGCTTCTTCACCGCCGCGTCGATATCGCCGATGTGGTCCGCGCCCATCTGCTGGCGCTCGACAAGGCGCCGGCAATCGGCTTCGGCCGCTACATCGTCTCCGCCACGACGCCGTTTTCGGCGACCGATCTCGTCGCGATCCGGCACGACGCGTCTCTTGTCGTCGAACGACTGTTTCCGGGTGCAGGCGCTCTCTATGCATCACGCGGGTGGACGATGTCCCCGACGCTCGACCGTGTCTATGTCAACGCTCGCGCAAGGCGGGAACTGGGCTGGCAGCCCCGATATGATTTCCAACTCGTACTCGATTGCCTGCGCGACAACAGGGAATGGCGCAGCCCCTTGGCGCTGGACGTCGGCTCGAAATTCTACCACGACGAGGTCTTTGCCGAAGGGCCTTATCCGGCCGGGTAAGCAGCAAACTGGAATGCGGACACGCGGATGCCCGACATTCTCTCGGCATGGCCTTTTCGCTGCAAAGCGTCATCCAGATATCATGATCCCGTCATAGACCGTCTGCGGTGTCCGGCCTGCCGGCGGAAGCCGTTTCGAGAGCGCTTTTGACCGAGAGGGTATTTTCATGAAAAACGTCAGACCATATGCATCGCGGCTGTTCGCCGCGGTTCTTGCCGCATCCGCCGCCGTTCCGGCCGTCGCAATGGCCGAGAATTCCGCCACCGCCGGCGGCCTCACCTTCATCAACAAAGGCCTGGTCAGCATCGGCCGCATCCCGGCCAACCAACGCGACAAATTCGGTGAGACCTTCGGTTCCGGCTCTGGCATGGCGATCGATCCAACCGCCTGGAGCCGCGACGGCGCCAGCTACAAGGGCATGCTCTACCTGCTGCCCGACCGGGGTTACAATGTCACCGGCACAGTCGACTACCGCCCGCGCCTGAACACCATCGCGATCAGCCTCACGCCGGTTGCTCCGGGCGCAACACCCGAGGCCGGCAAGGAGCAGTCCGGCGTCGACGCAAAGCTTGTCGATTCCATGCTCTTTGTCGATGACAAGGGCGCTGACATGACCGGTCTCGATCCGGAATCCGGCGTGCGCGTCGCTGCCGGCAATTTTCCGCCGCTGCCGCAGGCTGTAAACGGCAAGATCGCGCTCGACAATGAAGCCATCATCCGCATGGCCGACGGCACCATGTTCGTCAGCGACGAATACGGCCCTTATATCTACCGCTTCGTAGCCGACGGCCACCTGCTCTCGGCGACCCAGCCGCCGAAGGCGCTTTTGCCGATGCGCAAGGGCGCGCTGAGCTTCGCCTCCAACAATCCCGGCCCCGGCGCCTCCGCTCCTGATCCGAAGGATCCGGAGACCGGACGCCAGAACAACCAGGGGCTCGAAGGCATGGCAATGACGCCGGACGGCAAGTTCATCATATCAGTGCTGCAGTCGGCCACCCGCCAGGACGGCGGCGATTCCAGCTCGACCCGTCAGAATACCCGCGCCATGATCTATGACGCCGCCGATCCCGATCATCTGAAGCTGGTGCATGAATATGTTGTGCCGCTGCCGGTCTTCAAAGATGCCAAGGACAAGACGGTGATCGCCGCCGAGAGCGAAATCGTCGCCCTGTCCGACAAGACCTTCCTGATGCTCGCCCGCGACAGCGGCAACGGCCAGGGCCTGAAGGGCGACACCTCGCTCTACCGCAAGATCAACATCGTCGACCTCTCCGATGCGACCGATATCGCCGGCAGCGATTTCGATGCCGACAAGCCGATCGCGCCGAAGGGCGTCGTCGATCCCTCGCTGACGACGGCGACGCTGACGCCCTTCATCGACATCAACAACAAGGCCGACCTTGCTCGCTTCGGCCTGCACAACGGTGCGCCGAACGACAAGAACAACCTGTCGGAAAAATGGGAAGCCATGGGTCTTGCAAGCGTTCTCGACCCGAACCTGCCGGACGACTACTTCCTGTTCCTCGCCAATGACAACGACTTCTTGACACAGGATGGTTTCCAGGTCGGTGCGGCTTACAAAGCGGACGGCGGTGCCGATGTCGACACGTTGTTCCAGGTCTTCCAGATCACCCTTCCAGGTCTGAAAAAATAGCGGACGCGCTGAACCGGGCGGACGCGTAAACCGCGTTCGCCCTGTCGGTCCGGCGCCGTCGAAGGGGATGGAAGGGAAAGGTGCGATCCACGACAACCGATGGATGTTTACGATCCTGGGTGCCTACAAACGTAGGTGGGCGCCGTGTGTCCAGGCCCACGGGCCTAGCCAGGGACAGCTCCCTTTGGATCGAGTATGGCCCCAGGGATTGTGGTTCCTGTCGAGAGGCGCAGACCGCATCGCGATATATAAGGTCGTTTGCGCCAGCGCGCCAGTGGCGGCGGCACGTCGTCGTTATTTAATTCAGATCCATTGAGTTCGGGGCGGGCCGTCCGTTCAGCTTGTCGGTGATTCCGCGAATCCGACTTGAAACCTCGCTGAGCGCCGCCGCGAGATTTTCTTCGGTGCGGGCGGTGGCCGCAAGCACCGTGTCGCGGTTGCCGCGCAGCGACTCGAGCTCGGATTCGAGCCCGGCGACGCGGCGCGTCAACTCGGAAATCTCGTCCATGATCATGATACCGGCCATGACGGTGATCCTGAGATCGCCGATTTCCCCGAACTGCCCCTTGAGATGGCCGACATAGCGGTCGAAACTGGTCGCCAGATCGGTCAGGTGGTCCTCCTGCCCTTCCTCGCAGGCCATGCGATAGGCCTTGCCGTCGATCGTTACCGTCACCTGCGCCATGCCAAACTCTTTCTACGAGAGCATGATGCCGAAAGGTATGAGCGGTTTTCGGACGACATCATGCTTAACGCTTAAATGAGAACAGGATTCAGATTTTGGGCCAACTTGGCCTAAAATCATCCTGTTCTAGCGATCCAGAACCGCGCGGATCGTTTCCATGGCCGTCACCAGCCGCCGCGATACCTCGCGGTTGACTTCCTCAAGCCGGTTTGCGCGGAATTCGGCCTGGTCGAGCTCCTGCGCCAGCCGCGAACGGTCGGCGTGCACGCGCCGC
This sequence comes from Rhizobium sp. NZLR1b, assembly GCF_019685155.1. NCBI lineage: Bacteria > Pseudomonadati > Pseudomonadota > Alphaproteobacteria > Hyphomicrobiales > Rhizobiaceae > Rhizobium > Rhizobium sp. NZLR1b. The sequence goes on from NZ_JABDWC010000010.1 coordinate 91,518, forward strand.
ACCTCGCCCTCGATCTCGCCCTGCTCGCGCTGCCGCTCGACGCGCATGTCGACGGCATTTTCGAGGCCCGAAATCGCCTGTCTCAATTCGTTGAGCGCTGCTTCCATGGTTTTGCCTGTGGGCATCATGCCTTCCCGATTCCCGCGCAGGATCCGCGAATCGGCACGCCGCGCCGATCCTGCGATTTAAAAAAGATATGCAGCTCGCCGACGGCCCGTCAATAAATCCTGTCACCTGCCTACCGGCCTATCCTGTGGATGAGCGTTTTACACATGCCGACAATAGGTGATTTGTCATTTGTACAACCGCGCGATCAAATGTCAAAATTGCCATTGCCCGCCCGGATTTGGCTTGCCATTTATTGACTTGCCCGCCCCAACTGCTATGTCTCTGCCGCTTTCACTCGATGGTCTTGGAGGCTCGAGGCCATCCCCCGACACCCGGAACTTGCGGAAAAGCCATGACCTCTCCCGAACAACACGACCGGATGGCGAATGCAATCCGTTTTCTCGCCATGGACGCCGTTGAAAAGGCGAACTCAGGCCACCCCGGCATGCCGATGGGCATGGCTGATGTGGCAACGGTCCTGTTCACCAAATATCTGAAGTTCGATCCGAAGAAGCCGCGCTGGCCGAACCGCGATCGCTTCGTACTCTCGGCCGGCCACGGCTCGATGCTGCTCTATTCGCTGCTGTATTTGACCGGTTATCCTGACATGACGATCGAAGATCTGAAGCAGTTCCGTCAGCTCGGCTCGAAGACTGCCGGTCATCCGGAATACGGTCACGCGACCGGCATCGAAACGACGACCGGTCCGCTCGGCCAGGGTATTGCCAATTCCGTCGGCATGGCGATCGCCGAACGCAAGCTGCGCGAGGAATTCGGCGCCGATCTTCAGGATCACTATACCTATGCGATCTGCGGCGACGGCTGCCTGATGGAGGGCATCAGCCACGAAGCCATCGCGCTCGCCGGCCACCTGAAGCTCAACAAGCTCGTTCTGTTCTGGGACAACAACTCGATCACCATCGACGGCGCCGTGTCTCTCTCGGATTCCACCGATCAGGTCGCCCGTTTCAAGGCCGTTCATTGGAACACGATCGAGATCGACGGTCACGATCAGGCTGCCGTCGCCGAAGCGATCGAGGCTGCCCACAAGTCCGACCGGCCGACCTTCATCGCCTGCAAGACGATCATCGGCTTCGGCGCCCCGAACAAGCAAGGCACCCATAAGGTCCACGGCAACCCGCTTGGTGCCGAGGAAATCGCCGCCACGCGCAAGGCGCTGAACTGGGAATCTGAGCCCTTCGTCATCCCGTCGGACGTCTTGGATACCTGGCGTGCAGCCGGCGCCCGCTCCGTCGATCTCGTCAACGCCTGGGAACAGGGTCTGGCCAAGGCTCCGGCCAAGGCCGAATTCACCCGCCGCATGGCAGGCGAGCTGCCGGAAGGCTTCGATGCCGCAATCAGCGCCTTCAAGAAGAAGCTTGCCGAGACCAAGCCGACCGTTGCCACTCGCAAGGCTTCGGAAGACGCGCTCGAGGTCATCAACGGCTTCCTGCCGGAAACGCTCGGCGGCTCCGCCGACCTGACGCCGTCGAACAACACCAAAACCAGCCAGATGCACTCGATCACGCCGACGGATTTCGCCGGCCGTTACATGCATTGGGGCATCCGCGAGCACGGCATGGCCTCTGCGATGAACGGCATTGCGCTGCACGGCGGACTGATCCCGTATAGCGGCGGCTTCCTGATCTTCACGGATTATTGCCGCCCGCCGATCCGCCTTGCTTCGCTGATGGGCATCCGTGTCATCCATGTCCTGACGCATGACTCGATCGGCGTCGGCGAAGACGGCCCGACGCACCAGCCGGTCGAACAGCTCGCCGGTCTGCGTGCCATCCCGAACCTGATGATCTTCCGTCCGGCCGACGCCACGGAAACGGCGGAATGCTGGCAGATCGCCATCAAGACGCACAACCGTCCTTCGGGCCTTGCTCTGACGCGCCAGAACCTCACTGCGTCTCGCACCGAATACAGCGAAAAGAACCTCTGCGAACAGGGCGCTTATACGCTGGCCGGCAATGCCGACGCCAAAGTGACGATCTTCGCCTCCGGTTCAGAAGTCGAAATCGCCGTCGCCGCCCGCGCAGCCCTTGAAGCCAAGGGTGTCACGGTGCGCGTCGTATCGGTTCCCTGCACGGAACTGTTCTTCGAGCAGCCGGACGCCTATCGCAAGGAAATCCTCGGCAACTCACCGGTAAAGATTGCCGTCGAAGCCGCCGTCCGCGAAGGCTGGGATGCCTTTATCGGACCGGAAGGCACTTTCGTCGGTATGAAGGGCTTCGGCGCTTCCGGCCCGGTGAAGGACGTTTACAAGCATTTCGGCATCACCACCGACGCCGTCGTTGCGGCCGCGGAAGCAAAGCTTTAATGAGGGCGCCTTGAGGCGCTCTCCATCTCCTCAATTCCAGGCCCGGCTGTATCGGGCCCTACTCTATCGGGAGTGAATGAACATGACAGTCAAGGTTGCCATCAACGGCTTCGGCCGCATTGGCCGCAACGTCCTTCGCGCCATCGTCGAATCCGGCCGCACCGACATCGAAGTCGTCGCCATCAACGACCTCGGCCCCGTCGAAACCAATGCCCACCTGCTACGCTACGACTCGATCCACGGTCGCTTCCCGGCCACCGTGAAAGTCGAGGGTGACTCGATCATCGTCGGCAACGGCAAGCCGATCAAGGTCACCGCCATCAAGGATCCGGCGACACTTCCGCACCGCGAACTCGGCGTCGACATCGCGATGGAATGCACCGGCATCTTCACCTCCCGTGACAAGGCTGCCGCCCACCTGACGGCCGGCGCCAAGCGCGTCATCGTTTCGGCACCTGCAGACGGCGCCGATCTGACTGTCGTCTTCGGCGTCAATCATGACCAGCTCACCAAGGAGCACATGGTCATCTCCAACGCGTCCTGCACGACAAACTGCCTGGTGCCGGTTGTAAAGATCCTCGACGACGCCGTCGGCATCGACCACGGCTTCATGACGACGATCCACTCCTACACCGGCGACCAGCCGACGCTCGACACGATGCACAAGGACCTGTATCGCGCCCGCGCCGCCGCTCTTTCGATGATCCCGACCTCGACAGGCGCTGCCAAGGCAGTCGGCCTCGTTCTGCCGCATCTGAAGGGCAAGCTCGACGGCACCTCGATCCGCGTTCCGACCCCTAACGTTTCCGTCGTCGACTTCAAGTTCGTCGCCAAGAAGGCCACCAGCGTTGGCGAAATCAACGAAGCCATCATGGCTGCCGCAAATGGCAAGCTGAAGGGCGTCCTCGGCTACACCGACGAGCCGCTCGTCTCCCGTGACTTCAACCACGACAGCCACTCCTCGATCTTAGCAACCGATCAGACTAAAGTCATGGAAGGTAATTTCGTGCGCGTCCTGTCCTGGTACGACAATGAATGGGGCTTCTCCAGCCGCATGTCCGACACGGCTGTTGCGTTTGCCAAGCTCATCTGAGCGCTCTTAAGGCATCGACATGCAAGCGGCCCGGGAAACCGGGCCGCTTTTTGTTGCCATGCCGCAAACGAAACCAACCTTTCCGCACTGGTATCTTTTCGTCCATTGCAGAGATGAGATCTGTTAGGATAACTCGCCTGGACATTCCAAAATGCCCAGTTTCCTCGCGCCGCATCGGCCACCGGCCAGGCGCGGAACACCAATACCGTGCGGCAGCAGTGTCGCTGATATGAGAGAGATGGATGGATTACTTTACCGTAGAAATCGCCGGCCGTGCCGTTGCCAGCTTTCGCTCCGAAAATCACGAGGAAGCGACCCATTTCTTCGAGGCGGAAGACTTTCGTGACGATCTGACCATCCTGGAATCCGAAGGCAAACCCCTGTGGGACCGTAAAGCGGTGCTCAGCCTGCGCAAGGCAACCGCCGAGGAGGCCAGCGAAGTCGAGCACGCCTATGAATTCGACGATGATCCGGAACGGACCATCGAGGACGAGTTCGTCGTTTTCCTGGTCCCGGTCGCGGATCTGACCGACGTGGGCGAGGACTCAGAAGACTGACCGACGATCTGCATCGTTTTCCGATTTCGAAAGCCACACCGAAGCGACGGGTTCGGTGTGGCGTTGCCGTCCGCAGGCAAGGATTGATCACTTGGCAATCCGCTGGCAAAGCGTGATAGATTGCCGAGATGCATAGCGCCGCGCAATGGCGAAGATAATCCAAGTGGAGGCGATTAATGGCAGAGGCACAAAAACGCTTGTCCCACACCGCGCTCAAGCGGCGGCAGCGGTTTCACCGCAAGCGGGACGTCCGACCTGCGGTGCTTGCAAAGGCCAATCGCCTGGTTATCTGGGTCGCCGCGTTCATCGGTCTCTCGTTTCTCGCCATCGTCATTTTTCAGGCGGTGTTGGGATAGCAGAGCAGCGGCCCCGCTCTCTGCATGCGCGCCTGCAATCCCTTTTCCCATCATTGAGAAGGCAGACGCACCGCGTGAACGCAAAAACGTGGCTTGGCCTGTTGTCGTTCGCAGATACCGGCAGGAAAAATCCGTGCCTGTCTCTTTTGCCCTGCTCTCGCCTGAATTTCCGATACATTCCTTATAGACAATTTCTCCCGTAGCATTCCGTGTCGGTTGGCCGTCCGGCAGCCGTTCAGTAGCATGATGCAGCGTCGCGACGAGGTTAAGCCGCAAGGCCTACCCTTCTCTGACGTTTTGCCGTTTACTGGACCGCCGCGGGTGAGGAGGGGTTGGAGTAAGGCGGATCGGCCGGGGCGGCTGTATTCGTCAAGCAGTCGATGGAAAGGGGTGGGCATGGAAGCGTTTTATATCGTGGTGCTGGTCTCGACGGCGCTCGTGCTTCTTGCCGCTTTTTCGAGCCTGCTTGCCTTCCGCTTCGGCGCCCCCCTGCTGCTGCTTTTCCTCATGATCGGCCTTGCCGCCGGCGTCGACGGGCTCGGCATTGAGTTCAGCAACAATTACCTCGCCTATATTCTCGGCTCTATCGCGCTGGCCGTCATCCTGTTTGATTCCGGCTTTGGCACGCCGATGCAGGCCTTCCGCCTGGCGGCCGTTCCCTCGCTGGCACTCGCGTCGGTCGGCGTGCTGATTACCGCCTCGCTCTTTGCCTTCGCGGCGATGTGGCTTTTGAACTTCACCTGGCTGGAAGGTCTGCTGCTCGGCTCGATCGTCGCATCGACGGATGCCGCCGCCGTCTTCTTCCTGCTGCGCATTGGCGGCATCAACATCCGCGACAAGGTGCGCTCAACGCTGGAGGTCGAATCCGGCACCAACGACCCGATGGCGATCTTCCTCACCATCGCCCTTGTCGAGGTGCTGGCGAGCGGCGAGCGTTCCGCCGGCATCAATATCGGCATGCTCGCCATGTTCGTGCAGCAGATGGGCCTCGGCGTCATCCTCGGCCTGCTCGGCGGCATGATGATCGTGCTGATCGTCAGTAAGCTGGACACCGATCGCGGCCTGACGCCGATCTTCGTGCTGGCGCTTGCCCTTCTCGTCTTCTCCTTCACCGGCGCGGTCGGCGGCAGCGGCTTCCTCGCCGTCTATGTCGCCGGCATTTACGCCGGAAACCGCAAGATGCAGGCGATCGGCACCATCAAACGCTTCCAGGACGGCATGACCTGGCTGGCGCAGATCATCATGTTCCTGGTGCTCGGCCTGCTTGCGACGCCGTCGCAATTCCCGGTCATCATCGTGCCCGCCATTCTGCTTGCCCTCTTCCTGACCTTTGTCGCCCGGCCGTTGGCGGTCTGGCTGTCGCTGCTCCCGTTTGATTACACGCAGCAGGAAATCGGCTTCGTTGCCTGGGTCGGCCTGCGTGGCGCCGTCTCCATTCTGCTTGCCATCATGCCCATCCTCGGCGGGCTTGAGAACGGACAAATCTATTTCAACACGGCCTTCATTATTGTGCTGGTCTCGCTGCTCCTCCAGGGCTGGACGATCAAGCCCGTCGCCAAGAAGCTCGGCCTGATCATTCCGCCGCGCATCGGTGCCGTCGATAAGGTCGAGGTCGACCTGCCGGGCGCGGCCAACCACGAACTGCTCTCCTACCGCGTCATCAAGGATAGTCCAGTGCTGCGTGGCGAACGCATCCCGCGTTGGGCGACGCCTTCGCTGGTGATCCGCGACGGCAAGTCGATGCGCTACCAATATGCCGGGCGGCTGCGCGAGAACGATCTCGTCTACCTCTTCATCGTGCCGAGCTACTCCCGCCTGCTCGACCGGCTCTTCGCCAGCCGTGCGCCAGTGGATGAGGACGATGCCGATTTTTTCGGAGCCTTCGCGCTCTCACCTGCCCGCCCCGCCGCCGATCTCGACGCCGCCTATGGCCCCGGCCTGCTCAACGAAACGGAAAAGGGCCTGACGATCGCCGAATTGATGCGTCAGCGCCTCGGCGGTAAGGCCGATTATGCCGACCGCGTCCGTCTCGGCTCCATCATTCTCATCGTCCGCGATCTCGACGAGCACGACCACATCACCTCCGTCGGAATGTCGCTCGAAGCGGTCGAACCAGCGATCACGCTGCCAATCTTCATCAATCTCAAGGACATCATCCAACGCATCCGCGACCGGCTGAAAGGGCGCCGAAGCCGCGAAACCGCCGCCTCCGAAATCGCGGCGAAAGCACCGCCCCGACGTGACGAAGGCACACGCGAAAACGGCCGTTGAACGCCTTGCGTCTCAAATGATCCTTGCTATGGTCGCCGCAACTTCCGCCAACCAAGACTGGATTTCCCCATGCCTTCTTTCAAGACCCTCGACGATCTTTCCGACATCCGCGGCAAGCGCGTTCTCGTCCGCGTCGATCTCAATGTCCCGGTCAAGGATGGCAAGGTCACCGATACGACGCGCATCGAGCGTGTGGCGCCGACGATCCTCGAACTGTCCGAGAAGGGCGCCAAGGTGATCCTGCTTGCTCATTTCGGCCGGCCGAAGGACGGCCCTTCGCCGGACCTGTCGCTGTCGCTGATCGCCCCTTCGGTCGAGGAAGTGCTCGATCATGCCGTGCTGACGGCGTCCGATTGCATCGGCGAGGCGGCCGCCTCCGCCGTCGCGGCGATGAATGACGGCGATATCCTGCTTCTGGAAAACACCCGCTTCCACAAGGGCGAAGAAAAGAACGACCCCGACTTCACCAAGTCGCTTGCTGCCAACGGCGACATCTATGTCAACGACGCCTTCTCCGCCGCCCACCGCGCCCATGCCTCGACCGAGGGCCTCGCCCACCACCTGCCGGCCTATGCCGGCCGCACCATGCAGGCCGAACTGGTGGCGCTGGAAAAGGGTCTGGGTGATCCCGCCCGCCCTGTCGTCGCGATCGTCGGCGGCGCCAAGGTCTCGACCAAGATCGACCTCCTGATGAACCTCGTGAAGAAGGTCGATGCGCTCGTCATCGGCGGCGGCATGGCCAATACTTTCATCGCCGCCCGCGGCACCAATGTCGGCAAGTCGCTCTGCGAACATGATCTCGCCGAAACCGCCAAGCAGATCATGATCGAGGCCGCGACCGCCGGCTGCGCCATCATCCTGCCGGAAGACGGCGTGATTGCCCGGGAGTTCAAGGCGGGTGCCGCCAATGAGACAGTCGATATCAACGCCATTCCCGCTGATGCCATGGTGCTCGATGTCGGGCCGAAATCCGTCGAGGCCATCAACGCCTGGATCGAGCGCGCTTCGACTCTCGTCTGGAACGGCCCCCTCGGCGCCTTCGAGATCGAGCCCTTCGATGCCGCCACGGTCGCTGCCGCGAAATACGCCGCGGAGCGCACTGCAGCCGGCAAGCTCACCTCCGTTGCCGGCGGCGGCGACACCGTCTCGGCGCTGAACCATGCCGGCGTTGCCGGCGCGTTCACCTATGTCTCCACAGCCGGTGGCGCTTTCCTCGAATGGATGGAGGGCAAGGAGCTTCCCGGCGTCGCCGTCCTCAACGCCGCCAGATAGTCACAAGCCGATTCGACTGGTTTTACATGTGGATAGACCGCGGCGGCGAGAGCGCCTTCCGCGGTCTTTTGCTCAGCCGGTGGAAAAAATCCCAGATATTCAAACGATTGAATTGATTTCAATCGTTTCAATGACTTAGCCTTCCATTTTCCTCACTATCAACTTCTGTTATCGCCGTCCTATATTCTTAAATCGCCGATGTTTAATGCTGTGGAGAGAACGAGATGAGCGAACGACTGGAAGACATTGCAGTGCAGATGGTTGCAGGCGGCCGGGGACTGCTTGCGGCAGATGAATCGACCTCCACCATCAAGAAGCGTTTCGACACCATCAACCTGGAATCGACCGAAACCAGCCGTCGTGACTACCGGGAGATGCTCTTCCGCTCCGACGAGGCGATGAAGAAATATATCTCCGGCGTCATCCTCTTCGAAGAGACCCTTTTCCAGAAGGCCGCGGACGGCACGCCTTTCGTCGACATCATTCGCGCTGCAGGTGCCATTCCCGGCATCAAGGTCGACACCGGCGCCAAGCCGATGGCGAAATATCCTGCGGAAACCATCACCGAAGGCCTCGATGGCCTCGGCGAACGCCTTGCCCGCTATTATGAAGCCGGCGCCCGCTTCGCCAAGTGGCGCGGTGTCATCGCCATCTCGTCGACATTGCCGACCCGCGGTTCCGTCCGCGCCAACGCTCAGGCGCTTGCTCGTTATGCCGCACTCTGCCAGGAGGCCGGGATCGTTCCGATCGTCGAGCCGGAATGCCTGATGGACGGGAAACCGGGCGACCACACGATCGACCGCTGCGCCGAAGTCACCGAATCGACGCTGCGCATCGTTTTTGAGGAACTGGCCGATGCCCGCGTCAACCTCGAAGGCATGATCCTGAAGCCAAACATGGTCATCGACGGCAAGAACGCCCGCAAGGCCTCGGTCGCGGAAGTTGCCGAGCGCACGGTCAAGGTTCTGAAGGCGACCGTTCCGCCCGCCGTCCCCGGCATCGCCTTCCTGTCGGGCGGCCAGACGACCGAAGAAGCGACGGCGCATCTTTCCGCCATCAATTCCAGTGCCGACCTGCCCTGGCTCGTCACCTTCTCCTACGGCCGCGCCCTGCAGGACAGCGCCCTCAAGGCCTGGAACGGCAAGCCTGAGAACGTCGCCGCCGGCCAGCGCGAATTCACCCACCGTGCCGAGATGAACAGCCTCGCGGCCAAGGGCAGCTGGAAGAAGGACCTCGAAAAGGCAGCTTGATTTTTTCAGCAGCCTTAACTCCGATAAAGAAGGGGCGACAACACCATGTTGCCGCCCCTTCCTGCATTGTCACGGCGACAAGAAAGCGGCTCGCCTCGCCGCAAGATCGTGCTTATCCATAGCGGCAACTGCAGCAGGAGCCGCCATGGACACCCTCTCCTACGTCACCGTCGATGTCTTCACCTCCACCCGCTTCGAGGGCAATCCGCTTGCCGTCATCTCCGATGCGCGCGGCCTGACCGACGCGGCGATGCAGAAGATCGCCACCGAGTTCAACTATTCCGAAGTCACCTTCGTCCTGCCGCCCGAAGACCCTGAGAATTCCGCCCGCGTGCGCATCTTCACCCCGACGATGGAAGTGCCTTTCGCCGGCCATCCGAATGTCGGCACCGCTTATGTGCTCGGCCAGCGGACGGAGATCTTCGGCAAGCCGGTCGGCGAGAAGCTGCGCTTCGAGGAAAAGGCCGGCATCGTCGAAGTCAGCCTGAAACGCAACAACGGACGGATCGAGGCCACCGCCATCCGCGCGCCGCAGCCGTTGGCGATCGGCGAGACCATTGCCGAAGAAACCATCGCCGGCTGCGTCTCGCTCGAACCCGGCGTCGTCGTCAGCACCGTCCACGCCCCGGTCTTTGCGTCCGTCGGGCTGAACTTCGCCGTCGCCGAGTTGGATGGGCTCGAAGCGCTGGCCGCCGCCCGCCCGAACCTTACCGGTTTCCAGGCGGCTGCCGGCCGGCAGACGACGAGCGGCCACGACTTCTCGCTCTTCCTCTATGTCCGCGCATCCGACGATCCGTGGACTATCCGCGCCCGCATGTTCGCACCGCTCGACAATGTGCCCGAAGATCCGGCAACCGGCAGCGCTTCGGCCGCACTCGGCGCCTATCTCGTTTCGCTTGCGCCGGCCGCCGATATGAACGTCCGCATCACCGTCGAACAGGGCGTCGAAATGGGCCGCCGCAGCGTCATCACCCTCGATGTCGTGAAATCGGGCGGCATCGTCACCGATGTCGTCATCTCGGGACGCTGCGTTTCCGTCATGCGTGGAGAAATTATTCTGCAGGACTAGTGACCGCAGTTTGGGCCGTGCCTCCGGTTCATGTGATCGAGGGGTTACATCAGGAAGTCGCGCGAAAGCAATGCCAATGCCCAGACGGCGAAAGCGATCAGCGCGATCTTCCAGAAATCCATCCGCCGCCTGAGGCCGGGAAACCCGAGCGGCTTGATCACCTGTATCGCCATGGCAAGGATGAGCAGCAAGGCTATCAGCTTTGTCATGCTTTATTTTTTCCATTTTTCGGAATGTCACAGGACGGACATTTTTCCGCGCGAACACAGGATCTCCACACGCCGTAAAGACATTCCGGGGCACAATCAATCATCTTGAGGCTGGCTGACGCAGGTCCTGCCTTATGTCTATTTCAAAATCACTGAGACCGAGTCTGGGGAAATGAAGAGAAACCTTCTGTCCGTCGCCGCGCTGCTTTTTGGCACGCTCTTCCTTTTCATGGGCAACGGCCTGCAGGGCATCCTGCTTCCCGTGCGCGGCAATCTCGAAGGCTATGCCACGACGACACTTGGCCTGCTCGGCACCTCATGGGCCGGAGGCTTCGTCATCGGCTGCCTAGTGGCGCCGAAGCTGGTGCGCCGCGTCGGCCATGTGCGCGCCTTCTCCGGCTTTATCTCGATCATCGCCATCATCGCCCTGGTCAGCGGTATCCTCATCCATCCGGTCTGGTGGGTCGTCTTGCGCGCCGTCACCGGCTTCTCCACGGCGGGCACCTCGATGATCATCGAAAGCTGGCTGAACGAGCGCGCCAGCAACGAAAGCCGCGGCGCGATCTTCTCGCTCTATATCGGCATCACGCTGCTCGGCGTCGTCGGCGGCCAGATGATGATCCCGCTCGAGGATGTGCGCACGCCGGTGCTGTTCATGATCTGCGGCATCTTCTATTGCATTGCCATGCTGCCGACGACGCTTTCGACCGCCGCTTCGCCGCAGCCGCTGAAGGCGGTGCGCCTCGACCTGCCGGCGCTCTATCGCAATTCGCCGGTCTCCTGCCTCGGCATTCTGCTCGTCGGCATCGCCAACGGCGCCTACGGTACGCTCGGCGCCGTCTTCGGCGCAGGCGCCGGGCTCTCCGACACCAGCATCGCCATCATGATGAGCTCCACCATCTTCGCCGGCGCCGTGATGCAACTGCCGGCCGGCCGGCTTTCCGATCGCATCGACCGGCGCTATGTGCTCGCTGCCATGTCCGGGGTCGCCGCCCTTGCCGGCTTGCTGATCTTTTTGCTCCACCCGACGTCGCCCGCCTTGCTGATTGGGCTCGTGGTCCTTTACGGCGCGGTGGCCAATACGCTCTATCCGATCGCCGTCGCCCACGCGAACGACTTCGCGGCATCGGAGGATTTCGTCAAGGTCTCCGGTGGACTGCTGCTGCTCTACGGCATCGGCACGGTAATCGGCCCGACGATCGGCGGTCCCGTCATGTCGGTGATCACTCCGCATGCGCTTTTCCTCGTCACCGCCATCGCCCACGTGCTGATCACCGTTTACGCGATCATCCGGAGCCGCATCCGCGCCGCCGTCCCGGCCAGCGATCGTGACGCCTACACGACGATCCCGACCGGCACCTCGCCGATGCTGACACCGCAAAGCATGTCGCTTGCCGATCGCGGCGCTGGCAAACCGCCTGAAACCGGGAAGTCTCCCGAAAGCGGTGATCCCGCTGTAAAGTTCGGCTAATGCAGGTCGCCCGAAAGGGTGCAGCGGTTCCGGCATAGCGACACGCATAAAAACAGAGTTGAGGATGAATTCAGGCCGGATCGGCCTAAATTCCGATTCCGTAACTTTTCGGCAGGATGCTTCAGGCAGCAACGGAGGAGAACCCATGAGCTTCATCGATGACGACCGGCCGCAGAAGAAGACCGCCCACGAGATCGGCGCCGATCTCTCCATGCTTTCGGTGGACGAACTGAACGCGCGGGTGGATTTGCTGAAGGCGGAGATCGCCCGTCTCGAGGCCGAAGCCGCCCGCAAGGCTTCCGGGCGGCAGGCGGCGGAAAGCTTTTTCCGCTCGTAGTCCGATAAAACTCCGAAAATCAAGGCTGTAGGCGGATAAACGAGTTCGCCTCAAGTCTTACTTCGGCACAATGTTAATAAATTATTAAGCTTTATAAGGTATTACTGTACTCATCCGGATTTTCTCTGGATCTCAGACAGTTTTCCAAGCGGTGAATTGGTCTGATTTTTCTCCCTGTTTTACCTTGAGAGCCGCTTTTGCGGCTCTTCTTTTTCCTCTGGCCTGCGCTTCTCCACGAAACTGTGGAGATTAACCCTTTCTTAAGAAACGGCTTGCGCATTTGGGCTAATGATACCATCTTAAAGTCATAAAGACCGGGCTCGGAAACTTTTCCGTCGGTGCCCGCGTTACCTGAATATATGTAGCTGCGTGCAACAGGGACTATTGCGATGTCGGAAGTTGGATTGAACACGATCAGTTTTGCAGGTCGCGCCGCTGCATCCTCGCAGTTCAAGGCACTTTATGCGGAAGGCATGTCGCTGGTCGAAGAGACTGCCGCCTATCTGGATGGCCAGGGCCGCGCCGCTTCCAAGGTTCTGCCGCGGATGGCTTCAGTTCTCTACGCCGCAGAATCGATGCGTCTCACCACCCGCCTCATGCAGATGGCCTCCTGGCTGCTGTTGCAGCGCGCCGTCAACAATGGCGAAATGTCTCGCGACCAGGTGCTGGCCGAAAAGAACAAGGTTCGTCTCGATGGCTTCAACGTCGACCGCGCCGCGCCGGGCTGGGGCGACCTGCCGGAATCCTTCCGCGACCTCGTTGAGCGCTCGCTGCGTCTGCAGAACCGTATCGCCTTGCTCGACCGCGAGATCTACCGCCCGTCCGAAGCTGTGATCGTTCATGACAATCAGAACAGCGTCCAGGCCCAGCTTTCCCTACTCCAGACCGCCTTCGGCAACAACTGACCGTATCTGCGAGAATTCGATAAAAACCGGCCGCGTCTGCGGCCGGTTTTTATTTGCTTGCTAACTCAGCTATTTCCGAACATCGAGAACGCAAAAAAGCCCGGCAAAACCGGGCTCTCTTCAATTCCATCGAGCAAAAGCGATTAGAGGCCGAGGCCGCCGAAACGCTTGTTGAACTTGGAGACGCGGCCACCGCGGTCCATGAGCTGCTGGTTGCCGCCGGTCCAGGCCGGATGCGACTTGGAATCGATTTCGAGGTTCATGACAGCACCCTCCGAACCCCAGGTCGAGCGGGTTTCGTATTCGGTGCCATCGGTCATGACCACCTTGATCATGTGATATTCGGGATGGATGCCTGCCTTCATAACAATCTTCCTGCGCTACCGGAGTTCAATTTGCCGCATGCAGTTGCGGCCAAAGAACCGATTGAATAAATGAAGCCGCAGTCATGATGGCTACGGCTTCCCATTAGGATGCGGTGCCTATACATGAAGGACGCCTAGATAACAAGAGCCAGCAGGCCGCATTGAGCGGGTCCTGCGGGCGATCGGAGACGAGTTGGCAGAGCAGGCACGGGCTGAGGAAAACAAGAGGCGGTCGCTACGGCCGCTCGGCAGGCTGACGCCCTACGTCATACGGTATCGCGGCCTGGTGGCTGGCGCGTTGATGTCCTTGGCGCTTGCCGCCATCACCTCGCTGGCGCTGCCGCTCGCCGTGCGTCGCATGATCGACCATGGCTTCACCCAGTCCGACGGTCGGTTCATCAACAGCTACTTCGCCATGCTGATGATCATGGCTGTCGTGCTCGCGGTCGCAAGCGCGTTGCGCTATTATTTCGTTATCACCATCGGCGAGCGCATTGTCGCCGATCTTCGCCGCGATGTCTTTTCCCATGTGACGAGGCTGTCGCCCTCTTTCTTCGACGTCAACCAGTCCGGCGAAATCGTTTCGCGCCTGACCGCCGATACGACGCAGATCAAATCCGCCGTCGGCGCCACAGCCTCGGTGGCGCTCAGAAATCTCATCCTTTGTCTCGGCGCGATGGGCATGATGATCGTCACTTCGCCGAAGCTTTCCAGCCTTGTCATCGGAGCGATCCCGCTGATCGTCTTCCCGCTCGTCGCCTTCGGCCGCTCGGTGCGCAAGCGCTCACGCGCTGCCCAGGATACGCTTGCCGGTGCCTCCGCCTTCGCCAACGAGACGATCGCCGCGACCCGCACTGTCCAGGCCTTCAACGGCGAAGATGCCGCAGCGACGCGTTACGGCACCGCCGTCGAATCCGCCTACGAGGCTGCCCGCGCCGCCATCCGCTCGCGCGCGTTGCTGACCGGGATCGCCATCACGCTGATCTTCGGCAGCGTCGTCGCCGTGCTCTGGGTCGGCGCCCACAGCGTGCTCGCCGGGACGCTTTCGGCCGGCACGCTCGGCCAGTTCCTGCTCTATGCCGTCATCTCCGCCGGTTCGCTGGGCGCGCTGTCGGAGGTTTGGGGCGAACTCTCGCAGGCAGCCGGTGCTGCCGACCGGCTGACCGAGCTTCTCGACGAAGTCTCGCCGATCGCCGCCCCCGCCAGCCCTCAGGCTCTTCCTTCGCCCGGCCGTGGCCGCGTCGAATTTGCCGATGTGCACTTTGCCTATCCCTCGCGCCCCGGCAAATCGGCGCTGCATGGGTTGAGCTTCGCCATCACGCCGGGCGAGACGGTCGCCATCGTCGGCCCTTCCGGCGCCGGCAAGAGCACTGTCTTCTCGCTGCTGCTGCGCTTCTACGATCCGCAGCTGGGCAGCGTGAAAATCGACGATGTCGACGCTCAGCTTACGACGCCGGACGAGCTGCGCCAGCGCATTGCCATCGTACCCCAGGATGTCACCATCTTTGCCGCCTCGATCCATGATAACATCGCCTTCGGCCGTCCCGGAGCCTCGCATGACGAGATCCGCGCAGCAGCCCTTGCGGCCCAGGCCGATGAATTCATCACGCGGCTGGATCAGGGTTACCAGACCGAGGTCGGCGAACGTGGCATTACCCTCTCCGGCGGCCAGCGCCAGCGCATCGCCATCGCTCGCGCCATCCTGAAGAACGCGCCGGTGCTGCTGCTCGACGAGGCGACCTCCGCGCTAGACGCCGAAAGCGAGACGCTGGTGCAAAAGGCACTCGACGGCCTGGTGGACGGCCGCACGACGCTCGTCATCGCCCATCGCTTAGCAACCGTATTGAAGGCCGACCGCATCCTCGTCATGGATCAGGGCCGCATCGTCGAGGAGGGCACCCACCAGAGCCTGATCCGCCATGGCGGCATCTATGCGCGGCTGGCGCGGCTGCAATTCGACGCCGCCAACGAGGATGTGCTCGCTGCCACGAAATAGCCACTCGCGTTTTCCGGGCGCATGAACGACTAGCGCCTCACAATCCGGCCGCAATCTCTTGGATGAAGTCCAGAAACGCTCTGACCTTTGCCGGAGGGAGATGGCGCGAGGGCTGATAAGCATAGAGCGGATAAAGCTCCTCCGACCAGTCCGGAAGGATCCGCACCAGTTCACCACGTGCCAGGAAGGGTGCAAGACCCACGGCGAGGCTCTGGAACACCCCCTGGCCCGCCACACAGGCGGACACCGCGACGGAAGGATCATCCAACACCAGCCGGCTGGACATCTTGACCTCGACGAGCTCGCCGCCTCGGTGGAACTCCCACGGAAACGGCAATCCCGTCTGTGGATCGCGGAAGCGGAGCGCCTCGTGGTGGGCGAGATCATAGGGCGACCGCGGTTGGCCATGGCGTTTGAGATAAGCCGGCGCGGCAACCGTCAGGATCGGTGTTTCGAGGAGCTTGCGCACGATGAGCGATGACCCATCCGGTGGCCCGAAGCGCACCGCCACATCGACGCCCGCCATCATCTCCTCCCGGTAGTTGCTGGTGAACAAATCGACCGACAGAAGCGGATAACGCACCAGAAACTGCTGGAGCGTCGCCGCGAGGACCATTCGGGCGAACCAGGGGTCAACGGATACGCGCAGTCGGCCACGCACGACCGCCGCAGCGCCCGCCGCCTCTGCCGCCGCCTCGTCGAGACCGGCAAGGAGCGGCATCACCTGCGCGTGGAAGCGCCGTCCTTCCTCGGTGAGGCTGACCTCGCGCGGGTTGCGGTCGAAGAGGCGGACGCCGACCCGCGCCTCCAGACGCGCCACCGCCCGGCTCACCCCCGACGGCGTGAGGCCGAGCATCTCGGCCGCCCGCGCGAAATTTCCAGCCTCCGTGACAGCCGCAAGGACGCCGACGCCGGTTAGAAGCCGCGTGTCGAAAGCCATTCTATCCCTCCTTGCCAGCGTCGATGTCGGAAGGACGCTTCCCGATATGATGGTGATTTTTAATCACTATAACATTGATATTAATGCGCGTGAATCACTCCATGATGCGGCGTACAAAAGCGGGACCACAACGCCATCGTGGGCAAGCGGCTACCAGCCGGCTTTCCTGCGATCCCCGCGCCGGGCTCGCCTGATCACCGCGCGAGCCCCAACTTCAGGAGAACCGACATGTACGCAATCACCGGAATCACCGGCAAGGTCGGCGGCGCCCTCGCTAGCGCCCTGCTTGCCGACACGCTGCCCGTCCGCGCCGTCCTGCGTGACCGGGCCAAGGCGGCCGAATGGTCGGCGATGAACTGCGAGGTCGCACTCGCCGAGATGGACGATGCGGTGAGTCTCGCCGCCGCCTTCCGCGGTGCCGAGGGCGTCTTCATCCTGCCGCCATCGGAATTCGATCCCAAACCCTGCTTTCCCGAAGCGCGGAGCGTGGTCGAGGCGCTGGTGGCCGCTCTGACCGAGGCGCGTCCCGCCAAGATCGTCTGCCTGTCGGCCATTGGGGCGGACGCGCCGCATGAGAACCTTTTGACCCAGCGCACGCTGCTGGAGCAGGCTCTCGGCGAACTCGGTTTGCCGATTACCTTCCTGCGGCCCAGTTGGTTCATGGAGAATGCCCTGTGGGACATCCCAGCCGCGCGTGACGAAGGCGTCCTGCGCAGCTTCCTGCAGCCGGCCGACAAAACCTTTCCGATGGTCGCGACGCAAGATGTCGGGCGCACGGCGGCCGCACTCTTGCGCGAGAACTGGAGCGGGACGCGGGTCGTCGAATTGGAAGGGCCGGCCCGCGTATCGCCGCAAGACATCGCTTTCGCCTTCACGAGAGCCCTCGGACATCCCGTCGGGGTCGAGATTCTGGCGCGCGACAGCTGGGAGCAGATCTTCCGCGCTCAGGGCGCTCGGAACCCGCAGTCCCGTATCCGCATGCTCGACGGCTTCAACGAGGGCTGGATCGCCTTCCAAGACCAGGGCAAGTCGGCGGTCAAGGGCACCGTGACACTCGCAAGCGTCATCGCGGAACTGGTCGGCCAGAGCCGCCCCGAGGCGGCCGACTGACAGCGGCCAGCCTCGCCGGAGAAGCATCGGTGGGGCTGCGCAAGCTCGGATTCGACGACGAGGATCGCGCAGCCGTCGCGGCGCTGCTGAAGGATCAACGCTTCGTTCGGCCACCGTTTGCCCCGGACTGGGATGCTCTCGGCTGAGCGTCCGACGATGCGCGAGCGGGAAACGTGTCGCCGAATACCCATAAAGTCTGGCTCCCCCGCACCTCCCTGCGGTTGTCTTTCGTGCCTCCTGCCCTAAGCTCTACATTCCCCGGGGTGGGGAATATCGCTATCGAAATTCTTGGGAGGAGATAGGAATGGCGCCTTTCGATATGACGCGACGTGCGGGCCTTGCGCTCGGTTTCGGCGTGCTTGCGGCCCTTGCCGCCGGCACATCAGCCGCTGCCGCGGATTTTCCCGATCGTGCGATCACCATGGTCGTGCCCTTCGCGGCCGGCGGCTCGACCGATGTCGTTGCCCGCATCGTCGCGCAGAAGATGTCGGAGGATCTCGGCCAGCAGGTGATCGTCCAAAACGTCGCTGGCGCCGGCGGCAATCTCGGCGCGGATAACGTCGCCCGTGCTGAACCTGACGGCTACACCATTCTGATGGGCACCGTCGCGACCCACGCGCTCAATCCGCTGATCCTCAAGTCGACCCCCTATGATCCCGAGAAGGATTTCGCGCCGGTCTCACTGCTTGTCGTCGTGCCGAACGTGCTGGTCGTTAATCCGGAATTGCCGGCAAAGACCGTGCAGGGACTGGTCGCGCTGCTGAAGGCCGAGCCCGACAAATACAGCTATGCCTCGTCGGGCAACGGCACGCCGCTGCATCTTTCCGGCGAGCTCTTCAAAGCCATGGCTGGCGTCAGCATGCAGCACATTCCCTATAAGGGCGCCGGACCGGCATTGAACGACGTCATCGGCAATCAGGTGCCGATTATGTTCGACAACCTGCCCTCTTCGTCGAGCCACATCAAGGCCGGCACTTTGCGGGCGCTGGCAGTGACCACGGCCGAGCGCGCGCCCTCCTTTCCCGACGTGCCGACGATCGCCGAGTCAGGCATAGCAGGTTACGAGACCTATACCTGGAATGCGCTTTTCGCCCCGGCTAAGACGCCGAGCGAGGTCGTGATGCGCCTCAACGCCTCGGCCAATAAGGCGCTTAAAGACCCCGCCGTTGCCGAAAGGATGAAGGAATTCAGCGCCACCATCGTCGGCTCGACGCCGGAGCAACTCGGCGCCCATGTGAAGGCCGAGCTCGCCAAATGGGGACCGGTGGTCAAGGGCGCGAACATCCAGATGGAGTGACGGCGGCGGCGCAGACGCTTTCGCTTGCGTCCGATGGAAATCGTGGCAATTGGACGCTGAGCAGCCAATTCTAATTAAGGCAGTGGAAAAGCTCGCCATTTTGATCTAGCCTCCCTGACGCTGATGGTTGCAATTCAGCGTTTCGGGAGACATCCATGTATAAATTCGAAGTTTATAAGGATAAGGCCGGCGAGTTCCGCTTCCGCTTCAAGGCATCGAACGGGGAAGCCATGTTCTCGTCCGAAGGCTACAAGGCGAAGGCGTCCGCCATGAGTGCTATCGAATCGATCAAGAAGAACACGCCAGGTGCCGACGTCATCGACCAGACGAAGGCCGAAGCCTGAACAGGATGGCAGCGGCGGCGTGAAACGCCGCCCTGCCTCTCCGCGCGGCCGATAAGCAGCGCTGGCGCCTCGAGCCCGGCCTATTTGCTTGTGATCTCCGCGCCACTTCTCTTTTTTACAGATTTCTTGAAAACCATGTCGAAATGGCCGTTGGCCGCGCCTCATTGTCTCGGAACGGCTGAACCGCTCCTCCGGGAGTCACGGCTGTCGGGATGTTCCCGATATCGCGATGCCCGGATCAACGCCACAACGAGATCAGGAGTTTTTCATGCAATATGCTCTTATCATTCGCGAAGCCGCCGAGGATTTCGCCAGTCGCAGCGATCCCGCCTATCGCGACGGCTGGGTCGCCTACAGCAAGGCGCTCGCCCAGGCTGGGATCATGACCGGAGGCGCCGGGCTGACAGGCCCGGAGACCGGCACGATCGTGCGTCGCAAAGGTCAGGAACACGATGTTCAAGACGGACCCTATCCGGAAGGCAAGGAACAACTCGGCGGCTTCTATCTGATCGACGTTCCCGACATCGACACCGCACTCGAATGGGCGACCCGCGTGCCGATCTCCGACAAGGGGTCGGTCGAGGTGCGCCCGCGCCTGCAGATGTGAGGCGGTAATGCCGTCCGATGCCGGTCGCGCTGCCGAAAAGGTAGCGCGACAGTCCTACGGCAAGCTGATCGCCTTCCTCGCCGCCCGCTCGCGCGACATGCCGGCGGCGGAAGACGCATTGTCGGAAGCGCTGGCTTCGGCCCTTCGTGTCTGGCCGGAGCGCGGCGTTCCCGGCAACCCGGAAGCCTGGCTGCTGGTGGCCGCGCGCCGCAACCTCATGCAGGCGGCCCGCCACCGTACCGTCGAGACCAATGCGCAAACGACGATATCGCTCGCCTTCGAGGAGGCGGAGGAACGTATGAATGATGCTGGCCACGCCGTCTTTCCCGATGAGCGGCTGAAGCTGCTCTTCGCCTGCACCCATCCCGCCATCGACAGCTCCGTGCATACGGCGCTGATGCTGCAGACCGTTCTCGGCATCGAGGCGAGAACCATCGCACGGACCTTCGTCGTTTCGCCGGAGACGATGAGCCAGCGGCTGGTGCGGGCCAAGGTGAAGATCCGCGATGCCGGCATTCCCTTCGCCATCCCGCCTCGCCCGGCTCTAGCAGGGCGGCTCGCCGCCGTGCTTTCGGCGATCTACGCCGCCTACGGCCTCGGATGGGACGGTCTCGACGGCGTAGAAGAACACCATTCGCTTGCCGGCGAAGCGATCTGGCTCGGCCGGGCGCTTCTGACGGTGCTGCCGGACGAGCCGGAGGCGATCGGCCTCCTGTCGCTGATGCTTCAGTGCGAGGCCCGCCACAAGGCCCGGCGCGACAGCGATGGCCGATATGTGCCGCTGGACGAGCAAGATACGGCTGCATGGAACGCGATCATGATAGCCGAAGCGGATGCCCTGCTGCGCAAGGCCGGAGGTTTCGACCATTTCGGCCCCTTTCAGTGCCAGGCGGCGATCCAATCCGTGCATGCGGCGCGCCGGCTTTCGGGAACGACCGACTGGCAGGCGCTGACGACACTCTACGCGGCACTGGTGATGATGAAACCGACGCTCGGCGCACGCGTCAGCCAGGCTGCGGTGATCGGCAGAGCCTCGAACGCCGCCGCCGGCCTGGAACAGCTCGACAAGCTCGACCCGCGCGACGTTGCGGCATATCAGCCCTATTGGGCCGTGCGAGCCTTTCTTCTGGCACGGACCGGCGACGATGCCGCCGCAGCCGACGCTTACATGGCGGCGATCGGCCTCAGCGACAGCCCCGCGGTGCGCGATTTTCTCGCCGACCGGCTGAAGGAGGCGCGGCAGTCCATGCCAAGCTGATCACTTTTCGGTCAGCTTCAGCTCGATGCGGCGGTTGGTGGCGCGTGCATCCGGTGTTTCGCCCGGCGCGATCGGCTGGAACTCGCCGAAGCCGGCGGCAACAAGCCGGTCGGCCGGCACACCCTGTGCGATCAGAAACTTGACAACCGAAATCGCGCGAGCCGAAGAGAGTTCCCAATTGTCGCGATAGCGGCCGGTTCCGCCAAGCGGCACATTGTCAGTATGGCCGTCGACGCGCAGCACCCAGTTGATCTCCGGCGGAATTTCCTTGGCAAGGTCGAGAAGGGCGGCGGCAAGTTTTGCCATTTCGGCCTGCCCCTCCGGGTTGAGATCGGCGCCGCCCGAGGGAAACAGCACTTCCGATTGGAAGACGAACCGATCGCCGACGATGCGGATATTCTCGCGGTCGGAAAGGATCTCGCGCAGACGGCCGAAGAAGTCGGAGCGGTAGCGGTTCAGCTCCTGGACGCGCGCGGCGAGCGCAACATTGAGGCGGCTGCCCAGATCAGCGATCTTGGTCTGCGACACCCGGTCTTTCTGCTCCGACGCCTGAAGGGCGGCTTCGACGGCGGCGATCTGGCTGCGAAGCGCGGCGATCTGCTGATTCAGCAGTTCGACCTGGCTGAGCGCCCGCTCGCTCACCTGCTTCTGCTCGTCGAGCTCCTGCGTCATCGAGCCGATCCGCTTCTGCGCCGCATCTTGGCCACCCGATCCGGCACTCAGCAATGCTTGCAGCCGCGAACGATCGCCCTCGGCACTGGCAAGCGAGGCCTGCAGATTGGCGACCGAATCCTGGAGGTCCTGGTTGCTGCCCTTTTCGAGCGCAAGAAGCTGCGTCAGCTCGTTGATCTGGCTGTTGAGGCGACTGAGCACCTCATCGCGTCCGGTAATCTCGCGGCTGAGGATGAACTGTCCGACGACGAACACCGTCAGCAGGAACATGATTGAGATGAGCAGCGTCGACAGCGCGTCGACGAAGCCCGGCCAGTAATCCACCGTGCGTTCACGGCGCCGGTTGCGGGCAAGAGCCATGGCTTACTTGCCCTCGCTCTTTTCTGTCTGGCTGGCGCGGTCGCGCATGCGCTCGCCCCGGTCGCCCGCACGCTCCTGCACGCCAATGCGTTCGGCCAGTCGGTCGAGCGTGCGGCGCATCGCCTTCGCCTCGTCCTGCTGTGCCTCGATCCAGTCGCGCAGCATCTGCTGCTCGTTGCGCATGTTCTTGACGAGACCCTGAATGCCTTCAGCAAGGCTCGCCATGGCAGCGACGGAGCGCTGGCTGCCGGCGCCGCCCTCTTCGGAGACCTTGCGCAGATAATCGGAGAGCTCACGCATGTCCTCCGAGGAAGCCCCGGAAACGGCCTCGAGGGCGGGTGCCAGATCGGAACCGACATCGGTGACCGATGAGAGCCAGTTTTCCAGCTCCATGTAGAACCGATTCTGCGCGCGGCCGGCCTGCAGGTCGAGGAAGCCGAGAATGAGAGAACCGGAGAGGCCGAGCAGCGAGGAGGAGAAGGCCTGGCCCATGCCCGAAAGCGGCGTGGAAAGCCCTTCCTTCAGCGCCGAGAGCACGTCCCCCGTCCCGTTCGAGCCGGCATCGAGCGACTGAATGACGATGCTGATCGAACCGATCGTGCCGATGAGGCCCCAGAAGGTGCCGAGCAGGCCGAGGAAGACAAGCAGGCCGATCAGGTAGCGCGAGACATCGCGCGATTCGTCGAGGCGGGTGGCGATCGAATCGAGGATCGAGCGCAGCGTCGTCGTAGACAGCGCAGACTTGCGGCTGCCGATGAGCGCCCGCATCGGCGCAAGCAGCCGCGGATTGCGGTTGACCTTGTCGGCGCTGCCGGCGGCGCGGAACGAGTTGAACCAGCGCACTTCGGGGCGAAGCGCCAGTACATGGTTGAAAACAAGAATGATTCCGACCGCGAGAACGCCGACGATCAGGCCGTTGAGGCCCGGATTGTGCATGAAGGCGGTCTGCGTCTGGCGGAAAAGGATGGCGGCGATAAAGCCGACGATGACGAGGAAAAGCAGCATCGTCCAGAGAAACGGCATGGGGCTCGAAAGCCTGTAGGCATAACCGCCGGCCGTCTTTTCGGTGGAGCCGATCTCCGCCACATTCACATTTTCCATAGGGTCCGCTGCCTCCGGAGTCATTGCTGGCGGAGACTAGAGCAACATTGCGCCGAATTGAAGTATGCCGGGGCGAAAACCGTGACTTTACAACAGCCAGATTTTCGTTCGCCTACTTGGCGGGAATTGGTCGCTTGACGACTTCGATCAACGCCTTGTGGATAGCTTCGTTGCCGGCGACGATCGCTCCGCTCTCCAGAATGGCCGTCCCACCGTCCCAATCGGTGGCAAACCCACCGGCTTCGCGGATGAGCAGGATGCCGGCTGCCACGTCCCAGGGCGCAAGCTCCACCTCCCAGAAACCGTCGAAACGCCCCGCCGCGACATAGGCGAGGTCGAGCGTCGGCGAACCGAGGCGGCGGATGCCCGCCACTTCGCCCATCACGTGGCGAAGCTCGACCAGAAACTTGCCGTGATTGCGCTTGCCGAGCGCCGGCACGCCGCAGCCGATGACGCAATCCGACAGCGCGCGGCGCGCGGCGACGCGCAGGCGCCGGTCGTTGAGGAAGGCGCCGCCGCCGCGCTCGGCGGTG
Organism: Rhizobium sp. NZLR1b; assembly: GCF_019685155.1. Lineage (NCBI taxonomy): Bacteria > Pseudomonadati > Pseudomonadota > Alphaproteobacteria > Hyphomicrobiales > Rhizobiaceae > Rhizobium > Rhizobium sp. NZLR1b. Next base: position 115,325 of record NZ_JABDWC010000010.1, read on the forward strand.
TAGAGCTCGTCGGTCGCCGGATTGAAGACGACGGCGGCAACGATCTCGCCGTTGCGTTCGAGCGCAATCGAGACAGCGAAGGCCGGGATGCCGTGCAGGAAGTTGGTCGTCCCGTCGAGCGGGTCGACGATCCAGCGATGCGCCCCGTCCGTGCCCTTGATCTCCTCACTTTCCTCACCGAGGAAACCATAGGTCGGACGCGCCTTGAGCAGCTCTTCTCTGACGATCTTTTCGGCCTTGCGGTCGGCGGTGGAAACAAAGTCGCCCGGTCCCTTCACGGAAACCTGCAGGTTCTGCACTTCGCCGAAATCACGTCCCAGCGATTTTCCTGCCTTGAGGGCAGCCTGAACCATGACATTGAGAAGAGCTGAACGGGCCATTGGCGCATTTCCTTGGGACTGATACGGGGTGCGCGCTGCCAGGGGCGGGAAGTGTCCCTGAACATGCATGACAGGCAGCGCTGCAAAGATTGGCGGCCTCAAGACCACAAAATCAGGGAAATTTCAAGGGGACACACGCATGGCTGCCCTGCGGCGCCAGAAACCATCAATTTTATTCTGGACAGATCAGTCCAATAACGGTAAAAGCTTTGACATGGCACGACACAAGGAATTCGATCGCAACATCGCACTTCACGCCGCAATCGGCGTATTTTCCGAGCACGGCTATGAAGGCACCTCAACCGAGAAACTGCTGACGGCGATGAAGATCAGCCGGCAAAGCATGTACGACACATTCGGCGACAAGCGCGGTCTCTATCTGGAAGCGCTGACACGCTACAATACCGAAAGCACCGGCAAGATCATGGCCGATCTTCACCGCGAAGGCCGGCCAATCGAGGCACTGGAAGGCGCGCTCGTCGCCTTCGCCTCGCGCCCCGCCGCCGAGGCGCGGCGCGGCTGCCTCGGCGTCAGCGCCATCTGCGAATTCGGCCGCACCGATGCCAAGATTGCAGCTCTTACCGACAGCGCCGGCCACGCGCTTCACTCGGCGATCGAGAGCCTTCTCGACGAGGCTCAAAGGGCCGGAGAACTCGGAACCGATATCGATATCGCCGACGCCATTCAATTTCTCGGCTCTGCTCTGTCGGGCATGAAAATCAGCGCCCGAAACGGCGCCTCACCCGATATACTTCGCGGCATCGCACGCATGGCAATCAGAAGCCTCCGCTGACGAAAGGGCACCACCGAGGTGACTTTTCCATGATCAATTCTAGACTGATCGATCTAAAAACAAAGGAAACCTGCATGTCTCAATCTCTTTCAACCAAGATCGCCCTCGTTACCGGCGGCGCACGCGGCATCGGTGCCGCCATCGTCCGAAGGCTCGCCGCTGATGGCGCAGCCGTCGCCTTCACCTATTCGAGTTCCGAGCACAAGGCGAAGGCGATCGTCGCCGAGCTGGAGGCTGCCGGCAGCAGGGCGCTGTCGATCCGGGCCGACAGTGCCGATGTGAAAGCCGTGCAGGACGCAGTCGCACTGACAGCCGAGCATTTTGGCGGGCTCGACATTTTCGTCAGCAATGCCGGCATCCTCATCCTCAACCCGCTCGACCAATATTCGCTCGAGGATTTCGACCGCATGTTCGCCGTCAATGTCCGGGCCGCTTTCGTCGGCATCCAGGCAGCGGCTAAGCACATGAAGGAGGGCGGCCGCATCATCACCATCGGCAGCGTCACCGCCGATCGCAGCGGCTTTCCGACATCTTCGGTCTACAGCATGACGAAGGGCGCGATCGCCTCGATGACCCGCGGCCTTGCCCGCGATCTGGGCCCGCGCAGCATCACCGTCAACAATATCCAGCCCGGCCCAACCGCAACCGATATGAACCCCCACGAGGATGATCACGAGCGCCTCAAACCGCTGATGGCGCTCGGCAGACTGGGCGAAGACCGCGAGATCGCCGGTCTTGCCGCCTATCTCGCAAGCGCGGAAGCCGGCTTCGTCACTGGCGCTAGCCTGACGATCGATGGAGGATATCTCGCCTGATCCGGACGGAGCACATAAAAGCCGGCGGCATGGCGATATCGCCGGCTTTTTCGCGTTCGGTCGAAACGGACCTCAGAACTTCTGCTGCGTCATCAGCACTTCGCGAGCGATCTGATCGAGCGGCAGGATACGGTCGACGCCGCCCTTGGCGATCGCCTCCTTCGGCATGCCGAAAACAATGGAGCTCGCCTCGTCCTGCGCCACCGTGTAGGCGCCGGCCTGATGCATTTCCAGCATGCCGCGCGCACCGTCATCGCCCATACCGGTCATGATGATCCCCATGGCATTCGAACCGGCCGAGCGCGCTGCCGAACGGAAGAGCACGTCGACGGAAGGCCGGTGCCGCGACACCAGCGGCCCGGTCTTCACGCTCACATAATAACGCGCACCCTGGCGTTCGAGCAGCATGTGCTTGTCACCAGGTGCGATCAGCACATGGCCGCGCAGCACGGGATCGCCGTCGACGGCTTCCTTGACCTCGACCTCGCAGAGACCGTTCAGCCGTTTGGCGAAGGCCGCGGTGAATTTCTCCGGCATATGCTGGACGATTACCATGCCAGGCGCATTTGCCGGCAGTTCTTCCAGGAACTCGCGCAGCGCTTCGGTGCCGCCGGTGGAAGCGCCGACGCAGACCACCATCTCCGTCGTCTTCGCCATGGCCCGCCCCGTCGGCGGCGGCAGCATCACATCCGCCGTCAGCTTCTTGGCCGGCCCCTCCGCGGCAGCCGAGCGGATGGTTCCGGCGGCCCTCCGCGCGTTGGAAAGCCGCGCATGCGAGGCGCTCTTGACGACTTCGCGAATGCGCATGGCATCTTCGGCGAGGCCGTCGGCGGCCCCGATCTTCGATTTCAGAATGACGTCGACGGCACCGGCCTCCAGCGCCTGGATCAGCGTTTCCGAGCCCGCTTCCGTCAGCGACGAGCACATCACGACCGGGATCGGCCGCTGCGCCATCAGTTTGCGCAGGAAAGTGATGCCGTCCATGCGCGGCATCTCCACATCGAGCGTGATGACATCGGGGATCTCCTCCTGCAGCTTCCGCGCCGCCATGAACGGGTCGGATGCCACCGCCATGATCTCGATATCGGGATCCTGCTCCAGCACATGCGCCAGCGTCTGGCGGATGCTGGCGGAATCGTCGATAATCAGTACGCGGATTTTCTTAGCCATGAAGCCTCTAGATACGCTGAAACACCGTGTTCGAGACCTGCTTCAACGGCAGGTCGAAGCCGGTGATCGATTCGGAATGACCGATGAACATGTAGCCGCCCTTCGCCAGGCAGTTGCAGAGGCGGTTGAGCACGCCGGCCTGGGTCTGCTTGTCGAAATAGATTAGCACGTTGCGGCAGAAGATAATGTTCATCGCCTCGCCAATCGGGTATTTCTCGTCCATCAGGTTCATGCGGGCAAAACCCACCCTGCTGCGCAGTTTCGGCGTGATGCGCACCTCCCGCCGACCCGGCTGTTTGGCTGTCAGCACGTATTTGCGCTGCAGGTCGCGCGGCACGGGCGCGATCAAATCCTCCGGATAAATGCCTCGGCGCGCCGTCTGCAGCACGTCGGTGGAAAGGTCGGTGGCAAGCACGTTGTAGGAGACGTCGCTGCGGCTTTCGGCGAATTCGGCCAACACCATCGCCATCGTATAGGGCTCCGCCCCCGTCGAACAGGCAGAACTCCAGGTGCGGATGGTTCGCACGCCGCTATTGGCGATCGCCGGCAACGCCACTGTCTGCAGATAGTTGAAATGCTTGGCTTCGCGGAAGAAGTCGGTCTTGTTGGTTGTGACCACATCGATCAGGTAAACGGCTTCCTGGGCGAGGCCGTCATGATCGAACAGGAAGTCGCAATAATCATCGAAGGTCGAATGGTTGGTCGCACGAAGGCGGCGCCTCAGCCGCCCTTCGAGCATCGTCAGCTTGGTCGGCGGCATCTTGATGCCGCTATAGTCGTAAATGAACCGGGCAAGCTTGTCGAAATTGCGCTTGCTGATCCGGTCGCCCGGCAATTGGGTTTCCACCGCTGCTGCCATACTCATAGAACGCCGTACTCCAAGTTGATAACGCGGTCAGGCGGCCGATTGCAGCGCCGAGGCGTCCTCGCGCGACAGCAACCGGGCAAGATCGATGATGACGACGAAGCCGTTTTCGCGGCGAACGACGCCGGCAATATAATCCGAGCGCCAGCGCACGCCGATGTCGGGGGCCGCCTCGATCTGCTCGCGCCGGAACGGCGTGACCTCGAAGACGCGGTCGGCGACAAGGCCGAGCGTCAGCAGCCGGCTTTCCATTGGCACGTCGAGCACGAGCACCCGTGTGTGCGGCGTCGGCACGGTCTTGGTCATGCCGAGCTTCAATCGAAGATCGATCGTCGGCACGCCCTGCCCGCGCACATCGCGCAGGCCGAGCAGATAGTCGGGACCATTCGGAATCTTGAAAGCTTCCGCATAGTCGAGGATTTCCCGTACCACCTCTACCGGCACGGCGAAGATCTCCTCGCCGAGGCTGAAGGTCACGAATTGCGCTTCCAGAGATGTCGTGGCCATGATCATGCGCTTTCCTTGAATTCGGCGTCCCCATCATCGGGACCGCCCATGGAGAGATCGAGAGCGAAACCTTTCAGCCGCGCCTGCTGGCCAGAGATGCTGTTGGCGGCCGACTTCTTAGCGCTGGGCTTGCGGCGGGCGACGGGAGCCGGGCTGCGGACCGTCATACGGGCAGCCGGCATGCGGGACGGACGGTTGCCAGCGGCATCGACCTTGAAGAAGGCGATCGACGCCTGCAGTTCTTCGGCCTGGGAGGCGAGCTCCTCGGAGGTTGCCGACATCTGCTCTGAGGCGCCGGCATTCTGCTGCGTGACCTTGTCGAGCTGCTGGATCGCTTCGTTGATTTGCGAGGCGCCGATATCCTGTTCGCGGCAGGCGGCACTGATCTCGGAGACCAGCTCGGCCGTCTTGCGGATGTCGGGGACCAGCCGACCGAGCATGTCGCCGGCTTCCTGAGCGGCCTTGACCGTATCGCCCGACATCGAGCTGATTTCGGCGGCCGCCGATTGGCTGCGTTCGGCAAGCTTGCGCACCTCTGAGGCGACCACCGCAAAACCCTTGCCATGTTCGCCGGCACGCGCTGCTTCGACGGCGGCATTCAGAGCCAGCAGATCGGTCTGGCGGGCGATCTCCTGGACGATGCCGATCTTCTGGGCGATGGTGCGCATGGCGTCGACCGCACGCGTCACCGCTTCGCCGCTCATCTCGGCATCCTTGGCCGACTGGCGGGCGATCTTTTCGGTCTGCGCCGCGTTGTCAGCGTTCTGCTTGATGTTGGCGGCCATCTCCTCCATCGAAGCGGAAGCCTCTTCGGCCGAAGCGGCCTGTTCGCTCGCGCCCTGCGAAACCTGCTCGGAGCTCGAAGACAGTTCCTGGCTGCCGGCCGAAACATTTTCCGCGGCCGCGGCCGCATCGGAGACCACGCCGCGCAGGCGCTCGACCATCTGCTCGAGCGCTATGCCGAGCATATCCTTGTCGGAAAGCGGTTCGGGCGACACCGTCAGGTCGCCGTTCGAAATCTGGTTGGCGATCTCTGCGGTGTTGCGAAGATTACCCGTCATGACGTTGATCGTGTTGACGAGATCCTTGATCTCGTCGTTGCTCTTGATCTCGGCCTTCTGGTTCAGGTCGCCTATGGCGACCGCGTTGGCAACGTTCATGATCTTGCGCAGGCCGCTGTTGATTCCGAGCGCGATCCACAATGCGGCGGCAAAGGCGATGACGGAAGCGGCGATAGCGATGCCGATCAGCAGGTTCTTGGTGGAGCCATAAAGGCTTTCGGTGTCGTCATCGGCCTGCGTCATCGCCTTCTGCTGCTGCGTAACGAGCGCCGCGAAGACGTCTTCCAGTTCCGCGACGAGGGCGCGAACCTCTCCTGACGACAGGGCATTGGCCGCTGCTCTGTCACCACTTTCCTGGATGGAGGCGACTTGGTGGGAGCCTTCGGTGAAGCGCTTGGCCAGTTCGATCAGCCTATCCCACATCGGCTTGCCGTCAGCAGTTGCAAGCTGTTGGCCGCTCGCCGCGAAGGCGAGCATTTCATCCATGCTCCTCGCCGAGTTCTGATAATTCTTCCTGGCCACCTCGGGATTCATTTCCAGAAGGGCATTCTTCTGCCAGCGAATGCCATTGAGCTCCGCGGCTTTTGCTTCCAGGGCCAGTTCCAGGTTCTTTGCGGGACCCGAGATGAGGTTGCCGACGGCATCGTTGAGTGAACTGAGACTGATGATTCCATATACCGCGCTGCCCACCAGCAACAGTATGACAAAGCCGAATGCGGCTGCGAGCTTAAGTTTAATCGTAATACGCATCTCAATGTTCCTCTCTGAGAGCGAGGCAATAAATATGGACCAAGGGGCGCGGCATCATGCAGCAAAGAAATTCTGGTAGGCGAAGACATGCCACGGAAGGAAGTTGACAGACTTCCATGCCGGCATGCGCGTGCCGGAAGCGTGTGTCGCGGGCGAGCTGACTGGCCCACGACAATTCGCACGGGAGCGCATAGCGCTTCCCCAGGGAGCGCTATGCGCTCTCCCTGAACTCGTCATCGGCCGTGTCGGGACCACCCATCGACATGTCGAGGGCAAATCCCTTCACGCGGGCCTGCTGACCGGCGACCGTATTGGCGGGTGACTTGGTGCCCGGCTTGCGCGGTACGGGCTGAGGCCGGCTGCGGACCGCGGCTTTTGCAGCTGGCGCACGCTCACGGCGCCTGCCCACCATATCGACCTTGAAGAAGGCGATCGACGTCTGCAGCTCTTCGGCCTGCGAGGCTAGTTCCTCGGAAGTTGCCGACATCTGCTCAGAGGCACCGGCATTCTGCTGCGTCACCTTGTCGAGCTGCTGAATCGCCTCGTTGATCTGGGCAGCCCCGATATCCTGTTCGCGGCAGGCGGCACTGATCTCGGAGACCAGCTCGGCCGTCTTGCGGATGTCGGGCACCAGCCGACCGAGCATGTCGCCGGCTTCCTGAGCGGCCTTGACCGTATCGCCCGACATCGAGCTGATTTCGGCGGCGGCCGATTGGCTGCGTTCGGCAAGCTTGCGCACCTCTGAGGCGACCACCGCAAAACCCTTGCCGTGTTCGCCGGCACGCGCTGCTTCGACCGCGGCATTCAGAGCCAGCAGGTCGGTCTGGCGGGCGATCTCCTGGACGATGCCGATCTTCTGGGCGATGGTGCGCATGGCGTCGACCGCACGCGTCACCGCTTCGCCGCTCATCTCCGCATCCTTGGCCGACTGGCGGGCGATCTTTTCGGTCTGCGCCGCGTTGTCGGCGTTCTGCTTGATGTTGGCGGCCATCTCCTCCATCGAAGCGGAAGCCTCTTCGGCCGAAGCGGCCTGTTCGCTCGCGCCCTGCGAAACCTGCTCGGAGCTCGAAGACAGTTCCTGGCTGCCTGAAGAGACGTTGTCGGCGGCCGACAGGGCATCGGCAACGACGCCGCGCAGGCGTTCGATCATAATGTTGACGTTGCCGAGAAGCTCGCCGATTTCGTCGCGGCTGGTGATATCGGCCATCTTCGTCAGATCGCCTTCCGACACTTCGCGAACCACGGTATTGGCCCGGCTAAGGCCCTTGCTGATCGCGCTGGCGATCCAGAAGGCGGTAATGGCCGCAATCAACAGGGCAAAGGCAGCCACCGCCATCATCATCGTGCGTGTGGTCGCATACTGCGCGTCGGCGCTATCGTCCGCAGCCTTCATGCGCTGCTTTTCGAGTGCCAGGATTTCGCCGAGCGTCGAGTCGATATCGTTGGCGGCGGCCCGGGCTGCCGTGACAGAGATGGTATTTGCGCCTTCGGCGTTACCGGCCTTCACATAGTCGCGGATCTGGTCGTCGGCTGCATTGAATGTCTTGGAAAGTTCGGCGATGCGCGCCCAGCGAACCTTGCCTTCTTCCGTTGCCAGCGCCAGCACCTGGCTGAAGGCATCGGTGAATTCCTTGCGGGCCTGATTGCCCTTTGCGATCGCACCGGCCGTCTCGTCGGCAGTGCGGGCGGTGAGCAAGTTTTTCTGCTGACGAATGGCCTCGAGCTGGGCGATGTTGATTTGCTGCGCCAGGTCGAGACGGGCTGCCGGACCGGCGATGAGATTGCCGATCGTATCGTTCAGCGATCCAAGGCTGACGATGCCGTAGGCAGCGGTGCCCATCAGCATGAGGATGATGAAGGTGAACGCGGTCACCAGTTTTGTCTTGATGGTCAATCGCATCGGTTTAACCCCAACCTGAACTCAGCCGACATCAGCTGGCGGCTCCCGCCGCATTGCGCCTCGATGAAAAAATCGCCTGCAGATTCGGGAGAATGATGAATTCTCCGCCCCTCTTCACCAGGCAGTTGATATAGTCGGCGCGCCAGCGCATGCCGATGCTCGGCGGCGCTTCGCTCGCGGTCTTTGCAAGCGTCGTCACCTCGTTCACCTTGTCGGTCCTGAGGCCGACGAGCGTGTGCTCGCCTTGCAGATCGATCTCGATGACGATGATGCGGCTGTCGATCGTCGCCTCTGCGGCTTCCATCCCGAAGGCGAGACGCAGATCAGCGAGCGGAATGACCTTGCCTCGAAAGTTGATGACGCTGGCAACGAAGGGCTGGCTGCCTGGCACCGCAGTCTCGGGAAGCAGATCCAGGATCTCCTGGACGATGACCGCTTCCAGCGCGAAGGTTTCGCCGTTGAGATCGAAGGTTAGAACCTCGACTTCCTCGGCATAGCTCCAGTGATTGTCAAATCGTTCGGCTGTCGTTGCTGTTGCGCTCATCCTGCTACACGCAATTGCGCCTCCTGTTGCTGACCCGCGGCAACCAGGTGCCCGACGTCGAGAATGAGGGCGACGCTGCCGTCGCCGAGAATGGTGGCGCCCGAGAATGTCGCGACGTTATTGTGCAGTTTCGACATCGACTTGATGACCGTCTGGTGGTCGCCGATGATCTGGTCGACGACGAGGCCGACACGCTCCGTGCCGGTCGAGATGACGACGACCTTTTGATGTACGTCGGGCTTGGTGCCAGTGCGGAAGAGATCGCGCAGGCGCAAGAACGGCACCAGGCTGTCCCGCAGCGAGATGAAGCTGCGGCCGCGCGAGCGGAGATCTTCCTCGAGCGACAGTTCGAGGCATTCCTCGACCGCCGAGAGCGGGATGACGTAGCGGCCGGAACCGACGCGCACCAACAGGCCATCGATAATGGCGAGCGTCAGCGGGATGCGTAGCGACACTTCCGAACCCTGCCCCGGCACGCTGACGATGTCGATCGCGCCGCGAAGCGCTTCGACCGTCTTCTTGACCACGTCCATGCCGACCCCGCGGCCGGACAGATTGGTGATCGCCGCGGCCGTCGAGAAGCCGGGAGCGAAGATCAGCTGCAACAGCTCAGAGTCGGAAAGCGGTTGGCCGGGCTGGATGAGGCCGGAGGATTCCGCCTTGGCGCGAACCCTTTCACGATTGATGCCGCGACCGTCATCCTTAATCGAGATGATCACTTCGCCGCCGGCCTGACGGGCCAAAAGCGTCACCGTGCCGGCTTCGGACTTGCCGGCGGCAAGGCGATCGGCGGGCGTTTCGAGGCCGTGATCGATCGAGTTGCGCACAAGATGCACCAAAGGATCGGCCAGACGTTCGATGACCGTTTTATCGACCTCGGTGCTCTCGCCCTCGGTCACCAGCTCGATCACCTTGCCGGTCTCGCGGGCGAGATCGTGGACGAGGCGGCGGAAACGGGAGAAGAGGGTGGCGACGGGCACCATGCGCAGCATCATCATCGTGTCGCGCAATTCACCGGAGAGACGTTCGATTTCTTCCGAGACGGAGCGCAGCGCGATATCGCTACTGGCGCTGGCGAGCTGGCTGAGACGCGATTGCGCGATGACGAGCTCGCCGACGCGATCCATCAACTCGTCGAGACGTTCGGCCGGAACGCGGACATTCTCGGTCGCCTTCGCCTGGCTGACGGCGGCGGGCGCCTCGCGCTTGGCCGAAACCGCCTCGACAGGACGGAATACCGGGACGGGTGCTGCAGGAACGGCCGGCGCCGATGCTGCAGCGCCATGTGCGGCTGCCTTTTCCGCGGCCGGGGCGGCGGTTGCCGCTGCCGCGCCATCGATATCCTCGACGCTGAGCTCCATATCGTCGAGCACGAAGATGAAGACGTCGTCGATCGCCGAGCGGTCCTGCTCACTGGTCAGCGTCACGTCCCAGGAAATGTGGAGTTCCGTCGGAGTGAGCTCGTCGAGCGGCGGAATGGCCGAGGTGTTGGCGCGCACGGTGCATTCGCCGAGATCGCGCAGCTCGTCCAACAGGCCGAGCGGGTTGGTGCCGTTGGCCATCGAATTGGCGGGCAGGCTGAAGTGGATGCGCCAGCTGTTTTTCTTCTTCGCCGGTGCCTCGCGGATGGCAGCGACTACAGCAGCAGCGGCCGGCGCTGCAGCAGTCGGCGTCTCCTTGCCGCCGACGGCAGCCTGCAGCTGCGCCAGAAGCGTGCTGCCGGTATCGCCGTGATCGGCGTCCGGCTGGTCGACGAGGGCACGCATATGGTCCTGGGCGGCAAGAACGGCGGCGACGAGTTCACTGGTCGCCGCGACCTCGCCCTTGCGGACGCGGTCGAAGGCGGTTTCGCAATGATGAGTGAAGGCGGCGAGCGCCTCGAAGCCGAACATCGCGCCGGAGCCCTTGAGCGTGTGCAGCCCGCGAAAGACGGCGTCGACGAGATCCTTGTTGTCGAGCTGGTGGGTCAGGTCGAGAAGACCAGCCTCGATCGCTTCGAGGCATTCGGCGGCCTCTGTGCGGAAGACGGCGACAGGATCGAGCGTACTCATCGTCCGAGAACCTTCTTCACGATCTTCACCAGACTTTCCGGGTCGAACGGCTTGGTCAGCCAGCCCGTCGCGCCGGCAGCCTTGGCGCGCGCCTTGAGATCGGCGTCCGATTCCGTCGTCAGGAAGATGATCGGAACCCCGGCCTGTGCCGGCAGTTTGCGCAGTTCCTCGATCATCGTCAGCCCGTCCATGACAGGCATATTCAGATCGGTGACGATCAGATCGAAGCTGCTGCCCTTGGCCGTCGCCAGGCCCTCGGCCCCATTGACCGCCTCGGTGACGCTATAGCCGGCATTGGTCAGCGTGACTTTGGTCGTCAGACGAATGCTGGCGGAATCGTCGACAGTCAGGATATTTGCACTCATAACGACACCTCTTTATGCAACCAGAAATTTGCGTCTTCTTGATCGAAGGATTCGATGAAACCTGAGCGCTCAAGTACGTTCAGGACAGAGCCGCTAGCCGGGGAAGAAAGCCTGAAGGTTTTTCCATGAGATTTTGCTTGTCGCCGCGAGGATTCGATGAGTTGAACGAAGCTCAGATCTGCTTCAGCGCCTTCCGGAATGCTAACGATGATTGTATCGTGGCTATGAAATTCGTTGAAAATCTTGGAGAGTAGTTCGGACACGTTGCGAATGCTGAGCACGCCCGGCAAATTTATAGATTCGTAATATTGTTTCGGAGTATCCAATGCAGCCTCCTGGGCCAGGGAAATACTTGAGGACCCTAAAAGGACTCTCATGGCAGCGTTAACGCAGGGTAAACAGCGGTTGTAGAAAACCGCCGTATAGCGCGCCACGCGACTCTCAATTCTCATCCGGGAAAAGTTGTATTTTTCTCTCAAAATTTAGAAAAAAATAAAGCAAAAACAGCATGTTGAATTGATCTCTCGGCCGTGACGCTTCGTGCCGAAGCGCCATCCACATCTTTCGTTAATCACAACGCTGGCGAGTCCGGCGCGTTTACCGGACGTTTCCATCCTGCCCGTAAAAATAGAGTCAAATCGCCTGTGTTCTAAGAAAAGGTATAAAAGTGGCACACGCCCTGGTAACATCGAACGCTGCAACCTACACGTCAGGGCGGGACATCAGCCAGACCCTGGAATCCGCCCGCAGCCAGGTCGAGGAACGCTTCCTCGAAGGCGGCACCGTGCTGCTGTCGGTGATGGATGTCCTCAACCGCTTGCTGAATTCGCTCGAGAGCGTCACCACGACGCTCGACAACAAGGAAGCGAGCGACACCAGCGCCGATCTCAGCGCCACCGTGGAGAGCCTGACAGCGCTGCCGGTCACCGAAGAAAACCGTCAGCAGGCGCTCGTCTCGCTGGCGCATACCGGCAGGGAGCTACGCAAGCATGTCTCCGACATGCAGGAGACGATGCGTTATCTCAGAACCTTCGCCGTGACCGTGAAGATCACCGGTGCCGGCCTTGCCGAATTCGCCGGCTTCGCCCAGGAGATCCTGGAGCGCATTTATTCCGGCACCGATGAGGTCAACCGCTTCGCCACCCATCTCGACAGCCTCGACAAGGAGGTGAAGCTCGCAGCCTCTTTCGGCGCCAGCGTTTCCAAGGGATATGCCGATACCGTTCCGGCGGTTGCCGGAGCCCTGCGCGATGATGCAGCCAAGATCGCCGGGCACCGCAAAGATCTCGGCGTCATCGCCCGCGACGTCGGCGCAATTGCACGCGCCGTCCAGAGTAAAGTCGCCTCGACTCTATCGGCCCTGCAGATCGGCGACATCACCCGCCAGCGCATCGAGCATGTGCAGGCCACCTTTTCGCTGCTTGACGATTTCTTTGCCGGCGAGGATGGCGCAAGCCTCGACGCCGGCGCGCGCCAGCGCCTCCAGAACATCATTCACCATTTGACCGCAGCGCAGATGAGCGACATGTGCGCAAATTTCCAGCGGGATTCGGAGAACGTCGTCAAGACGATAGCAAGTTTCGACCACGATATGCGGGAGATCCTCAAGCTGCGCGATCAGATGAGCGGCGAGAGCGGCGAAGCCGGCGGCAACTTCATGCGCGCGCTGGAATCCAGCGTTTCGGCCGCCCACGAAATCGTCAAGCAGGTCGATACGGCAAGCCGCCAGGCCGACCAGGTGAGCCAGTCGACGATCGGCACGGCCGCCAAGCTCTTCGAGGCGATCGGCAACATCCGCGCCGTCAAGACCGACATTCACTATATGGCTTTGAATACCAACCTGCGCTGCAGCCGCCTCGGCGAGGAAGGCAAGTCGATCAACGTTGTCACCGCCGAACTACGCATCTTTGCCGGCAAGCTCGATGATTCCGCCGACGCCATCGTCAACGGCCTGCCGGCGCTCGAAGCCGCGGCCGGGCGGGTCGCCCCCGCCACGGACGCCGAGCCTGGCGGCCTGGGAGAAAGCCTGACGTCGGCCGTCGGCAACATCCGCTCTGCGGCCAACGCGATGGAAAACGAGCTGAAGGTACTCGCCGAGAACGGCCGCGAGGTCGCCACCAAAATCAGCCTGCTGATTGGCAAGCTCGATTTCCAGCATGATCTCGGCGAAGTCCTTGCCCGCTGCGCCGATCTGCTCGAAGGCGTTGCCGGCACCGATATCGCCGATATCTCCGACCTCGCTGAGGTGATCGCGCCGCTCGATCGCAAAATCTTCAAGCACTATACGATGGCCCAGGAGCGAAACATTCATCGCGACATCATCCCGGCGAGCGAAGACAGCACCCCCGCTCCAGCCGAGATCGGCAAAGCCGAAAACGACGAGGATCTGTTCGCCGACGCGCTTTTCTAGAGCAAATTCAAACAAAGTGCCCGGTGGTTCTGGGATAACGACATCCGTAAAAACAATAAGCTAAAGCGCGACAAGCGAATCTGAAGATCGCGACGCGCTTCAGTTGGACGTGCGCCTGCTATCGCCGCCGGAACTTGTTGGCCGCCTCGATCGCCGCTTTCTGCTGATCGTCCTCGATGCCGAGATAGAAATCCTCAAGCGACGGATCGGCGAGCCCAGCCCGGCGCGACAGGACGTACCACTTCGCCGCCTCGACCGGATCGGGCGCCGTGCCGATGGCGTTGATATAAAGGTGGGCGAGCTTGTTCTGTGCGGCGACGTTGCCGCCATTGGCGGCAAGTTTCAGCCATTCGAAGCCCTTGACGTAATCCTTCGGTCCGCCGACGCCGTTGACGAGCCAGATCCCGAGATCGAGCTGGGCCGTGTCAAAGCCGGCGCGCGCCGCACGTGCCATCCACTCTCGGGCGAGCTGTTTCTTTTCCTCCGGCAAGTCCTTCAGCGTCGAATAGATCTGCGCCACGGCATATTGCGAATCGGCAATGCCCTGCTCGGCCGATTTCTCGTAGAACGGCAGCGCAAGCCTCAGCCCCTTCTCGCCGGGATTGTCGGCGATGAGAAGCTGCGCCCAGTTGAATTCCGCCGAAGGATTGCCGGCTTCGGCCGCCTTGCGCATGTAGTCGTCGGCCTTGACCTTGTCGCGCGGCACGCCTTCGCCTTCCATCAGGATCAGCGCATACTTGAACATTGCCGCCGCATCGCCGCCTTCGGCCGCCTTGCCGTACCAGAAGGCAGCATTCTTCACGTCCTTCTTGACACCGAGGCCCTGCGAGAGGATTTCGCCAATCAGCGTCTGCGCCGCCGCATCGCCGAGCTGGGCGCGCGGCAGCGCCTTGTCCATAGCCGTCAGATAATAGCCGCGCTGGAAGGCGCCGTAAGCCTCGTCGACCGGCCCCTTGTAATCCTTCTCCGGCGGCAGGTCAGGCAGCTTCGCACCCATGCGGTCGAACACGCCGACACCATCGGAAGGCCTCACCACCGGACCGGAGGGCCGGTCGGTGCGGAAAGTCGAAGCCGGCGCCGAGCCCGGCTGGCTGATGACGCTGTCGGTGGCCTGCGCCAGGACGACATCCGGCCCGGCCGCAACGAGGGCGGCCATGCTGGCAAGGATAAATTTCAACAGGGGGGCGGTCGGGATCGGCATGAGCGCGATTTCAATCCTCAAACCGTGGCGCTTTTTCGTCAAGCAGCGCGTTGACTTCGGCGACGATCGATGGCGCTCGGGTGGGTTCGCCGAAGACTGCCAGCCGCAGTGCCACGAACTCCGCTCCGGTCTCGGCGACGGCAAGCGCCGAAGCAGGATCGGTGCCGCCCATGACAATGCAAGGAATCTCGATCATCGAGGCCCACCATTCGCCAAGCGCAAGGTTCTTCGGATGGGCCTCCGGCTTGATATCGCCGTCGAGCTTGCCAAAAAAGATATAGTCGGGCCTGACTTCGCCGATCTGCAGTGCATTGTGGCGGTCGGCTGCGTTACCGCCGCCGACGATCAGCTTCGGCGCATGTTTTTCGATCGCTTCCGAAAGCGCCTCGGCATTGCCGGAAAGGTGCAGGCCATCGGCCTTTGCCCGTCCCGCCACACGGCTGTCGCCTGAAATTAGCGCGGCCGCTCCGGCACTCTGGATCAGCGGCACCAGTTTTTCCGCATGTTTCTGGAAGGTGCCATCGTCAAGCCCGTATTGCGGCACGATCACCGAGGCGACATCGCCGCCCCTCAGCGCGTCGGCAACGATCCTTGCCTGTTCATCGGCATCGGCGATATCAGGTGTGATGAGCACAAGGCGGCAGCGGTTTTCCGGTTCGGTCATGGGGTCTTTCCGTTTCCTGCGAATTCCCCTTCGAAAGGAGGGATCCGCACTCGTTTTGTGTGAGTAGTTCCGTTAGACGAGGCTTGCAAGAGGAGGACGTCGAAAGCATGCCGCAGGATTTGTCATTCTACTACGCCGCCGTGCCCGCCGTTCTGCTGGTAGGCCTCGCAAAGGGCGGTATGGGCGACGCTTTGTCGCTGATCGGCCTGCCATTCCTCGCCCTCGTCGTCTCGCCGGTCGAGGCGGCGGCGATCCTGCTGCCGATCCTGGTCTTCATGGACATGATCTCGCTCGTCATCTGGCGCAGACATGGCGACTGGGCGACGCTGAAGATCATGCTGCCGGGGGCAATCTTCGGCATCGCGCTCGGCTGGGCGACTTCGGCGCTCGTTCCGGGCAATATTCTGCGCATCGTCATCGGCGCGGTGACCATTCTCTTCTGCCTGCGCTATTTCTGGAACAATTACGGCCCGGGCGCCGGCAAGATAATCCCGCCGCGCGGCCAGCGACCGGTGGCCGCCGGCCTCTGGGGCACATTTTCTGGTTACGGCAGCTTTGTCGCCCATGCCGGCGGTGCGCCCTTCCAGATCTATGCCCTGCCGCTCAAGCTACAGCCGCGCGAATATACCGGCACAAGCGTGCGCTTCTTCGCGATCCTCAACGCCATCAAGCTGATCCCCTATTTCGCGCTCGGCCAGCTCGACACCCAAAATCTTGCGACCTCCGCGACGCTTCTGCCCTTCGCTCCGCTCGCCACCATTGCCGGCGCCTGGTGCGTGCGCCGTATGAAGCCGGCGATCTTTTATCCGTTCATGTATGCGATGGCCCTGATCGCCGCCTTCCTGATCGTGCGCGAGGGTCTTGGCTGGTAGAGTCGGCAATTCTAAGTGTAACAGCGGCGCTGTAGTACGCTGCAATGCACAATTTCCTTGCTGGACCGGCCGGTTTGCCGTAGCGTTCCCGCCATGTCGAACACGGACCCTTTCTCTGCGATTGCCGATCCGAACCGGCGGTTTCTGCTGGAGGAACTGCGCCGCGCGCCACGGACAGTCAACGAGCTCGCCGAGGGTCTGCCGATCAGCCGCCCGGCCGTGTCGCAACATTTGAAGGCGCTGCTCGAAAGCAATCTCGTCTCAGTGACCTCTGAAGGCACGAAGCGCATTTACACTGTCAATAACCGCGGATTCGACAAGCTTAATTTGTGGCTCGATCAGTTCTGGGCTTGATGCCTGCTCCCGCGAGACTGTGGGACATGATGCTTATGATGCACCGCTGCTCAAAGCCTACGACCCAAAAGCGCCAGCCGCGATGCTGCAGGCATCGGGCTGGCGCAAATCTGGTGTAAAATCACCGGTTCTTGCTGATTTCAGGCGGAATGGATGGATTTACCTTTTCGTTCGCAAGATGGTCGACCGGCGACCCTTGGGAAGATCAGTGGACGGATGACTTGAGACGCATAATCTCGTCCTTGATGCGCAACTTGCGGCGCTTGCATTCGGCAATTTCCGTATCGGAGATAGAGGGAGCTGTTCTGAGCGTATGCAACTCCTCCTCAAGAGCGACATGCTTTTTCTGGAGTGATTCAAGATGAGCTTGAACTGTCATTTGACCCTTCCTTCCTCTTACCCTCCCCGGCCATCATCGTCGGGGATCAAGGTGTCAACGCGGCGGACTGTGACATATTTTTGAATGCTTGTCGAAGGCCAAAAGATGGAGACTGGATGGCAATTTCATGATCAAGACTAACTAGCCGTTACCTGTATTTGGTGATAGGAGCTTGCGGAAATCATCGGCAGATCGGACAAGGTCCGAGGACGATAACGGGGAATGCATATGGCCGATCAGGAACAGGCGGAAATCAGGCTCATTGTGGCGCGTCTGCGCCAGGAGCACGAGGATTTCGACGCCGCGATCAACGCCATGATCCAGATAGGATGCGATGCTCTGCGGGTCCAGCGCATGAAGAAGAAGAAGCTTGTCATCAAGGACAGGCTCTCCAAGCTGGAAGATCAGATCATCCCTGACATCATCGCCTGAGGGGATAGCAGCAATGATGACAGACAGACCGTCCGTCGCCATCATCATGGGCAGCCAGTCCGACTGGGAGACCATGAAAAACGCCGCCGACACACTGGAGGCGCTGGAAATCCCTTATGACGCGCGCATCATTTCGGCGCACCGCACACCCGACCGGCTGTTCAATTTTGCCAAGGGCGCCCGCACGGAGGGCTTCAAGGTCATCATCGCCGGCGCCGGCGGCGCCGCCCACCTGCCGGGCATGGCCGCATCGATGACGCCGCTGCCGGTTTTCGGCGTGCCGGTCCAGTCCAAAACCATGTCGGGCCAGGACAGCCTTCTTTCCATCGTGCAGATGCCGGCCGGCATCCCTGTGGGGACGCTCGCCATCGGCAAGGCCGGCGCGGTCAACGCTGCCCTCCTCGCCGCCGCCGTACTTGCCCTTTCCGACGAAGAAATCGCCGACCGGCTCGACGAGTGGCGCGAGCGCCAAAGTGCTGCAGTCGCCGAATACCCGATGGACGACCTATGACGGCAAGAACGATCGGCATCATCGGCGGCGGCCAGCTCGGCCGCATGCTGGCCATTGCCGCCGCCCGGTTGAATTTTCGCACGGTCATTCTCGAGCCGCAGACGGACTGCCCGGCCGCCCAGCTCGCCAACCGGCAAATTACCGCCGCCTATGACGATCCGGCGGCACTCGCCGAACTCGCCGATGTCTGCGATGTCGTTACCTACGAATTCGAGAACGTGCCCGTTAAAGCCGCCGAAACGCTCTCGGCCAGCGTGGCCGTCTATCCGCCGCCGAAGGCGCTGGAGGCCGCCCAGGACCGCCTCGTCGAAAAGCGTTTTCTCAACGGCTGCGGCATAACCACCGCCCGCTTCCACGCGATCGACAGCCAGACCGATCTCGAAATGGCGCTTGAGGATTTCGGCGGCCAGGGCGTGCTGAAGACCCGCCGTCTCGGTTATGACGGCAAGGGCCAGAAGGTTTTTCGCTCAGTGGCCGACAGCCCGGATGGCGCCTATGCCGCGCTCGGGGCCGTGCCGCTCATCCTGGAAAGCTTCGTCGCCTTCGAGCGCGAGATCTCGATTATCGCTGCGCGCGCCACGGACGGTACGGTCGTCTGCTTCGATCCCGCCGAGAATGTCCATCGCAGCGGCATTCTCCACACCTCGACGGTTCCCGCTACGATCTCGCCGACGACGGCGGACGCCGCGCGCCGATCGGCCGAAAAGATCCTCGCAGCATTGAACTATGTCGGCGTCATCGGCATCGAATTCTTCGTGCTTGCCGATGGCGGCCTGATTGCCAACGAGATGGCGCCGCGTGTCCACAACTCCGGTCACTGGACGGAGACCGCCTGCGTCGTCAGCCAGTTCGAGCAGCATATCCGCGCCGTTGCCGGAATGCCTTTGGGAGACGCTGGACGTCATTCCGACTGCATCATGCAGAACCTGATCGGCGACGATATCCTGGCCGTTCCCAACTGGCTGCAGCGTCCGGATACGCTGGTTCATCTCTACGGCAAGACCGAGTGGCGCCCCGGCCGCAAGATGGGGCATGTCACCACCTTGACGCCGAAATCGCCGGTTTTGGGCTGAGAAAACACCCTTGCGCCTTGGGAAAAACACCGTCATGCGGTTGACACGGAAAAGGTGACGGGGTATCTGCTCCCCCACCTAAACAGCGCGCCCGATGGCGCGCTTTTGATTGTTAAAGATACGGGCGAATGTGAATTCCCCCATAGAGATCGCGGATCAGAAAAATGAAGATCAAGAATTCGCTCAAGTCGCTCAAGGCTCGTCACCGTGACAACCGTCTGGTTCGCCGCAAGGGACGCATCTATATCATCAACAAACTGAATCCGCGCTTCAAGGCTCGTCAGGGCTGATTTCGCGCGCCCGGATCGCCTTGCCGCGCAGTTGCCTCGGCAGATATATCCGGTGGGTCGCTGCGGTGATCACGTCAAATTTGTTTGATCTTCGGCGTTGGCGGGCTAATATGTCCGCCATGCGCTTTTTTGCTTTGACGTCAGCGGCGCTGCCGCTCGCCCTCATCCTCCTCACTTCCGCCTTTCCGGCCGCTGCGGCGGAGAAGAACGTCATCGTCGAGCAGACGGACGTCACCAATTCGCCGAAGCAACACCTCGACCAACTCTTCAGCCAGTTGAAACGCGAGCGCGACCCTGACAAGGCCAACGGCATCGCCAATGAAATCCGCATGGAATGGAACGATTCCGGCAGCGCCACTGTCAATCTGCTGATGCAGTGGGCCGACAAGGCAATCGAGGAAAAGCGCAATCCCGCCGCCCTCGATTTCCTCGACGAGGCGATCGCGCTGAAGCCCGATTATGCTGAAAGCTGGAACCGCCGCGCCACGCTGAACTTCGTCATGGGCAATTATCGCAAATCCATGTCGGATATCGAACACGTGCTCGATCTCGAGCCGCGCCATTTCGGCGCGCTCTCCGGCATGGCGGCAATCCTCAGCAACTCCGGCAACGACCAGCTGACCTTGAAGGCTTGGGAGCGTTTCCTCGATGTCTATCCCGCCGAGCGCACCGCCCAGGAACAGGTCAACACGCTTGCGGAAAAACTCGCCGGCAACCGCACCTGATCTCGGCTCGCCGATCTTGACCTCCAGCCAAGCCGCGCAATTTAGAACTGTAGACGGGAAACGACGCAGCGCGTCCGCTCTCGGCAAAACCGCCGCAACTATCGGCCGTTAAGATCATGTTTGCAGAAGTTTCCGCTCTTCTCGCCCCGCTCGCCGCCGCCATCGGTTTCTCCTCCTACAAGGCGCGGCAATTCGAATATGCCTATCCGAATATCGGCGAACTGACGGATGTCGGCGGCTACCGAATGAACGCCGTCCATATCGAGCGTCCCGAAAATGCGGATCTGCCGGCGCTCGTCTTCATTCACGGCGCCAGCGGCAATCTGCTCGACCAAATCGTTGCCTTCCGCGCCGATCTCGAAGGCCGGGCGGAAATGCTGTTCGTCGATCGTCCCGGCCACGGTTATTCCGAACGCGGCGGTCCTGAAAACGCGGTTCCTTCCGGTCAGGCCGATGCGATCGCCAGGCTGATGGAAAAGCGCGGCATCGAAAGGGCTGTTATCGTCGGCCATTCCTTCGGCGGTGCGATCGTAGCCGCCTTCGGCCTGCGCCATCCCGATAAGACATCAGGCCTGCTCTTCCTCGCACCCGCCACCCACCCTTGGCCCGGCGGCATCGACTGGTATTATCACGTCGCAACCGTGCCGGTCCTCGGCTGGCTCTTCAACCACGCGATCGTCGTGCCCCTCGGGCTGAGCCGGGTGGAACGCGGCACACTGAATATTTTCCGCCCCAATCCACGCCCGGCCGATTACATCGAAAAGACCGGTCCGTCGCTGGTGCTGCGACCCAACGCTTTCCACAGCAACGCGGCCGATTTTAAAAGACTGCTTGCCTATGTGAAGGAACAGTCGCCGCTCTATGCGCGGATCACCGCGCCGACCGTGATCATAACAGGCGACAGCGACGAGATCGTGTGGGAGCACCTGCATTCGCGCGGCCTGGCCCGCGACATAACAGGCTCCGAGCTCATTACCGTTCGCGGTGTCGGCCACAAGCCGGATTATCTCGCAACCGATGTCGCCATTGCCGCCATCGAAAAAATCGCCGGCAAGCCACGCGACCTGCAGGCAATCGCCCGCAGAGCCGAAGAGAGACTTGCCGCCGCATTACGCGATCAAACGCTTGGAACCGTACCCTCGTTGGGGCCTGGCGCCCTGCACGGCGTATGACCTCTCCGGCTCGCGTTTCTCGGCGGCAACGCTGCAGTCCTTTGTTTTTATACATGTCGTTATCCCGGAACCGCTGCACACTTCCGGGCAACATGCATTAAACCTGCATCAGGCGCTGAGACGCACACCGCCGTCGCAGGTGATGACGTGGCCGCTCATGAAGCCGTTTCCGATCAGGAAGGCGATCGCCTCCGCGATGTCCTCGGGCCTGCCGACGCGGCCGACCGGCGTGCGGCTGGCAAAGTCAGCAAACACGCCGCCACGCTGCTCGGGCGGCAGGAAACCCCACCACGGCGTATCGACGACCCCAGGTGAAACGCCGTTGACGCGCAGCGGCTTCAATTCGGCGGCCAGCACCGGCACCATCGCCTCGATGCCGGCATTGACGGCCGCAAGGCCAGCCGTGCCGGGCATCGCGGCTTGCGCGCTGACCGCCGAAACGAAAGTGATGCTGCCGCCCGGCTCAAGCACTGGCAATGCCGCCTGCGCCGCCGCGGCATGCGGAATGAGCTTGCTCTGGAACCCGGCAAGCAGATCCGCCATGTCGAGCGTCGCAAAAGGTCCGGCGCCGTGACCACTGCCCATCGCCAGCACCAGATGACCGAACGCGCCAATTCCGGCGAAGGCCTGCCCGAGTGTGGAAAAATCCGTCGCATCAAGCACGAGGCTGCGCAGATCGCCGTCGAGCGATGCTTTTGCTGCGGCAAGCTTTTCGCCGTCGCGGCCCGCAATGGTGACCGTATATCCCTGTTTCAGAAGTAATTTCGCCGTGGCGAGGCCGATGCCGGAAGAACCGCCGATGACGACGACATGCTGTAAAGACATGATGCTGCTCCTAAATTAATCGAGCCGCAGGCGCTTCGACCACCAGCGACGCCTGCATCATGCGCCGCCTGGAAACGTCAAACAGTTCTGTTTTTATCCTGGTATCGATACTGATATGATCCCTGGCATGGACCAGAGAGCCGACACATTCGAAGCCCGCCGCCGTGAATTCGCGGCCTTCCTGCGCTCTCGTCGCGAGCGGCTGACGCCATTCGAGGTCGGCTTGCCAGAGGGTTTTCGGCGACGCACGCCGGGTTTGAGGCGTGAGGAGCTCGCCATGCTCGCCGGCGTCGGCACTACCTGGTACACATGGCTGGAACAGGGCCGCGACGTCCGCCCCTCCGCACAGGTGCTCAATGCCCTTGCCGATGCGCTGCGTCTCGACGAGGCCGAACGCCAACATCTCTTCACCCTCAATGACCGCCAGGCGTCGCAGACAGTATCCAGCATACCCGAATGCGTCGACGAACCGCTACAGCGCATACTCGCCAACCTCACGCACCAACCGGCCTATGTGCTTGGCCGCCGCTGGGATGTGCTCGCCTGGAACCGCGCCGCCGAAGTACTCTTCGGCGGTTATGACACGCTCGACCGTGACGAGCGCAACATCATGCATCGCCTCTTCGCCGACCCGACGCATTGTCGGCTCCTCGTCGATTGGGAGGCGGTTGCCCGCGTCTCGCTGGCGATGTTTCGCGCCGACAGCGCGCGTTATGCCGGTGATCCGGATTTCGAGCGACTGATCGCCCTGCTGAAACAGGCAAGCTCTGAATTTCGTGACTGGTGGCAGCGCCACGAAGTCGTCAGCCCGCTGTCGGGTATCAAGCGCATCGACCATCCGGTAAAAGGCCGCATGTGCTTCGAGCATACAGCGCTGACGCTGACGAGCCGGCCGGAGATGAAGCTCGTTGTCTATACCCCGCTGGATGATGAGGACACCAACCGGAAACTCGCCGAGCTTCTCGCCTAAAGCCAAACCTTGCATTGCCTCGGGCCGCCGCAGCCCCATATGCTTCCCATCATTGTCCACTAGAGGGGAAGTCATGGGCCGCCTGCATATCGGGACGATCTCCGTCATATCAGCCCTGTCGCTGTGCCTGACTCCGGCGCTCGCCGCCTCGCCTGCCCCTGTCGAAGCCGAGCACGGCATGGTCGTCACTGCCCAGCACCTGGCGACCAATGTCGGCGTCGAGGTGCTGAAGGGCGGCGGCAATGCCGTCGATGCAGCCGTCGCCGTCGGTTATGCGCTGGCGGTCGTCTATCCCTCGGCCGGCAACCTCGGCGGCGGCGGCTTCATGACCATCCGCCTGAAGGACGGCACGAAGACCTTCCTCGATTTTCGCGAACGTGCGCCGCTCGCCGCCACGAAGACCATGTATCTCGATGCCAAGGGCGATATCGTGCCGCGCGCCAGCCTCGACGGTTATCTTGCCGTTGGCGTTCCAGGCTCCGTCATGGGCTTCGAAACCGCCCGCGAGAAATACGGTACAAAGTCGCGCCAGGATTTGATCGCACCGGCACTGCGCTTCGCCACGGAGGGCTTCACGCTGGAACAGGGCGACGCCGCGAGCCTCGCCGGCAGCGCCAAGCGGCTCGCCAAAGACGAGGCGGCGGCGAAGATCTTCCTGAAACCCGACGGCAAACCTTATGCATCGGGCGAAAAGCTCGAGCAGCCCGACCTTGCCGCGGTCCTGGCAGGCATCTCCCAAAAAGGTCCGGACGCCTTCTATAAGGCAGCACCCGCCGAGGCGATCGTCAAGGCAAGCCAGGCCAAGGGCGGCATCCTCGCCAAGGAGGATTTCGAGCAATATGCCGTGCGCGAGTTGAAGCCGGTCGAGTGCAATTATCGCGGCTACGACATCATCTCCTCACCGCCGCCTTCCTCCGGCGGCGTCATCATCTGCGAGATCCTCAACGTTCTCGAAAATTATCCACTTTCCTACCTGGGCTACGGTTCAGCCGACACCGTCCATGTCATGGTCGAGGCCATGCGCTATGCTTATGTCGATCGCAATGCTGCGCTCGGCGACCCCGATTTCGTCGAGAATCGGGTCGAAAAACTCATCGACAAGGCCTATGCCAAGGAAATCGACGCCAAGATCGATCCTTACAAGGCTGGCACTTCCGCCAACCTCAAACCGCTCGGCGGCAAGGAAAGTACCGAGACGACGCATTATTCGATCATCGACGACGAGGGCAATGCCGTTGCCGTCACCTATACGCTGAACGGCTCCTTTGGCGCCGCCGTCGTGGCACCGGGCACCGGCGTCCTGCTCAACAACGAGATGGACGATTTCACCTCCAAGCCCGGCGTGCCGAACCTCTACGGCCTGGTGCAGGGCGAAGCGAATGCCATCGCTCCGAAGAAGACACCGCTCTCCTCGATGAGCCCGACGATCGTCACCAAGGACGGCAAGCCCTTCATGGTGATCGGCAGCCCCGGCGGTTCGCGTATCATCACCATTACGCTGGAGGCGATCCTCAACGTCGTCGATTTCGGCATGGATATCAGCCAGGCGGTGAACGCGCCGCGTATCCACCATCAATGGCAGCCCGACAAGGTCTATCTCGAACCCTATGCGCTGTCGCCCGATACGGAAAAGACCCTCGCCGCCATGGGCTACAGCTTCGATGGCGGCAATGACGCGCCGCTCTGGGGCCAGGCCGCCGGCATCCTCGTCGGCGGCAAAAGCCTCGCCGCCATCGAAAAGGGCGGCGGTGCGCGGTATAATGGGGCCATGGACAGCCGCGCGGCGGAGGGTTCGGCCAACGGCTACTGACGTCGGCAGCTTGCAGCGAGCGGCAAACGCGATGCACCATTTATGTCACGGTGACAAAGTCGCCGTTCACAAGTCGCTTGCCGCACCCTAAGCAAGAGCGAACCCGCAAGCAGGACGATTCCCGAATGGTCAGCATTGAAATGATTGTCGCCGCCCGCGCCCGTCTGCGCGGTCACATCAGGCGTACGCCGCTTCTCTCCTCCCCCTTCCTCAACGAAATCGCCGGCCGGCGCCTGTTCGTGAAGGCGGAATGCCTGCAGCATTCCGGCTCGTTCAAGTTTCGCGGCGGCTGGTCGGCCGTCTCCGGCCTCGATCCGGCCGTGCGCGCCAAGGGCGTCATCGCCTTCTCCTCCGGCAACCATGCCCAGGGCGTCGCGCTTGCCGCAAAGCTGCACAATGTGCCCTCGGTCATCATCATGCCGAGCGATGCGCCGAAGCTGAAGATCGCCAACACCCGCGCCTTCGGCGCCGACGTCGTCCTCTACGACCGTGTCAATGAGGATCGCGACGAGATCGGCGCGAGGCTTTCGGCCGAGCGCGGCCTGACACTGATCAAGCCTTTCGACGAACCGCTGGTAATCGCCGGTCAGGGCACGACCGGTCTGGAGATTTCAGAGCAGGCGGAAGAGGAAGGCGTGACGTCAGCTGAAGTCCTCGTTCCCTGCGGCGGCGGCGGATTGACCTCCGGCATCGCGCTCGCACTCGAAGCCAGCGCCCCCGGCTTTCGCGTCCGCCCCTGCGAGCCCAAGGATTTCGACGACACCACCCGCTCGCTCGCCTCCGGCAGGATCGAACGTAATGCGTCGACAGCAGGCTCGATCTGCGATGCGATCCTCACGCCGCAGCCTGGCAATATCACCTTCCCGATCCTCAAGCGTCTCGCCGGCGCCGGCATCGTCGTCACCGACGATGAGGCGCTGCGCGCCATGGCGCTCGCCTTCGTCAGGCTGAAGATCGTCGTCGAGCCCGGCGGGGCGGTGGCGCTTGCTGCCGCCCTCTTCCATGGCGAGGCGCTGGAAAGCGACACCGTCGTCGCCGTTACCTCAGGCGGCAATGTCGATGCCGATATCTTCGCCATGGCGCTGGGACGCTTCGGCTGAGATACCGTGTCGGCGCAGGCTGTAAACGGCCTCGGATTTCAGGAACGCCCGTGACCCGTCCGCAGCAGCAGCGGCGGACGGTCTTTCATCGGCGACCGTCATGCGATCTTGTAGCGTTCCGCCGGCACGGTGCGAGACAGGTTCGGCATCAACGCCTGACGCGCCTCCTCGTAGGCGGCAAGCAGGCCTGCATCCTCGAGTGACGGGATCGTTGCGAACTCGCCCTGCCCGAGGCCCGAGAGCGACGCATCGACCATGTTTTCTGCAGACATCACGATCTCATTCGGCAGATACTCGACCGGCGTGCCGGCGATGCCCCAGAATTCCGTCGCAGTGGCGCCGGGCAGCACGACCTGAATGCGGATGTTCTTTTCCGCCAGCTCATGCTTCAGCGACTGGCTGAAGGCGAGTACGAAGGCTTTCGTGCCGCCATAGACGCCATTTAGCATCTCTGGGGAGATCGCGACGATGGAAGAAATATTGATGATCGTACCGCCGCCGCGGGCGACGAAACCCGGCACGACGGCATAGGTCAGCCGTGTCAGCGCCGTCACATTGAGCTCGATCATCGCCTGCATCTTGTCGACATCGGAGGAAAGCAGCGGCGCCGTTCCGCCGACGCCGGCGTTGTTGACGAGAAGCGTAATGCTCCGGTCTTCCTTCAGTACGCCTTCGATGCGGGCGAGGCCTGTCTTGTCGCCGAGATCGGCCACGACAGTCTCGACCGTCCGGCCGGTTTCCGCCGTCAACCGGCTTGCCAGCGACTTCAGCCGTTCGCCGTTGCGGGCGACGATGATGAGGTCGTAACCCTGCTTCGCCAGCCTATGGGCGTAGACTGCGCCGATGCCCGAGGATGCACCGGTCACCAGCGCCGTGCCCTTCAGTTCCTGTGTCATGATCCGTCTCCTTGAATACGCCCTGGCCTGATGCCCTGCGCTTGAGGAGAGTCTTACGCCCGATTGCGCATGTCCTGAATGTCATATATACCACCTTTCAGGACATCATTTGGGATCTGATGATCGTGCAACGAATTGGCTTTCTGCTCTATCCCGGCTTCCAGATTATGAGCTTGGCGGCCGTTTCCGCCTTCGAGTTCACCAATATCGAACTTGAGGAAAAGGCTTACGACATCCATTATCTCTCTGAACATGGTGGGTCGATTGCCAACTCGCTTGGCATGGTGATGGAGACGGAGGCCTTTGGCGACCCGGCCCTCGACACGCTGATCGTGGCGGGAGCGCCTGGCGTCAGGCTGCCGAGCGCAGCAGAAGCCGACTTCATCCGCGCCGCCCTGCCCGCTACCCGTCGCTTGGCCTCGATCTGCACCGGCGCCTTCTTTCTTGCCGAAGCCGGCATTCTCGACGGCCGTCGGGCGACGACGCATTGGTATGTCTCGCGCCAACTGCAAAGCCGATATCCAAAAATAAAAATGGAAGAAGACCGGATCTTCATCATCGACGGTTCCGTCTGGACCTCGGCCGGTATGACGGCCGGTCTCGATCTGGCTTTGGCGATGGTTGAGAAGGATCACGGTTTCGAGGTGGCCCGTGCCATTTCCCGCAAGCTCGTCGTCTATCATCGCCGGGCCGGCGGCCAGTCGCAATTTTCCGCCCTTCTGGAACTGGAGCCCAAATCGGACCGCATCCAGAAGGCACTCGCCTACGCCCGCAGCAATCTGAAATCGGCGCTGCCAGTTGAGGAACTGGCGGAAGCGGCCCACCTTAGCCTCCGCCAGTTTAGCCGCGCCTTTCGCGCCGAGACCGGACAATCACCGGCCAAGGCAGTTGAGAACCTGCGGTTGGAAGCCGCCCGCCTGATGATGGAGCAGGGCCGCCACCCGATCGACGTCGTTGCCCGCGAAACCGGCTTTGGGGATCACGAGCGCATGCGCCGTGCCTTCCTGCGCGCTTTCGGCCAGCCGCCGCAGGCAATTCGGCGCACCGCCCTACAGCAACGGCAGATGTGATGTGTCAGGCCGCCGTCCCGCGCAGGGCGCCATGCACCGATTGCAGCACGAGTTCGGCAAGCCGGGCCGCAGCCGGTTGCGGTTCGGCTTCGGCCCGATGCAGGACCAAACCGAGCTTTGGCAAATCAGGCAGGCCAATCGTCTCCGGCGCCAGCGGTCGGACCTTTGCCGGCAGGCCGATCGGTGTACGGATGGTGATGCCGAGGCCCGCCGCCGCCGCTGCCCAGAGACCGCCGAGGCTGGGGCTGACAAAGGCGAGACGCCAGGAAATGCCCGCCTCGTCAAGTGCCCGGGTCGCAGCACTTCGCAATAGGCATGGCGCCTCCAGCGAAGCGAGCGGCATCGGCTCACCGCTTGCCGCATGCCAGCCCGGGGCTCCCTCGACAGGTCCAATCCAACGCATCGGCACCTCGCCAATCTGCTCGCAATGCGAAGTCCGTGTGCCATCGCTCCAGGCAAGCGCCAGATCGAGCTTGCCTGAGGTGACGCGCTCGAGCAGTTCGGCATTGCGCACCACCCGCGCTTCGATGCGGACCTTCGGATGGGCACGCGCGAAGCGGCCGAGCACCTCCGGCAGCAGGTTTTCGCCAAAATCCTCCTGCAGGCCGAGCCGCACCCAGCCCTCCAGCTCGACGCTGTGCACGGCCGCAGCCGCCTCGTCGTTGAGTTCCAGCAGCCGCCTGGCATAACCGAGCATCGTCTCGCCGGCGTCGGTCAGCGCCAGGCCGCGCCCCACCTTGCGGAAGATCGGCGTGCCGGCCTGCTCCTCCAGCTTCTTCAGCTGCGCGCTGACCGCCGAGGTGGAACGCCCGAGCCTTTCGGCCGCCTTGGCGAAATTGCCGAGCTCCATACCGGTCGAAAAGGTACGGAGCACATCGAGATCGAAAATTGTCCGCCGCATTCTATAATCCCATTTTTCAGGATCATCGATCCATAACTTTCTGATTTTCAGCATCATTGTGCTGTGCGATGGTTCTGCTGTCAAGGCCGACGAACGGCCTGAACCATGGAGATCCAGATGCCCTTCGTTCGAATTTCGCTTCGCAAAGGCAAGTCGTCGGACTATCTCGCCGCACTGGCCGACAACATCCAGCGTGCCTTGGTCGAGACCTTCGACGTGCCCGAAAACGACCGCTTCCAGGCCATCCATCAGCATGATTATAACGAGCTGATCTTCGACCGCAGCTACCTCGCCGGTCCCCGCTCCGACGATTTCGTCTACATCTCGATCACGATCGGCAGGCCCCGGACAGCCGAGATGAAGGCTGCGCTCTATCGGCGGCTCGGCGAACTTCTGGCGCAATCGCCGGGCCTCCGGCCCGAGGATGTGATGATCGTCATCAGCACCAGCGCACCGGATGATTGGTCTTTCGGCAACGGCATCGCCCAGATGACCGATCCCGACTGGCGGCTGCGGACGGTCGGAGGCCGGCAATGACCACGTTGAACCCGAAGACGATGACCATCAGGCGCCCCGGCAGGGCGGTGCGCTCGCCGGAAGGCGTTGCAACGGCGCCTTTCTGGGTCGAAATGTTGCTCGAAGGCGGGGCCGACGGTGAGAACACCGCAATGCGCGCGACACTCGATCCCGGCACTATCACACGCTGGCATACGCACCCCAGGGGCCAGTTGCTCTACGTGCTTTCGGGTCATGGGCTGGCACAGAGCAAGGGTGGTCCCGTCGAGAAACTGCGCGCCGGCGACGCCGTCTGGTTTGCCCCCGGCGAGCGCCACTGGCATGGCGCAGCCGATGACAGCCCTTTCAGCTATATCAGCATCCAGCCGGCCGAAAACGGAAGCATCGTCGAATGGCTGCAGCCGGTGGAGGCCCGGTCATGATCGCCATGCAGTACAGCTTTACCCTGCCCGCCGATTACGACATGTCGGTCATCGACCGCCGCATCCGCGACAAAGGTCCGCTGCTCGACGGCTTTCCCAATCTCGGCTTCAAGGCCTATCTCAGTGCCCTTAAGGGCGAATTCGGCAGCCGCGACAATCTCTATGCGCCCTTCTATCTCTGGCAAGAGCCGGAAGGGGCAAGCGACTTCCTCTGCGGCCCGGCTTTCCAAACGCTCACCGGCGCCTTCGGCTGGCCGCAGGTGAGGACCTGGATCGTCTGGCAGGCAGAAATCTCGCCGGACGTCGCCGCGGCCAGATTTGCCACGCGCGATGTACTGCGTATCGAGCCCTACGCGCCGCTCACCGAAATCCGCCGTGCCGACAGCGCGGAGGCTGCGGCCGACGTCGCGACCGGCGGCGCACTCGCCTCGGCCTCCGGCTTCGAGCCGACGACATGGACGCGGGTGCGCTTCAGGCTGTGGCGAGAAATTCCTGAAATTGACGCGCACACGCAGGCCTATCGCGTCGGCCATCTATCCCTGGCTCGACCCTGAGCTCAAGCAATTGCCCGGCGATAAAAGGCGAGCGAGCCGGCAAGCGCCAACAGCGCGCCGCCGCAAGCCCGTTCCAACCATAGGGCGCCCGAGGTTTTCAGGAAACGCACCGCCCGCGAGCCGAAAAAGGCGTAGCCGAACATGATGAGAAAATCGAGTGCGGCAAAGGTGAGCGCGAGCAGCGCATACTGCGTTGCCTGTGGCAGGGTGGGATCAATGAACTGCGGCAGGAAGGCCGAGAAGAACAAATAGCCCTTCGGATTGGTCGCCGCGACCATGAAGCTCTTCAGTCCGATCGAGAAGGGAGATATCGCCCTCGAAGACGCCCCGGATTTCAGCGCCGCATCGATCGTGCCCTTCGAGCGCAGCAGCATAATGCCGAGAAAGGCGAGATAGGCAGCACCCGCCCATTTCAGCATTGAAAACCAGAATTCCGATGCCGCCAGCAAGGCGCCGAGGCCGATCGCGACGGCGCCGATCAACACGAAATCGGAAAGCACCGCGCCGATCATGCCGGCAATCGCCCGGCGCAGGCCATGCCTCGAACCATTGGTCAGCGCCAGCAGCACCGTCGGCCCCGGTGTGGCGATACCGACAAAAGAAACGGCTGCAAAAGCCAGAAGCGTGACGATATCCATGATGATCCCTCCCAATCCAGGGATCGAAACTTGCACGCACAGCAGCGCTTAGCAATGCTGTCCTGTCAAAGAAAAAGCCCGCCGCCTCTTGAGGCAGCGGGCTTTCAAACGGACCGATCGGATCAGATGCCGCTTTGGCCGTCGGAGCCGATATAGGCAATGCGGATCATATTGGTGGCGCCGGGCGTGCCGAGCGGCACGCCGGCCGAGATGATGATGCGGTCGCCCGGCTTGCCGAAGCCTTCGTCGGCGACGATGCGGCAGGCGCGGTTGACCATGTCGTCGAGATCGGTCGCGTCATGGGTGACGACGCAATGCAGGCCCCAGACGACGGCAAGGCGGCGTGCCGTCTTGATGATCGGCGACAGCGCCAGGATCGGCACCTGCGGCCGCTCGCGCGAGGCGCGAAGGCCCGTCGTGCCCGACGAGGTGTAACAGACAATCGCCGACAGCTTCAGCGTCTCGGCGATCTGACGGGCAGCAAGCGAGATCGCATCGGCGCCGGTCGCTTCGGGCTGGGCACGCTGGGCGTAGATGATGCCGGGATAATGCGGCTCGCGCTCGATGGCGGTGGCAATCGACGCCATGGTCGAGACGGCCTCGACCGGATAATCGCCGGAAGCGGATTCGGCCGAGAGCATGACGGCATCCGCACCTTCGAAGACGGCGGTTGCGACGTCGGAAACTTCGGCGCGCGTCGGCACCGGCGAGGAGATCATCGATTCCAGCATCTGCGTGGCGACGACCACCGGCTTACCCGAACGGCGGCAGGCGCGGATCAGCTGCTTCTGGATACCGGGAACCGATTCGAGCGGCATTTCGACCCCGAGATCGCCGCGGGCGACCATCAACGCGTCGGAAAGCTCGATGATTTCCTCGATACGCTCGAGCGCCTGCGGCTTTTCGATCTTTGACATCAGGCCGACACGGCCACGGGCGATCTTGCGCACTTCGGCAAGGTCATCGGGACGCTGGACGAAGGACAGCGCCACCCAATCGACATCGTCGGTGGCGAGCACGGCGTCGAGGTCGGCGCGGTCCTTGTCTGTCAGTGCGCCGACGCCGAGCAGCGTGTCGGGAAGGCTGACGCCCTTGCGGTCGGAGATGCGCGTGCCCGAAATAACAGTGGTGACGATGCTCTTGCCGTCGCATTTTTCGGCGCGGAGCGCGAGCTTGCCGTCATCGATCAACAGGCGGTGGCCGGGCTGCACCGATTCCAGGATCTCGGGATGCGGCAGAAAGACGCGGTTCTGATCACCGAGCGCTTCGTTGTTGTCGAGCGTGAAGGTTTGGCCGGGCTTCAGGTCGACCTTGCTGTCGACGAACTTGCCGACACGCAGTTTCGGTCCCTGCAGGTCAGCGAGAATGCCGATCGGCCGGCCGCAGCGCGCTTCAACCGAGCGGATGCGCTGGATCAGCGTACGCATCAGGTCGTGGCTTGCATGGCTCATGTTGATGCGGAAGACATCGGCACCGGCCTGGTGCAGCTTCTCGATCATCGATTCCTCGGCGGAGGCAGGCCCGAGGGTGGCGAGGATTTTAATTTTGCGATTACGCTTCATCAATTCTGGCTTTCTTGCGTCCCTGGGGTGTCGGAGAGTTGGACCATCCAGCTACCCTGGCGGCCCGTATCATATTCCTTGAATCCCATCTTCTGGTAACCGCGGGCATAACAATCCTGCACACCCGTAATCTTGAACTCGTTTTCCGCCACGCACATCTGCACGTCGCCCGTCCATCGTCCTCCCCGGGCGGCGTCCTCTGCGTAGAGGTAATAATAACGCGACTGCAATTCTCCCTCGATCAACGTGGCGCAGGTCGTTGCCGGCACCTGCCACCAGCCCTCGGTCATCCAGCCATCCTTGGCCCGGTAGCCGATCGCGACGCCGACGAGATTTTGCGTTCCGTTGCAGACGCGAAAATCGGCGCGTGCGGCATCTGCGATGAAAAACGGCATGATGGCTGCAAGAGCGAACAGAGCGAGACGGACCAGCGGTCCGGACCGCGTGAGGAAACTTGGCGCGGCTTGGATCAACACGGCTCCCAAATAGCTCCACGGTTATTCGTATCGGTGTCTTCTTGCGCCGCCGTCAAGCGAAAGTCAACGCAATGCTAATCGATTATATTTCCTTTCACAAACCACCCGTCGAGGGTCCGGCTCAACCGCTGTCCGCCTGCGGCGCTTGAACGTGGCGCAGACGCATGCGATCACTGCCACCGACTGCGCAATGACAAACGGCAATTCCTGATGGACGACTTCCAATCCTTCGAAATCCTACCCGGCAAACATGACAAAGGCATGGTGATCCTCGCAGATCACGCGATGAACCGCCTTCCGGCGCGATATGGCCGGCTCGGCCTGCCCGACGCCGCCTTCGGCCGCCACATCGCCTATGACATCGGCATTGAGGGGCTGACGCGGCAGCTTTCGGCGAGGCTCGGCGTGCCCGCGGTACTCGGCGGCTTTTCGCGCCTGCTGATCGACCCGAACCGCGGCGAAGACGATCCCACCTTGATCATGAAGATCTCCGACGGCGCCGTCATAACAGGCAATCATCCGATCACGCCGCAGGAGTGGAATGCCCGCATCGAAACCTTTCATCGCCCCTATCACGGCGCCGTGGCCGCAACGATCGACAAGGTGGCGAATGCCACCGGCAGGGCGCCGCTGGTGCTGTCGCTGCACTCCTTCACCCCGGCCTGGAAGGGCATTCCCCGCCCCTGGCACGCCGCCGTGCTTTGGGATAGCGACCACCGCGCCGTCGGCCCGCTGCTCCAGAGGTTGCGCGCCGATCCCGATCTTGTCGTCGGCGATAACGAACCCTATGACGGCGCGCTGAAGGGCGATACCATGTACCAGCATTGCATGATCACCGGCATTCCGCACGCGCTGCTCGAGGTGCGCCAGGACCTGATCGCAGACGAGGCCGGAATATCGGCATGGGCCGAACGCCTGGCGCCGATCTTTGCGGCGATGAATGCCGATCCGGCCCTGCACGAATACGACGTCCACCTGTCGCGCACAGGTCCCTATTGAGTGAAAGGCCCCCGAAGGCCCCTGGTGAAGAAAGGAAAGCGAGATGACCGCGCTCAGCAAAACACAGCAGACCGAATTCGAGGCCGCAGCCTTCCGCCGCCTCCTCGCACATCTTCGCGAGCGCAACGACGTTCAGAACATCGACCTGATGAACCTGGCCGGCTTTTGCCGCAACTGCCTGTCGAACTGGTATCGCGAAGCCGCCGAGGCTGAGGGTGTCCCAATTACCCGGGACGAATCGCGCGAGATGGTCTATGGCATGCCGTATGAAGACTGGAAGAATCTTCACCAGAACGAGGCCTCGCCTGTGCAAAAGGCTGCTTTTGAACTGAACAACCCACACAAATAGCTTGGCTTGCCGACAACAGGCTTGACCGTGACGCCGCTTCGCGGCAGTCACGTGCATCCAAATTGATCACCCGAAAAATCAGGAGAACACGATGTCTGATGCTCATGGCGTCGCCCGCGATCAGCTTCGCGCTTTCATCGAGCGCATTGAACGGCTGGAAGAAGAAAAGAAGACCATCGCCGACGATATCAAGGACGTCTATGGCGAAGCCAAGGGAACCGGCTTCGATACCAAGATCCTGAAGAAGGTCGTGGCGCTGCGCAAGAAGGACGAGCAGGAGCGCATGGAGGAGGAAGCCATCCTCGACACCTACCTGCTCGCGCTCGGTATGATCGAGTCGCCGCCGGAAGGCTGATCCGCCGCGCATCGCGGATGCCGACAAGCCGCCGGGCCTTCCGGCGGCTTTTCTTTTGCCCAATGCAGGTCGCCCGGAAGTGTGCAGCGGTTCCGGGATAACGACATGCATAAAACAAAGGACTAAAGCGCGTCGCATGAATCAAGCTTGATGCGACGCGCTTTAGAACAGGATGTCATAAGAAAACCGCTCACACTTTCGGCATCACGCCCTGAAACACACTTGGCTAAACGGTCACCTCGCCTCGGTCGAAGCGGACAAAGAAAAACCGCCGGAATCGCTCCGACGGTTTTCGATATTTCATGATCGGCCGGCTCAGTTCGTGTTGAACTTGCGCACTTGCATGAAGTTCACCGCCGTGCCGCTGAAGCGGGCGGGGTCGACCGAAGCGGTCTTGACATTGAAGCCCTCGGCATAGACGGCGGTTGGTTGGGCACGCATCGTCTGGCTGACGAAACGCGGCGCCTTGACCTGCTTGGAGGCCATTTCGAGGCGGGCATTGGTCAGCGCCCACTGCGAGATCATCTTTTCCGTCAGCTTCGGCTCGGTGCGCACTGCCGCGCGGCTGGCATCGGCTGCGGCGGCTTCCTTGTGTGTCGGGCGGCCGCCCTTGGCAGGAAGTCCCTGAGCCACAGCGCTTTCGGTGGCCGGTTCGTCGAAGCCGTCACCAAAGCTTGCCGATTTGGACATCGGCGCCAAGGCGGCGAGTTCGAGCGGCGGCTTTGCGGCAGGCGCCTTTTGCGTCATCGCGGCGTTGATCGCCTGCTCTACTGTGATTGGCGGCGCCTTCGACGCGATCTGACTTTCCGCACCCTCGTTTCGCTGCTGGTCGAGCGCATCGGCGACGGCGGGAGACAACGCGTCCTGATCGGCTTCGTCGGCCTCCGCTTCGGGATCGGCATCGGCCGCGGCAAGAAGGTTCTCGGCAACGGCAGGGCGTTCGACCGGCGTCGGAACCGGCAGCGCATTGGCGCCCGTCAGCGACGCAAGCTCGGCGTCGCCAGGCGCACGGCGCGGGCCGAGAAGCGAGGGGACCGGAATACTATAGGCGCTGAGATCGGCAAACTGCTGCGGTTGGGCCTGATCGGCAGGAAGGGCCGCTGCAAGAGCCTGTTGCGCCGCATTACCCGAAGACGGTGCGACGAGCGCGCTCGCCACGTCGCTGCCGGCCGGCTGGTTGCTGAATGCCGGGCGAACCTGCGGCACCGGCGCGTTCAGATCGGCGACCTCGGTCTGTTGCGGCTCGGCAGGGGCTGGCTCGGACTTCGGCGGCGTCGCCTTGGCGACGGCAACAGGGGTCGAATCGTCCGTATCGTCTTCCTGCTCATCCGCTCCGCCGCCGAACAGCGCTGCAAACAGCGTCTTGTGCTTCGGCGCCGATTCGGAGGCGCTGGCGATCTCCATCTGCGTGCCGCTGACGCGGCGCTTGTAGTCGACCATCGCCTGCTGGTAGCCCGGCAGCGGCTTGCCGTCAGCCGGAATATGAATGGTGTTGCCGTTCGGGAAAAGCCGGACAAGCTCGTCACGGCTCATGCGCGGCCAGGCGCGAACGCCGCCGACGTCCATATGCACGAAGGGCGATCCCGATTTCGGATAGAAGCCGACGCCGCCGACCTGCATCTTCATGCCGATCCCGCGCAATGTCGCGAGTTTGACGTCCGGAATGAAGAAGTCCATCGCCTTGCCGAGCATATGCTGGCTCTTTTCGGCGACGCCTGAGTTGCGCGAGCGGCCGCGCAGCATCTCGTTGGTTCCCGGCGAACGGAAACCGCAGACGACGTTGATGTAGTCCCTCGAACCGCTCTGGCGATAGACGTCCCAGATCAGGTCGAACAGGCGCGGATCCATCTTCGTCGGCTGATTCTTGCGCCAGTCGCGCAGGAAGCGGTTCAGCTGCTCCAGACCCTTCGGGTCGAACTTGCCGTTGCGCTTGTAGGTGATGACGGCTTTTTCGCCGGTATGGATGAAATAGAGCTTGAGGCTGCGGGTGTCGCCCGCGGCCTGCGAAGGTGTACCAACGAATACCGGTGAGGAAACCGCGAGCGCAAGAAGGGCGGCCGCTGCCGTCCTTATTGCCTTTCCGCAAATGTCGGCGCACAACAAACGCCAGCTCAAGCGCGAACGCTTGGAATTCCCATTCAGATTCGGCAACTCGATCCCCGTCAGACAGACAATGTCCCGTACTGTCTCAGATGACTGTCAAATGCGGTCACACGATGGCAAAAATGCCACACATGATCAACCTTTTCTTTACATAGTGAACGAGCCACTAACAAGTGGTTTATGACCAGTAACAAATCGTGGTTGCCTTAGTCTTAACAAAAAGCGCTTAAGCCGCATCTTTCTGGGGATTGTCGGGGTCTATACCGTAATCCTTGAGCTTGCGATAAAGTGTGGACCGGCCAATGCCAAGTTTGCGCGCCACTTGACTCATCTGCCCGCGATAGAATTTGAGCGCGAATCGAATGAGCTCTTCCTCGACATCGGCAAGCCTGCGTACGTCGCCGGCGGGATTGACGCTGGCGATCGCGTTTTCGGAGGCTTCGGACAGACGGTGATGCACCGCTCCCGAGATCGACGCCCTGAAATCCTCACCATAGGTGTCGTCGGGATCGAGGCCGGTATTGTCGGCAACGAGCGCCAGGTGATCCACGACTTCGTATTCCGGAAGCTGGGCGGCGATCTGCGGGAAGTCCCCCTCGGTCAGCTCCGGCCCTTCGGCGAGAACGACCGCGCGGAAGATAGCGTTTTCGAGCTGGCGGATATTGCCTGGCCAGTCATAGGCGGTCAGCAACGCCAGCGTGCCCGAGTTCACCGTCATGCGGCGACCATTTTTCTGCTCGCTGGAGAAGCGCTCGGCAAAGACACGCACCAGATTCGGAATATCCTCCTTGCGTTTGCGCAGCGCCGGAATGGTGATCGGGAAGACGTTGAGGCGATAGTAGAGATCCTCGCGGAAATGGCCGTTCTTGACCTCCTCGATCAGATCCTTGTTGGTCGCCGAGATCAGCCGGACATTGACCTTATGGGCGGTGCGCGCACCGACGGTCTCGATCTCTCCCTGCTGCACGGCGCGCAACAGCTTCACCTGCACATCGAGCGGCAGGTCGCCGATCTCGTCCAGGAAAATGGTGCCGCCGTCGGCTTCCATGAATTTGCCGATATGGCGCTCGGTCGCGCCGGTAAACGCACCCTTCTCATGGCCGAAGAGAATGCTCTCGACGAGATTATGCGGGATCGCCCCGCAATTGACCGTGACGAAGGGCTTGTTCGAGCGGTCGCCGCCGGATTGGATGGCACGCGCCACCAATTCCTTGCCGACGCCGGATTCGCCTTCGAGCACGACGGGAATATTGGACTGAGCCGCCCGCTGGGCGAGATCGATGACGCGGATCATCGCCGGGCTTGCCGATACGATGTCGTCGAAGCCGACCGAGCCTGAGCGCGACCGGCGGCCGGCCCGCGCCTTCACCTCGCGCTGGTCGAGCTTCATCGCGTTCGAGATCGAGGTGGCGATGCGCTCGGGCGAGACCGGCTTGACGACGAAGTCGAAGGCACCGGCCCGCATCGCTTGCACCACCGTTTCGATACCGCCCTGCCCCGTCTGAACGATGACCGGGATCTGCGTGCCGAATTCGTGAAGCGCGTCGAGGAACTCGAGGCCGGTCATCTCCGGCATCATCAGATCGAGCACGATGACGCTGAAAAGGCCGCTGTCGCGTTTGACCATTTCCAGGCCGATGCGACCGTTTTCCGCCTGGTGCACGACATGGCCGTGCCGCTCGATTGCATTCTTAAGCAGGCGGCGCTGCACGGGGTCGTCCTCGACCACGAGGATTTGCCCTGCTCCCTTGAGCTCATTGTAACCGGTCATTGTCGCCTCACTTCATGCGAAACCATTGAGCGCACTCTGACAGGAAGGCTTGAACATCCAGTTTTGAGAAATAATTGCATTTTAACGATTGGAACGGGTCATTTTCGTGCCGAACCGATGCCTTTCTTGCGCCGAAAGGCCCTTGATGCCGGGCCTTCTCGCGCTTATTCAAGCAGACCTGTTATGAAAGTGGAGAGGAATTGCCCCATGAAAATCAAGCTCCCGCACGCCAGCCTTCTTTTCTCGGCAGCAGCGCCAGCTGGGGCGACCGATCCGGCGCTCGGCGATCTGCCGGTCTGGAAGCTGCAGGATCTTTATCCCTCCGCCACCTCGACC
Source organism: Rhizobium sp. NZLR1b (assembly GCF_019685155.1). Classification (NCBI taxonomy): domain Bacteria; kingdom Pseudomonadati; phylum Pseudomonadota; class Alphaproteobacteria; order Hyphomicrobiales; family Rhizobiaceae; genus Rhizobium; species Rhizobium sp. NZLR1b. Next base: position 154,262 of record NZ_JABDWC010000010.1, read on the forward strand.
GCCTTCGTCGCCGACATGGAAAAGGCCGGCAAGGCCGCGATCGCCTTTGAAGAAAAGTGGAAGGGCAAACTGGCCGCGGCGGCGACCAAGACCGGCACTGAGGGCATCGGCGCGGCGCTGAAGGAGTATGAGGCGCTGGACGACATCATCGGCCGCCTCGGCTCCTTTGCCGGCCTCACCTATTTCTCCGACACCACCAACCCGGCAAACGGCAAGCTCTATGGCGACGTGCAGACCAAGATCACCGAATTTTCCGGCCATCTCCTGTTCTTCGCGCTGGAACTGAACCGCATCGACGACGCGGTGATCGACGCCTCCATGGCTAGAGATACCGCCGCCGGACACTATCGCCCCTGGCTGATCGACCTTAGGAAGGACAAGCCCTACCAGCTCGACGACAGGCTGGAACAGCTCTTCCTCGAAAAATCGATGACATCGGCCGCTGCCTTCAACCGCCTCTTCGACGAAACCATGGCGGAACTTCGCTACGATATCGATGGCGAGAAAGTGCCGCTCGAAGTGGCGCTGAACAGGCTGCAGGAAAAGGACCCCGAAGCCCGCCGCAAGGCCGCCATGGCGCTCGGCGAAACATTCAAGGCGAATATCCGCACCTTCACGCTGATCACCAATACACTTGCCAAGGACAAGGAGATCGCCGACCGCTGGCGCGGCTTCGAGGACATTGCCGACAGCCGCCACTTGGCAAACCGCGTCGAGCGCGAGGTCGTCGATGCGTTGGCCGCCGCCGTCCGCGAAGCCTATCCCCGCCTTTCGCACCGCTATTACAAGATGAAGGCGAAATGGCTCGGCATGGAGCAGATGAATTTCTGGGACCGCAACGCGCCGCTTCCGGAAACCTCCACTGCCGTCATCTCCTGGCCCGAGGCGAAGGACACGGTACTTTCGGCCTACGGCAATTTCGCCCCCGAGATGGAGGCGATCGCCAGGCGGTTCTTCGACGAGCAGTGGATCGATGCCCCGGTCCGCCCCGGCAAGGCGCCCGGCGCCTTCGCCCATCCGACGGTTCCCTCGGCCCACCCCTATGTGCTGGTCAACTACATGGGCAAGCCGCGCGACGTGATGACGCTTGCCCATGAACTCGGGCACGGCGTGCACCAGGTTCTGGCCGGCGCGCAAGGGGCGCTGATGTGCCAGACGCCGCTGACGCTTGCCGAAACCGCCTCGGTCTTCGGCGAGATGCTGACTTTCCGCGCGCTCCTGGAAAAAACCAGCGACATGCGCGAGCGCAAGGCGATGCTCGCCCAGAAGGTCGAGGACATGATCAACACGGTCGTGCGCCAGATCGCCTTTTACGAATTCGAGCGCAAGCTCCACACCGCCCGCAAATCAGGTGAACTTACCGCCGACGACATCGGCGAACTTTGGCTCTCCGTCCAGTCGGAAAGCCTCGGGCCGGCGATCAACATTTCTGAAGGATACGAGACCTATTGGGCCTATATCCCTCATTTCATCCATTCGCCCTTCTATGTCTATGCCTATGCCTTCGGCGATTGCCTGGTGAATTCGCTCTATGCCGTCTACCAGAAAGCCGAAAAGGGCTTTCAGGAAAAGTATTTCGAACTGCTGAAGGCTGGCGGCACCAAGCACCACTCGGAACTTTTGAAGCCTTTCGGCCTCGACGCCACCGATCCGTCGTTCTGGAGCCAGGGCCTGTCGATGATCGAAGGGCTGATCGACGAATTGGAAGCTTTGGATAGAGCTGCCTGATCTGCCTCCCCACGGCCGACCTCTTCCCGCAGGCGGGGAGAGGCGCCGGCAGGCGGATAAGGGATCGTGCTCCAAGAAAAGACGCCGCTGATGGCCGAAACCCAACCCTCTATTCTCTACCGCGACGACACATCAGGACAGGTGATGCTTTTCGCCGAGCCGGCAGAGATCATTATTGCCAGGACGCGGGGCGAATTCTTTGCCGGCCTTGCCCGAATGGAAGAGGCCAAGGCCGAGGGCAAATGGCTCGCCGGGTACATGGCCTACGAGGCCGGATATCTCTTCGAAGAAAAACTCGCTCCCTTCGCCGGGGAAAACCGTGAAACGCCGCTACTCTGTTTCGGCGTCTTCGACGCCCCGCAGCCGGACACACACCCGCTTGCCCAACCAAAACAGCGCCTCGAAAACGAGGAATTCCTGACGGCCCCCAAGGCTGCCTGGGATTTCCCTCTCTATAAAGAGCGCTTCGACCGCCTGCACCAGCACCTGCGGCTTGGCGACGCCTATCAGGCGAACCTCACCATGCCGGTCGAGGCCCGCTGGAACGGCGATCCCCGTGCTGCCTTCTGGTCGCTGATCGAACGCCAGCCGGTCAAATACGGCGCGCTGGTTGATCTCGGCGGTCCGGTTATCCTTTCGCGCTCGCCGGAACTGTTCTTCCGCATTGATGAAGAGGGCTGGATCGAGACCCATCCGATGAAGGGCACTGCGAAACGCGGCGCTACCGCGGCCGAAGATGCCGAAATCATCGAGGCCATGCGCCGCGATATCAAGACGCAGGCGGAAAACCGCATGATCGTCGATCTGCTACGCAACGATATTTCCCGCATCACCGAGGTGGGCACGCTCGACGTCCCGAAGCTCTTCGACATCGAGACCTATCCGACCGTCCACCAGATGGTGAGCCATGTGCAGGCAAGGCTCCGTCCGGATCTTTCGATCCGCGACGTCTTCTCCGCGCTCTTTCCCTGCGGCTCGATCACCGGCGCGCCGAAGATGCGGTCGATGGAAATTCTGCATGCGCTCGAAGACACGCCCCGCGACGCCTATTGCGGCGCGATCGGCATGATTTCGCCGAGCGGCGCCATGCGCTTTTCCGTCGCCATCCGCACCATCACGCTTTTTGACGGCGGCAGAGCCGTCTTCAATGTCGGCGGCGGCATCGTCTTTGATTCCACAGCCGAGGCCGAATATGAGGAATGCCTGCTCAAGGCCCGCTTCGCCGTCGGCGACCAATGGATTGCACGATGATCGATTTTTCGCTGGTCGAGACGCTGCGCTGGCAGCCTGGTGAGGGTTTTATCCGCCTGCGGCTGCATCTCGCCCGGCTTTCCCGCTCCGCCCGTCGCCTTGGCTTCCCGCAACCGATCGACGCCATGGCAAGGCTTGACGAAGCCGTTGCCGGTGCTGCCGGTCGGCTGCGTGTCCGCCTGACTTTCGACGCCCAAGGCCACATCGAGGTGACAAGCGCCGCGTTCGTGCCGCTGGCGCCCGACACCACCTGGACCGTGCGCCTTGCCGAGACACGTCTGAACTCCACCGACAGGCTGCTGCGCGTCAAAACCACCCGCCGCGCCGTCTACGAAAGCGCACGCGCCGAATACAGGCTCGACGAGGCCGACGAAGTCATTCTTTTGAACGAACGCGGCGAAGTCTGCGAGGGCACCATCACCTCGATCTTCCTGGACGACGGAACCGGCATGCTGCGCACCCCGCCGATCTCCTGCGGCCTGCTCGCCGGCGTGCTGCGCACGGAGCTGATCTGCGCCCGCAAGGCGCATGTCGGCCGCCTCACGCTTGCCGATCTCGATGCCGGCGCGCTTTATATCGGCAACTCGCTGCGCGGCCTGATCCGCGCAAACCTCGTCAGGAACTGACCATGTTCATTCTCTCCCTCACCTACATCAAATCCAATGACGAAGCCGACCGGCATATGGAGCCGCACTTGGCCTGGGTGAAGGAGGGTTATGCGAAGGGCTGGTTCCTCGCCTCCGGCCGCAAGGTGCCGCGCACCGGCGGCGCGATCCTGGCAGTCGGCGACTGCGCCACAATCGAGGCCTATGTCGCCGCCGATCCCTTTACAATCCATGGTGTTGCCGAATACGACATCACCGAGCTTGCGGTGACGACGACGGCCGAAGGGCTGGAAATCCTGAAGCGCTGATTTTAGAGAGGCCGGTCGGATGATCCCGTCGTCCCTCGCCGACCCGATATTTGCCCTTTCCCCCTCAACGCTCTTTATTGTGACGCCGTTTTATGGTTAGAGCCGGTCACTTCGCATCTCTGCGGCAATTTCAAAAGAATTCTTCGGGCTGAACGCCTTCGTCCCCTTCCATAGGAGAAAAGAATGACGGAACAAAACTATCCGGTATATGCCGAAATCACCGGTCCGATCGTGATGATCGGCTTTGGCTCCATCGGCCGCGGCACCCTGCCCCTGATCGAGCGCCACTTCAAATTCGACAAGAGCCGGATGGTCGTCATCGACCCGCGCGAAGAGCCCTCCGACATGGAGATTCTGAAGAAGCACGGCGTTCGCCACATCAAGGAATATGTCACCAAGGAAAATTACAAGGAACTGCTGAAGCCGCTGCTGACCGAAGGCGAAGGCCAGGGTTTCTGCGTCAACCTCTCGGTCGACACCTCCTCGCTCGACATTATCAAGCTCTGCCGCAAGCATGACGTGCCCTATGTCGACACCGTCGTCGAACCCTGGCTCGGCTTCTATTTCGACAAGGGCATGAGCAATGCCGACCGCACCAACTATGCGCTGCGCGAAACCATGCGCAAGGAAAAGGCAAAGAACCCGGGTGGCGCCACCGCCGTCTCCACCTGCGGCGCCAATCCGGGCATGGTCTCCTGGTTCGTCAAGCAGGCGCTTGTCAATCTCGCCAACGACACCGGCCTCAAATTCGAGGAACCGGACCAGCACGATCGCGAAGGCTGGGCAAAGTTGATGAAGAAGCTCGGCGTCAAGGGCGTCCACATCGCCGAGCGCGACACCCAGCGCACCAAGCATCCGAAGCCGCTCAACGTCTTCTGGAACACCTGGTCCGTCGAAGGCTTCATCTCCGAAGGCCTGCAGCCGGCCGAACTTGGCTGGGGCACGCATGAAGAGTGGATGCCGAAGAACGCCAAGAAGCACAAGAAGGGCAACAAGGCGGCGATCTACCTGGAGCAGCCGGGCGCCAACACCCGCGTACGCACCTGGTGCCCGACGCCCGGCCCGCAATACGGCTTCCTCGTCACCCACAACGAGTCGATCTCGATCGCCGATTATTTCACCGTCCGTGACAAGGACGGCGAAGTGACCTTCCGCCCGACCTGCCACTATGCCTACCACCCGGCCAACGACGCCGTGCTCTCGCTGCATGAGATGTTCGGCAATGGCGGTACGGCGCAGCCGGTCCACCACGTTCTCGACGAGGACGAACTGGAGGACGGCATCGACGAACTCGGCGTCCTGCTCTACGGCCATGAGAAGAACGCCTACTGGTATGGCTCGCGCCTGTCGCTGGAAGAAACGCGCCGCATCGCGCCCTATCAGAACGCCACTGGCCTGCAGGTGACCTCCGCTGTTCTCGCCGGCATGGTCTGGGCGCTGGAAAACCCGAATGCCGGCATCGTCGAGGCCGACGAGATCGACTACAAGCGCTGCCTCGAAGTACAGATGCCCTATCTCGGCCCGGTCGAGGGACACTACACCGACTGGACCCCGCTCGATGGCCGCCCAGGCCTCTTCCCGGAAGATATCGACACCAAGGATCCGTGGCAGTTCAAGAACATTCTCGTTCGCTGAGATCGCTCGCGCGACCCTGAAGATGCCCGCCGCAAGGCGGGCATTTTTGTAACGCCGGCTGTCTAAATGCCGCCCGGCGCGCCGCCAAGGCTTGCCTTCACGGCGGGCGCGCGCCATGTTTTGCCCGAACTTGGCGGGTGTTCCGCCGCGCCGATTCGCCGGGAGAAGCTTTATGAAAATCAGAACTGGTCTCGTTCTTGTCGGTGCAGCGGCTGCTCTTGCCGCCTGCGTTTCATCAGAGCCGCGCCGCCTGCCAGTTGCAATGACGCCGTCAGCCACCGGCGTCGAAGGCAACTGGAGCGATCCGAACGGCATCGTTTCCACCTTCCAGGGCGGTAGTTTCACCACCCGCACGACCGACAGCAACCAGCTTCTTGCCTCGGGCACCTATATCAACACTTCGCCGACCTTGGTGGAGATCAACATGACCTCGCTGGTGCGTAAGACCCAGTCCAAGGTGAATTGCGCCCTTGTCAATCAGAGCCAGCTCAATTGCACCTCCGATTCCGGCGCACAATTCACGCTTTCCCGCCGAGGCTAAGGGGGATAGGCTAAGCACGCCATGCGCGCCCTCGCCGTTTATCTCGTCCTGCTGCTCGCGCTGCCGCTTGCAGCACTTGCCGTCGTTTTTCCGGCCAACGTCTATCGTGCCCAGGGCATCGCCGCTCCCGATTGCGACAGACCGGGCCAGGTGCTGATGTTGGCCGTGCCGGCAATATTGATCTACGGCGCCGGCGCACTCTTTGCCTATCGAGCCGGCCGGCGCTTTAATCGCCTCATTTTCCTTCTCTGTTTGAGCATCGCGCTCGCTACGGTTCCGAATATTGCGGAGGCCGTGCACGAACTCTATCGAAATGCCGCCGCCGGCGAATGCCGGGGATAGCAACCGGCTTTTTTGCCCTGCCCCCTTGGAAAGCGTCAGGCCTAGCCCAGCTTTCTCTTGCGGTCGCCCATCCTCTGATGGAACATCCGCAGGCCGGGACCGCCCCCGGCGGACTATGAAGGGATCGGCGAGGTTCAGGGGGATCTCTCGCCCAATCAGGAGAACAGGGATGACGAAGTCTTTCAGCTTCGGTCTTTTGACCGCGTCCATGCTGGCGCTGAGCGCGGGCGCTGCCTTTGCGGATTACGAACTCAATATTCTTCATATTAACGATTTCCATTCGCGCATCGAATCGATCAACAAGTTCGACTCCACCTGCTCGGCCGAGGAAGAAGGCAAGAACGAATGCTTCGGGGGTGCTGCCCGCCTGAAGGTCGCGATCGACCAGCGGCGTCAGGCGCTGTCGGGCAAGAACCTCGTCCTCCTGAATGCCGGGGACAATTTCCAGGGCTCGCTCTTCTACACGACCTATAAGGGCGCTGCCGAAGCCGAATTCCTGAACCTGATGAAGTTCGACGCCATGACCGTCGGCAACCATGAATTCGACGACAGCGAGGACGGGCTTGCGACCTTCCTCGACAAGGTGCAGTTCCCTGTCGTGACGGCGAACGTTAAGGCGACAGCCGCCTCCAAGCTCGGCGACCGCATCAAGCCGTCGCTGGTGCTCGATGTCGGCGGCCAGAAGATCGGTATTGTCGGCGCCGTCACCAATGATACGGCCGAACTTTCCTCCCCCGGCCCGAATGTCACGATCGCCGATGACGTCCAGGCGATAACCTCCGCCGTTCAGGATCTGAAGGGCCAGGGTGTCAACAAGATCATCGCGTTGACCCATGTTGGTTACCCCCGCGATCTCGCTTTGATCGCCAAGATCCCAGACGTCGATGTCGTTGTCGGCGGCCACTCCCATAGCCTGCTCTCCAATACCGATCCAAAGGCTGAAGGCCCCTACCCGACGATGGTCGACAATCCCGGTGGCTACAAGGTGCCGGTCGTTCAGGCTGCCTCTTACAGCAAATATCTCGGCGATCTCGTCGTCAATTTCGACGATAGCGGCGTCGTCAAGGATGCCAAGGGCGATCCGATCCTGATCGATTCAACCTTTACGCCCGATCCGGCCGTCGTTGCCCGCATCACCGAACTGGCCAAACCGATCGAAGAATTGCGCAAGAAGGTCATCGGTTCCTCCGAGGCCCCGATCGAGGGCGACCGCAAGGTCTGTCGCGTCAAGGAATGCTCGATGGGCAATCTGGTGGCCGACGCCATGCTCGACCGCACCAAAAACCAAGGCGTTACCATCGCCGTCCAGAATGGCGGCGGTCTGCGTGCTTCGATCGACGGCGGCGAGGTCACCCAGGGCGAAGTCATCACCGTCCTGCCTTTCCAGAACACGCTTGCCACGTTCGAGGCAACCGGCGCAGATGTCGTCAAGGCGCTTGAAAACGGCGTCAGCCAGATCGATCAGGGCGCCGGCCGCTTCCCGCAGGTCGCCGGCCTGAAATTCTCCTTCGACCAGTCCAAACCTGTCGGCAGCCGCGTCAGCGATGTCCAGGTGAAGGAGGGCGACAACTCCGCCCCGATCGACCCTGGTAAGACCTACAAGGTCGCCACCAACAATTTTATGCGGGCCGGCGGCGATGGCTATTCGATCTTTAAGGACGGCAAGAACGCCTATGATTTTGGCCCGGATCTCGCCGACGTGACCGCCGAATATCTGGCAGCCCACTCACCGTATAAACCCTATACCGACGGCCGCGTCACCGAAATCGCCGCGGTTGTGGCGCAGGCCCCCGCCGCCGAACCCGCTGCTCCGGCGACGCCGGCAGCACCTGCACCAACCACCGAACCTGCCCCCGCCCCTGCGGCAGCGCCAGCTCCGGCCACGCCGGCCGCACCCGCGCCTACTGCGGAACCGGTACCGGCGTCGGCACCCGCCGCAACGGCGCCGTCCACCTACGTGATCGCCGCGGGCGACACCTTCTGGGATCTCGCCGTGACCTTCTATGGCGACGGCACGCTATGGCGGAAGCTTTCGGAGGCCAACGGCAGTCCGAACCCACGCCACCTGACGGTCGGCAAAGAGATCGAAGTTCCGGCAAAATAAGACAATTTGTCCCGATTGCCATGACCGGTCCGGGGTTTCCCGGGCCGGTTTTTCTTTCTATAGGGTGAACCAAGATCTCCAGGCTGCGTATGAGCCGACGAGACAGAAAAGAGAGCGTTGGGGCCAAATGACAGCAGATCTTTCACACCGCCCGGCGGACCATCCGGCCGTCAAGTCAGGCAAGGTGGGTGTCCTTCTGGTCAATCTCGGCACGCCCGACGGCACCGATTATACCTCGATGCGCAGCTATCTCAGGGAATTCCTGACCGATCGCCGCGTCATCGAATGGTCGCCCTGGAAGTGGTATCCGATCCTGTTCGGCATCGTGCTCAACACCCGCCCGCAGAAAGTCGGCAAGGCCTATGAGCTGATCTGGAACAAGGAGAAGAACGAAAGCTATCTCCGCACCTACACGCGCAACCAGTCGGAGTTGATGACCGGGCGCCTGAGGGATCTTGATAACGTCAAGGTCGACTGGGCGATGCGCTACGGCACCCCGTCGATCGCTTCGCGCATCGAGGCGCTGAAGCAAGAGGGTTGCGACCGCATCGTGCTCTTCCCGCTCTATCCGCAATATGCGGCGGCAACGACCGCCACGGTCAACGACAAGGCCTTCCAGAAGCTGCTCTCGATGCGTTGGCAGCCGGCGCTGCGCACCGTGCCCGCCTATCACGACGACGAGACCTATATCGAGGCGCTCGCGAAGTCTGTCGAACGGCATCTTTCGACGCTCGACTGGAAGCCCGAAATGCTGCTCGCCTCCTTCCACGGCATTCCGATATCCTATTTCAAGCAGGGCGATCCCTATTACTGCCAATGCCAGAAGACCGGCCGGCTGCTGCGCGAGCGGCTCGGGCTCACCAAGGAAAACTTCATGGTCACCTTCCAGTCCCGATTCGGGCCGGAGGAATGGCTGCAGCCCTATACAGACAAGACAGTGGAGAAGCTTGCCAAGGACGGCGTCAAGCGCATCGCTGTCATCAATCCCGGCTTCGTCTCCGACTGTCTGGAGACGCTGGAGGAGATCGCCGAACAGGCTGCTCATTCCTTCCATGAGAACGGCGGCGAGACGTTCGCGCATATCCCCTGCCTCAACGACGGAGAGGACGGCATGACGGTGCTGGAAAAGGTCGTCCGCCGCGAATTGCAGGGCTGGGTCTGAGAAACCGTTTTCAGAAGGCAGCACTGCACGGTTAGCCGGCGACAGCCCGAATGGGCATTGCAAGACCAAACCTTCTTTCCACTTGGATGGGAGGTGGGCATGCGTGTGTCGTTTCCTCCTCGCAAAGAACATGCTAACTCACCACATCTATGGTGTGCACGCGCGCGCATGCGCGGATGAGAGGAATTTTTCATGCTGTTCGGCGGCTTCGATATCGTCGTGATCGTGCTGGTCATTTTCGTCATTCTGGTGCTCTTTGCCGGGATCAAAACCGTGCCGCAGGGCTACCGCTATACGATCGAGCGCTTCGGGCGTTATACCCGCACGCTGGAGCCCGGACTTAACCTGATCACTCCCTTCATCGAGCGTGTCGGCGCCCGGTTGAACGTGATGGAGCAGGTGCTGAGCGTGCCGACCCAGGAGGTGATTACCAAGGACAATGCCTCGGTCTCGGCCGATGCCGTCTCCTTCTATCAGGTGCTGAACGCCGCCCAGGCCGCCTATCAGGTCGCCAATCTCGAAAATGCCATCCTCAATCTGACCATGACCAACATCCGCTCGGTCATGGGCTCGATGGATCTCGACGAGCTGCTTTCCAACCGCGATGCAATCAACGACCGGCTGCTGCGCGTCGTCGACGAGGCCGTGCATCCCTGGGGCATCAAGGTCACTCGTGTCGAGATCAAGGACATCCAGCCGCCGCGCGACCTCGTCGATGCCATGGCTCGCCAGATGAAGGCCGAGCGCGAGAAGCGCGCCCAGGTGCTGGAAGCCGAGGGCTCGCGCAACGCGCAGATCCTCAGGGCCGAAGGCGCCAAGCAATCGGCCATTCTCCAGGCCGAAGGCCAGCGCGAGGCCGCCTTCCGCAATGCTGAAGCTCGCGAACGCCTGGCCGAGGCTGAAGCCAAAGCGACCAAGATGGTCTCCGAAGCGATCGCCGCCGGCGACATTCAGGCGATCAATTATTTCGTTGCGCAGAAATACACCGAGGCGCTCACCTCGATCGGCTCCGCATCCAATTCCAAGATCGTGATGATGCCGATGGAAGCCTCGTCCATCCTCAGCTCGCTCGGCGGCATCGGCGCCATTGCCCGCGAAGTCTTCGGCGATGCCGGCAACAACCCGGCAACGCTGCCACCCTTGTCGCGTCCGCGCCCCGCGCCGGCGCGCTCGACGCCGCCGATCAATCCGTCGACCCCCAATCCTTTCAATCCCGATCCGGAGCGATAAGCCATGCTGGCGAAGATCGTCGCCGAACTTGGTCCGTGGAGTTGGTGGGTCGCAGGCCTCGTGCTGCTCGCCGCGGAAATGATCGTACCCGGCTTCTTCCTGGTCTGGATCGGCCTGGCCGCCTTGATCGTCGGCGCGCTGTCGCTGCTCTTCTGGGACAGCGCCTTCTGGGTCTGGGAGCTGCAGGCGATCCTTTTTGCGCTGCTCGCGGTAGCCACGACGTTCGCCGGCCGTCGGCTGACGCTGCGCAATTCCACGACCGACGAGCCCTTCCTCAATCAGCGCGGCGCGAGCCTCGTCGGCCGCACCGCGACGCTGCACGAACCGATCAGCGAGGGCCGCGGCCGCATCCGCCTCGACGATACGCTATGGCAGGTGATGGGACCGGACCTGCCCGTCGGAACGCAGGTGAAGGTGGTTTCGAGCAACGGCCGCGACCTCACAGTCGAACCTGTCTGATCGAGCAAAAACAAAGACCTAAAGCGCAGGAAGTGAACCCGTTGGATCGCGGCGCGCCTCAGGCGACGCCAATCCGCAGTAGGTCATGGAAATGCACCAGTCCGACCGGCCTGCGGTCGTCGTCGGTGACGATCAGCGCGCCGATGTGATGCTGGTTGAGCAACGCCAGGGCGGCGGTCGCCAGCACCGTCGACTTCACGGTTTTCGGCGTCCGCGTCATGATGTCGTCGACGGCAAGTTCGGAGAGATTGCGGGTCAGGTTGCGCGCCATGTCGCCTTCGGTGACGATCCCGCAGAGCCGCCCATCCTCGTCAAGCACGCCGACGCAACCGAAATGCTTGCGCGACAGCACCGTGATCGCCTCCGGCATCGGTGTGCCCTTGGCAACGAGCGGCAGCCGCTCGCCGGTATGCATGATATCGGCGACGTGCATCAGGCTCGCCCCCAGCTTGCCGCCGGGATGGAACACGTGGAAGTCCGTCGCGGTAAAACCGCGCGCCTCCAACAGCGCCACCGCCAGCGCATCACCGATCGCAAGCTGCATCAGCGTCGAGGTCGTCGGCGCCAGCCCATTCGGGCAGGCCTCCTGCTCATTCGGCACGAGAAGGACGATATCGGCGGCGGTCGCAAGCGAGGAACGGTCGCTGCAAGTGATCGCGATCAGCGGAATGGAGAAGCGCCGCGTGAAGGAAATGATGCTCTTGAGCTCAGCACTCTCGCCGCCTTTGGAAATCGCCAACACGACGTCGTCGCGCGCGATCATGCCGAGGTCGCCGTGATTGGCCTCCGCCGCATGCACGAAAAAGGCAGGTGTCCCCGTTGAAGCGAACGTCGCCGCGAGCTTGGCGCCGATATGTCCGCTTTTGCCGACGCCGGTGACGATGACCCGCCCCGAGATGTCGCCGATCACTTCAATGGCGCGCGTGAAAGGACCGGCCAATCCATTGTCAAAGGCCTGTTCAAGCGCTTCAAGACCGCGTCTTTCGGTCTCTATCGTGCGTTTTGCCGATTCGAGCACGCTGTTTTCAACGAGGTTTATCGCTCTTCTGTTCATGAAATTGCGTTAGACCTTTTCACTTTCCAAGTCCACCCCGCACTCTTTCCGAAATGTGAACAGCGCCCGCCGCCGGCAACGAATGATTAACCACGAGGCTTTACCTTTGGGTAAGAACCGAAAGCATGTCAGGCGCGAATTGCATGGGCCAGCCAAAACAGACGAGCAGTGTGACGCCGCTCCGCGCCATGAGCCGTGCCGTCTCGTTTGTCGCGTTCTGCAGTCTGCTGCTCGGTCAGACAGCCTTTGCACAGTCCGCCTCGCCGCAGCCGGCAGGCACGGCAAACAGGCGCTCCACGGCCTCTCAGGACTATCGCACCACGAACAATGCTGCCGGTTTTGATGACGAGACCGACGATACCGCCACGCCCGCGACAAACGGCACATCCGCGAACGCGGACGATGCCCAGCAGAGGCCGGCGATACCGGATGCGCAAGCCAGCGACGACATTACCGGCTCCATCCTCGACGACGACATCCGCCGGCTGAACACACGCGAAACGCCGATCGACGAGACGCTGCCGCGCCGTAGGACTGCCGAAAGTGCCTCGGCGGCCGAAACGCCGGGCATTCCGATCGGCACGTTCGTGCTCCGCCCGAGCGTCACCCAGAGCATCAACACCGAGACCACCAAGGACGGCAACACCAGGCAACGGCGCGCCTTCCTCGAAACGGACGCAGCCGCGACCCTGACCTCGGACTGGGGCCGGCATCAGCTGACCGTAACTTCGGAAGGCGCCTGGCAGAGGAATATCAGCGGCGAGGGCGAGGAGCAGCCGTCCTTCAAAGTCAACGGCGACCTCCGGCTGGATCTTTCCGACGATACGGTCGCGCATCTCACCGCCGGGTACAATTTCTACCGCGAGGATACGGACGATCCCGAGGCCATCGCCAACGCAGCACAGCAGTCTGATGTGCAGGAGTTTAGCGCGGGCGCCTCAGTCCAACGCGATTTCGGCATCCTGCGCGGCACGACGGCACTGGCACTGACCCGCTCGATCTATTCGGATGCCACGCTTGCGAACGGCACGACCGTTGAGCTGAGCGACCGCAACCAGACGGCTGGCACGCTGCGCGGCCGCGTCGGTTACGAGCTGTCCCCCGCGCTCATCCCCTTCATCGAGGCGACGATCGGCCGGAGTGTCTATGACGAGACGCGCGATTCCGCCGGCTATGAGCGTTCTGGCCACGCCTATGGCGCCAAGGCAGGCGTCGAGGTCGACCTCGGCGAAAAGCTGAAGGGTGAAGTCGGTGTCGGCTACGAGATGGCGAATTTCGAAGACAGCCGCCTGTCCTCGATCGATACCGCCACGCTCGATGCGAGCCTGCTCTGGTCGCCGATCCGCGGCACCGACGTCAATCTCGACCTGCAGACGAGCATCCAGCCCTCGACCACGGCGGGCGAAAGCGGCTACGTCTCGCACGCGCTGACGACGACGGTCACCCACCAGCTGCGCGACAATCTGGTCGGGACGATGATCGGCGGGGTAACGTGGCGCGATTATCCCACAGATAGCACCATCAATGACGAACTCGTCTATACCGCCGCGACCGGTCTGACCTGGAACATCAACCGCTATCTCGATTTGACCAGCACGCTCGGTTACGAGCTGACAACGCGCAAGGAAGGCACCGATTCGCAGCAATTGCGAGCCGGCGTTGGTCTCAAGTTGAAGCGCTAATGCATGTCGCCGGGAAGTGTGCGGCGGTTCCCGGATAACGACATACACAAAAACAAAGAGCTAAAGCGCGTCGCATGAATCAAGCTAAGTGCGACGCGCTTTAATTTAGGGATGCAAAAACGCCACGCATCTGGGAGGATACGCGGCGCTCTATCATTTATATGCTGTGCGGGAAGGTTACTTCAGACCGGCGAGCAATTCCTTGAAGCCGCCTTCGACGGTCGGGCGGATATCGTCGCGTTCGAGAGCGAAGGCGACGTTTGCCAGGATGAAGCCATCCTTGGCGCCGCAGTCGTAGGTCGCGCCGCGGAAGTGGTAACCGGCGAAATCCTGCTCCTTCAGCAGCTTCAGCATGCCGTCGGTAAGCTGGATCTCATTGCCGGCGCCACGCTCCTGGGTTTCGAGGATCTTGAAGATCTCCGGCTGCAGGATGTAGCGACCGTTGATGAAGAAGTTGGAAGGCGCTGTCCCCTTGGCAGGCTTTTCCACCATGCCGGTGATTCGGAAGCCATCGCCGATCGCCTCGCCGACGCCGACGATGCCGTATTTATGGGCCTGGTCGGGCGCGCATTCCTCAACGGCGATGATATTGCCGCCGCTCTGGCCGTAGAGGTCGATCATGCCCTTCATGCAGCCCTTGTCGCCCTTCATGATCATATCGGGCAGCAACAGTGCGAAGGGCTCGTCACCGACGATTTCGCGGGCGCACCAAACCGCGTGGCCGAGGCCGAGCGGCTCCTGCTGGCGGGTAAAGCTCACCGTGCCGGCCTTCGGCAATTGCTGGGCGAGAAGGGTTATCTCGGCCTTCTTGGCGCGCTCGCGCAGCGTCTGCTCCAACTCGAAATGGATGTCGAAATAATCTTCGATGACGTGCTTGTTGCGTCCGGTGACGAAAACCAGATGTTCGATCCCGGCCTCGATCGCCTCATCGACGACATATTGAATGATTGGCTTGTCGACGACGGTCAACATTTCCTTCGGAACAGCCTTGGTTGCCGGTAGGAATCGCGTTCCTAACCCCGCAACCGGAAATACTGCTTTACGAACTTTATTGTGTTGAGCCACACGCGGCCTCCTGGTTCGATCATATCGCTTGGAAATGGAGCTTTTTAGCTTTAACTAGTATAGAATTGCTACGGTTTTGCAAATGGTGACCGCAGCGGATCGCCATGGTAAAGAATTTGTTGACTCCGTTCCTGTAGTCTCGGGTTTGGGCGGACATGATGCCCCGCTGCACCGGAAACTGAAGATGACGGATACGATTGTCGATGACCCAGAATCACAAATACTCCCTTCGTGGTCTTGCTCTCGCCCTCGTTGTCGCCGCCCAGGTCGGGCTGGTTCCTGACAACGCGAAAGCCGATTCCCGGTTCCAGAAATGGATCGCGGATTTTTACCAAACTGCCGCTCAGAGTGGCATCAGTAAGGCAACTTATCAAAAGGCCTTTTCCGGAGTGACCGAGCCCGATCCGACCGTGCTCGAAAAGGCGGCCTACCAGCCGGAATTCACTTCGAAAATCTGGGACTACGTCGATTCCCGTGTCAATCCCTATACGATCAAGATCGGCCGCGAGATGGCCGTTAAGCACGCAAGAACGCTCGATGCGATCGAGCGGCGATTCGGCGTCGACAAGACCATTCTCTTGGCCATCTGGTCGATGGAATCGAATTACGGCGCAATCCTCGACAAGGACGACCGGCTGCACTACGTGCCGCGGGCGCTCGCAACGCTTGGCTATGCCGATCCGAGCCGCGCCAAATTCGCCAAGAAGCAGCTGGTCGCCGCGCTGAAGATCCTGCAGAACGGCGATGTGCCGGCACGCGAGATGACCGGCTCCTGGGCCGGCGCCATGGGCCACACCCAGTTCATTCCGACAAGCTACCTGCTTTATGCTGTCGATGCCGATGGCAACGGCCATCGCGACATCTGGAACTCGGTGCCCGATGCACTGGCGACCTCGGCCAATCTTCTGATGAAGAACGGCTGGGACACCGGCAAGACCTGGGGCTACGAGGTTGTCGTTCCCGCCGCAGCCGCCAATCAGGCCGGCAAAACCCACACACTGGCCCAATGGGCGGCACTCGGCCTGGCACGCCCGAACGGCAAGGCTTTCCGAGAGAGCACCACCAAGGCCATGCTGAAGATGCCGGCTGGCGCCGGCGGCCCAGGCTTCCTGATGACCGCCAACTTCTTCACCATCAAGAACTACAATGCGTCGGACAGCTATGCGCTTGCCGTCGGCCTGCTCGCCGACCAGATCGCCGGCTACGGCGGCCTGCAGCAGCGCTGGCCGCGCCCGGACGGCGCCCTTGACGTCACCGAGAAATTCGAGCTGCAGACCCGCCTGAAGACGCTCGGCTATTACAATGGCGAGGTCGACGGCAATTTCGGCTCGGGTTCGAAGGCGGCGATCTCAGCCGCGCAGTCGCGCATCGGAATGCAGCCGGATGGCGAGCCCTCGCTGCCGCTTCTGAACGCACTACGCCGCTAGACCTGATGATCCCGACCGGATCGAACGGAACCTGAATCCGCCTTTGAATCAAGGAAATAGGGTATGATGCCGCCCGAAGACCACACATACTTTTCCGCATATGCCCTACAACTGGCAGAACCGTGACCTACATAGCAGCGGGAGTGGACGCTGGCCTACCCTGCGTGCAAGATGCCGGCAGATGCGGAACTGCCCATGACGAATAAAACTGATCGAACCCCAATCCGTTGGCTCATGCTCGCCGTGGCGGCCGCTTCGCTATGCCTCGGCGCCCTTGCGCCGGTGCATATTGCGGAAGCGCAGGAGCAGCGCTACCAGCGGCGTTCGATCCTCGATTTCTTCCTCGGCCGGCGCTATCTCGACGACGGCCCGCAAGCCCCCGACGTCCCGCAGCCGAGGCGCCAGCAGCACAAGCGACCGCCGTCGCAGAAAGCCGTCGTCAACACCCGCACCGCGCCGCCGCTCCGCGCGCCCGTGCAGGAGGAGCCGGTGGTGCAGAAGCTCGGCGACGCCAAGAAGATCCTGATCGTCGGCGATTTCCTGGCCAGCGGCCTTGGCGACGGCCTCACTGCCGCCTTCGAGACCTCGCCGGGGGTTGTCGTTGAAGCCCGCGGCAATGTCTCATCGGGTCTCGTCCGCGACGATTATTACGACTGGCCGGAACAACTGCCGAAGATGATCGACGAGCTGAAGCCGGCAATGGTCGTCGTGATGATCGGCGCCAACGATCGCCAGCAGATGATGACCGATACGGCCAAGGAAAAATTCCGCACCGATAGCTGGTTTACCGAATACCGCCGCCGTGTTCTCTCCTTCGGCAGGCAAGTTACCGACCGCAAGATCCCGCTGCTCTGGGTCGGCCTTCCCGCCTTCGAATCCGATCAGATGACGGCCGATGCCGTCCAGATGAACCAGCTCTACCGTAATCAGGTCGAAAGCATCGGTGGTGAATTCGTCGATATCTGGGATGGTTTCGTCGATGAAAACAGCAACTTCATCGTCACCGGTTCGGATGTGAACGGCCAGCAGGTCAGACTGCGCACATCCGATGGCATCAACCTTACCCAGGCCGGTCGGCGCAAGCTCGCCTTCTATGTGGAAAAACCGGCACGGCGTCTTCTCGGCACGCAGGCAAGTCCCGATCTGGTTCGCCTCGACTCCAGCAATCTGCCCGGTCTCGGCCTTCCCGCCAATCCGGCCGAACACACCGTGCCGATCAGCCTCTCCGATCCCAATCTCGACGGCGGCGCCGAGCTTCTCGGCGCAAGGCCGCCGCCTGTGGCTTTGACGCGGTCGCCCCGCGACCTGCTGGTCGAGCAGGGCGAAATGACGCCCGCGCCTCCTGGGCGCATCGATGATTACCGCCTGCCGGTGGCAAAGACGGCGGCCGAAGTCTCGGTCAAATGAAAAGGCCGCGTGCGCCAGCCTTGCTCGTCGTTCCGTTTATGTCGCCGTCGCCTGCGGCCAGCTCAGATAATAGTAGTTCGAGCCGATCAGGCCGAAGAAGGCGTTGCTGTCGTTCGTCTGGTCGACATAGCTGCCGTTTTCCTTGACGAAAGCGCCGTCGGCGCCGCGCTCCAGATGCGCATCGAGGAAGTCGCTCCAGCCGCTGACATCGATCTCCTTGCCGTCCTTGCTCTGAGTTTCCGCCTCATCGGCATCGTCCACGTCCCAGGAAGCAATCGATACGCCCTGCGTCGGGTCGGAGATGGTCAGCGTGCCCGCTTCGAGGGCGGCTAGCATGTCGTGGGCCTTGCCGCTCTCGCCTTCGGCCGCAGCCGCATCCTGCAGCTGCTTCTTCAGCATCGACATGAAGGAGGCGCTGGTCACGTCGGCGCTTCCGCCCGTCGTGTCGGTCGCATCGGACGTGTCGTTCTGGGATGAAAGCGTGTCGAGCAGCCCTGACAGGGCCTGGTTGGAAAGCAGCGAGGCGGAGCTCGGATCGAGCCCATAGCTGCTCAAGATACCGGCAGCCGACGAACTCTGCGTATCCTGCGAACTGTCATCGGAGCTGCGAAGGTTTTTCAGCGCATATCGGGCAGAAACCAGCCGCGTGCTGTCAAGTGCAGAAACCATTTGAAAAATCCTTGTCGAACATTCGCGGCGGTCGATGTCCCTAACGCCCGCGGCCGATGGTGAAATGCCTTCACCGAAACGGCATGGCACCTCCGCTCCGGTCGCCGCCGACTCTTCCCGAGCCCGCGTCCTGCGAAAATCTCGCTTCCCGGTATTGCCTGAGGCTTGCGCCGAATGCCGGCGCGTCAAGCGGTCGCACCCGGGTATAGTCCAAAGCGATAATGCATGTCGCCCGGAAGTGTGCAGCGGTTCCGGGATAACGACATGCATCAAAACAAAGAGCTAAAGCGCGTCGCATGAATCAAATTTGATCCGACGCGCTTTAAAGCGTCCTTGCGCGCCGACAGGACACGCAGCGCTTTACTATAAAACTCCGCCGTAGGGCGGAGCTCTTGTGTTGTGAGCGTCTGTGCCGCCGACGGTCAGTTCGGCAGGACGGTCGAGCCCATCAATTCCTCGTCGATAGCGCGCGCCGCCTGGCGGCCTTCGCGGATCGCCCAGACCACCAGCGATTGGCCGCGGCGTACGTCGCCCGCCGTCCAGAACTTGTCGACCGAAGTCTTGTAGTTGCGGTCGTTGGCGACGACGTTGGTCGAGCCGCGCTTGTCGGTGTTGAGCGTCAGCTTGCCCTCGAGCTCCTTCAGCACGCTGCCGGTGAACGGGCCACGGAAACCGATGGCGATGAAGGCGAGATCGGCCCGGATGACGAATTCGGTGCCCGGAACGGGCCGCCGGCGTTCATCGACCTCACAGCACTTGACACCGATCAGCACGCCGTCTTCGCCGACGAATTCAAGTGTGGCCACCTGGAATTCACGCACCGCGCCCTCGGCCTGCGAGGAGGAGGTGCGCATTTTCGTCGCCCAGAAGGGCCAGACGGCAAGCTTGTCTTCCTTCTCCGGCGGCTGCGGCCGAATGTCGAGCTGGGTGACCTTGACGGCTCCCTGGCGAAACGCCGTGCCGACGCAGTCCGAAGCCGTATCGCCGCCACCAACGACGACGATGTGTTTGGCGCCGGCAAGGATCGGGTCTGACGGCCAGCCGACGCTGTCGATGTTCTCGCGCCCGACGCGGCGGTTCTGCTGCACGAGATAGGGCATCGCATCATGCACGCCGGCAAGGTCGGCGCCCGGAATGCCAGCCTCACGCGGGGTTTCGGAGCCGCCGCAGTAGAGAACGGCGTCGTGATCGGCCAACAGCTGCTCGACCTTGACGTCGACGCCGACATTGGCGCCGCAATGGAAGGTGACGCCCTCGCCCTTCATCTGCTCGACACGGCGATCGATGAAGTTCTTCTCCATCTTGAAATCGGGGATGCCATAACGCAGCAGGCCGCCCGGCTTGGTCTCGCGCTCATAGACGTGCACCTCGTGGCCGGCGCGGCCGAGCTGCTGGGCGGCCGCCATGCCGGCAGGACCGGAGCCGATCACGGCGACCTTCTTGCCCGTATGCACCGTGGCCGGCTGCGGCCGGATGAAGCCGAGCTCGTATGCCTTGTCGGCGATTGCCTGCTCGACCGTCTTGATGGCAACCGGCGCATCCTCGAGATTCAACGTACAGGCTTCCTCGCAAGGCGCCGGGCAGACGCGCCCGGTGAATTCAGGGAAGTTGTTGGTCGAATGCAGGTTCTGGATCGCCGCTTCCCAATTGTTGTTGTACACGAGGTCGTTCCAGTCGGGGATCTGGTTATGAACCGGGCAACCGGTGGGGCCGTGGCAATAGGGGATGCCACAGTCCATGCAGCGCGCAGCCTGTTTCTGCACTTCCAGGTCCGACATCGGGATCGTGAACTCACGGAAATGACGGATACGATCCGACGCCGGCTGGTACTTCGCCACTTGCCGGTCGATTTCCAGAAACCCTGTTACCTTACCCATATTTTCGTCCCTTACCCTCATGACCGCCTCACCGCAGCCAATCTGTCTATCGTCAGTCCCGGTAGCCCGAGCGAGTTGCTTGTCTTGACCGTCATTGGATCATATCCCTTGCAAGACATCCGTGCGATCAAGACAGCCTTCGTCGTCGGCTCCACACGGGTCGTCGAGATATTTCGTCATCCGTCACCTCAGTCAGCAGGTGACGGATGCCCCAGTACAAATCATTCCGCGGCGATGCCCATCCGACTGCGTTCCATTTCCTCGAGCGCACGACGGTATTCGACCGGCATGACCTTGCGGAACTTCGGACGGTAGTCGGCCCAGCTGTCGAGGATCTGCTTGGCGCGGGTCGAGCCCGTATAGTGCAGATGGTTGGAGATCAGCTGGTAAAGGCGCTCCTCGTCATGGCGCGTCATGTCGCCGGAGACGTCGACGCGTCCCTTGTGCATGAGATCGCCGCCGTGATGATGCAGCTTCTCCAGCATGTCGTCCTCCTCGGGCACCGGCTCGAGCTCGACCATCGCCATGTTGCAGCGGCTGGCGAAATCGCCGGTCTCATCGAGCACGTAGGCGACACCGCCGGACATGCCGGCCGCGAAGTTGCGGCCCGTGGCGCCGAGCACGACGACGACGCCGCCGGTCATGTATTCGCAGCCATGGTCGCCGACACCCTCGACGATCGCGATTGCGCCCGAATTGCGCACGGCGAACCGCTCGCCCGCCACACCGCGGAAGTAGCATTCACCCTCGGTCGCACCGTAAAGCACGGTGTTGCCGACGATGATCGAGTTCTCGGCCACGATCCTCGAATTCTCCGGCGGCCGGATGATGATCTTTCCGCCCGAAAGCCCCTTGCCGACATAGTCGTTGCCGTCGCCGATCAGGTTGAAGGTGACGCCGCGCGCCAGGAAGGCGCCGAAACTCTGGCCGGCCGTGCCGCGAAGCGTCACATTGATCGTGTCTTCCTTCAGCCCGCGGTGGCGGTAACGCTTGGCGACTTCGCCGGAAAGCATCGCGCCCACCGACCGGTCGACGTTCTTGATGCCGACCTCGAAGGCAACGGGTGTCTTGGCGGTCAGTGCCGGCTGTGCCTGCTCGATCAGCGCGCGGTCGAGAATATCGTCGATCGGGTGCTTCTGCCGGGTCGTCCAGAAGGTCTCCTCCTTGGCAGCATCAACCTTGTGGAAGATACGGCTGAAATCGAGGCCCTTCGCCTTCCAGTGGTTCAGCATCTCGTCCTTCTCAAGGAGCTCCGAGGCGCCGATGATATCGTCGAGCCGGGTAAACCCGAGCGAGGCGAGGATTGCGCGCACTTCGTTGGCAACGAAGAAAAAGTAGTTGATGACGTGCTCCGGAGCGCCCTTGAAGCGCTTGCGCAGCACCGGATCCTGCGTCGCCACACCAACCGGACAGGTGTTGAGATGGCACTTGCGCATCATGATGCAGCCGGCCGCAATCAGCGGCGCGGTGGCGAAGCCGAATTCATCAGCGCCGAGCAGTGCCCCGATGATGACGTCGCGGCCGGTCTTCAGGCCGCCATCCACCTGCAGCGCGACGCGCGAACGCAAGCCATTCAGCACCAGCGTCTGCTGGGTCTCGGCAAGGCCGATTTCCCAGGGGCTGCCGGCATGTTTCAGCGAGGTCAGCGGCGACGCACCCGTGCCGCCGTCGAAGCCCGCGACCGTGATGTGGTCAGCGCGTGCCTTGGCAACGCCGGCAGCAACCGTGCCGACGCCGACTTCCGAGACGAGCTTGACCGAGACATCCGCGGTCGGGTTGACGTTCTTCAGATCGTAGATCAGCTGCGCCAGATCTTCGATCGAGTAGATGTCGTGATGCGGCGGCGGCGAGATCAGGCCGACACCCGGCGTCGAATGGCGGGTCTTGGCAACCGTCGCATCGACCTTGTGACCCGGCAGCTGGCCGCCTTCGCCGGGCTTGGCGCCCTGCGCCACCTTGATCTGCAGCATGTCGGAATTGACGAGATATTCGGTGGTGACGCCGAAGCGGCCCGACGCGATCTGCTTGATCGCCGAACGTTCCGGGTTCATCGAACCATCGGGCAGCGGCATGTAGCGGTCGGATTCCTCGCCGCCCTCGCCGGTGTTCGACTTGCCGCCGATCCGGTTCATGGCGATCGCCAGCGTCGTATGCGCCTCCCTGGAGATCGAGCCGAAGGACATCGCCCCGGTCGAGAAACGCCTGACGATATCGGCCGCCGGCTCGACCTCGTCGATCGAAACCGGCTTGCGTCCGAGCGCCTCGGCGCTCCTGACGCTGAAGAGCCCGCGGATCGTGTTCATGCGCAGCGCCGAATTGTTCACCATATCGGCGAATTCGCGGTAGCGGTCCTCGGCATTGCCGCGCACGGCATGCTGAAGGGCGGCGACTGCATCGGGCGTCCAGGCATGGCTTTCGCCGCGCATGCGGTAGGCATATTCGCCGCCGATGTCGAGCGTCGTGGCAAGCAGCGGATCCGCGCCGAAGGCCGCGGTATGGCGGTCGACGGTCTCCGCCGCGATCGCCTCGAGGCCGACGCCTTCGATCATCGTCGCGGTGCCGAAGAAATACTTGTCGATGAACTCCGACTGCAGGCCGATCGCATCGAAGATCTGCGCGCCGCAATAGGACTGATAGGTCGAGATGCCCATCTTCGACATGACCTTGAGGATGCCTTTGCCGACCGCCTTGATGTAGCGGTAGACGACTTCGGTGGCATCCACTTCCTTCGGGAATTCGCCCTTGGCATGCATGTCGAGCAGCGTGTCGAAGGCGAGGTACGGATTGATCGCCTCCGCGCCATAGCCGGCAAGCAGGCAGAAATGATGGACCTCGCGTGGTTCGCCGGTCTCGACGACGAGACCGACCGAGGTGCGAAGCCCCTTGCGGATCAGGTGATGGTGCACCGCCGCTGTGGCAAGCAACGCAGGAATGGCGATCCGGTCCGGCCCGATCTGGCGGTCGGAGAGCACGATGATGTTGTAGCCGCCCTTGACGGCGGCTTCCGCGCGCTCGCAGAGCCGGTCGAGCATCTCGGGCATGCCAGCCGCGCCGCGCTCGATATCATAGGTGAAATCCAGCGTCTTGGTGTCGAAACGGTCTTCCGTATGACCGATCGAGCGGATTTTCTCGAGATCGCCGTTGGTCAGGATCGGCTGACGCACCTCGAGCCGCTTGGCGTTCGCCGCACCCTCGTGGTCGAGAATGTTCGGCCGCGGCCCGATGAAGGAGACGAGGCTCATCACCAGTTCCTCGCGGATCGGGTCGATCGGCGGGTTCGTCACCTGCGCGAAGTTCTGCTTGAAATAGGTGTAGAGCAGCTTCGGCTTTTCCGACATCGCGGAGATCGGCGTGTCCGTGCCCATCGAGCCGATCGCCTCCTGGCCCGTCGTCGCCATCGGCGACATCAGGATGCGGGTGTCTTCGAGCGTGTAACCGAAGGCCTGCTGACGGTCGAGCAGCGACACGTCGCGGCGCAGCGCCCGCGGCTCCACCGGCTTCAGTTCTTCCAGGATAAGCTGGGTGCGGCCGAGCCAGCTGCGATAGGGATGCGCCGTCGCCAGCTGCGACTTCACCTCGTCGTCGGAGATGATGCGGCCTTCTTCCATATCGATCAGCAGCATCTTGCCCGGCTGCAGGCGCCACTTCTGAATGATCCTCTCCTCCGGAACCGGCAGCACGCCGGCTTCCGACGCCATGATGACGCGGTCGTCATCGGTGACGAGGTAGCGCGCCGGTCGCAGGCCGTTGCGGTCGAGCGTCGCACCGATCTGCTTGCCGTCGGTGAAGGCGACGGCCGCCGGCCCGTCCCAGGGCTCCATCAAGGCGGCATGATATTCGTAAAAGGCCTTGCGTTCGGCGGCCATCGACTGGTTGCCAGCCCAGGCTTCCGGGATCAGCATCATCACCGCATGCGCCATCGAATAACCGCCGCGCACCAGGAATTCGAGCGCATTGTCGAAGCAGGCCGTGTCCGATTGTCCTTCGTAGGAGATCGGCCAGAGCTTGGAGATATCCTCACCGAACAGCGGCGACGACACCGACGCCTGGCGCGCCGCCATCCAGTTGACGTTGCCGCGCAGCGTGTTGATCTCGCCGTTATGGGCAACCATGCGGTAGGGATGCGCCAGCTTCCACGACGGGAAGGTGTTGGTGGAGAAGCGCTGGTGCACGAGGGCGACCGCGCTTTCGAAACGCGGATCCGACAGGTCCTTGTAATAGACGCCGACCTGATAGGCCAGGAACATACCCTTGTAGACCACCGTCGCCGACGACAGCGATACCGGATAGAAATTGCTCTCCTCGCCGTCGAACTCGTCATAGATGCGGTTGGAGATCACCTTGCGCAGTGTGAACAGCCGACGCTCGAACTCGTCGTTGTTTTCGGCATGCTCGCCGGCGCCGATGAAGACCTGCACATGATGCGGCTCGGTTGCGGCAATGGCCGGCGCCTTGGAGAGCGAGGAATTGTCGACCGGCACGTCGCGAAAACCGATGCAGACCTGACCTTCCTCGGCGATGACGTCCTTGATCACCTTCTTGAAGTGCTCGATCTGCTTTTCATCGCGCGGCATGAAAATATGACCGACGCCATATTCGCCGGCCGGCGGCAGCGTGATGCCTTGCGCGGCCATCTCCTCGCGGAAGAAACGGTCGGGAATTTGCACCAGGATGCCGGCACCGTCGCCCATCAGCGGATCGGCGCCGACGGCGCCGCGATGCGTCAGGTTTTCGAGCATGAACAGGCCGTCCTTGACGATCTGGTGCGACTTCTGACCCTTCATATGCGCGACGAAGCCGACGCCACAGGCGTCGTGTTCGTTGCGGGGATCGTAGAGGCCCTGCTTCTTCGGCAGGCCGGAGGCGGATTTGGACGTATTGGCCGTGGCGCGCACCTCGGCAGCAGCGAACCGGTCAAATTCCATGGATGGCGTCTTCGTCATCATCTTTCCTCCTGTCGAAGCCCGCGGGGCTGCGGGCGGCTTTTCGTCCCGCGCCGCAACCCGAAGATAGGTTCGGCGCATGACAGCGCTGCTGCATGGTGAAGATCGGCCGCAGACATCTGCTTTGAAGGAAAGCAAACCGTCGCGTTCCGCGCCTGCCATTCGCCTCCGCGCGCCGCCCTTGAGGCTTGACGCTCGGAAGAACTATAGCGTGAAAACCCATCTGTTCCAGGGTTTTCAGCGCCTCCTCGGCCGTGAAGGCCAAAATAGGACAGCAACACTGTCCTAATTCATCAGCTCTATGCCAGAAAGCACTTCGCTCCGCAAGAGCGCGCCGCTAAAAAACATCAATTTGCGACGGAAGATTGCCCGAGAAATGGTCGTCGCGACATAAAATTACAATATTCGTGATTATTCTTTTTATTGATTGCGTAGTTCGATTTCTGTGATGTGTCGCGAGCGGCAACCTTGATCCCGTGAAGCTTTGGCGTAATCTCCGCTGCGACTTGCCAAGCTTTCCCTTCCAACGGTTTCCCCTCATGTTCTTTGCTTCCGATAATTGGGCCGGCGCCCATCGATCCATTGCCGAACGATTGCTGATGGAATCGACCGGTTTTGCCGCCGCCTACGGCGCCGGCGATCTCGACAAGAAGGTCGCGGCCCGCTTTTCCGAGATCTTCGAGCGCGACGTTTCGGTCTTCTTCGTCGCCACCGGCACGGCCGCCAACTCCCTGTCGCTGGCAAGCGTCCAGCGCCCCGGCGGCATCACCTTCTGCCATTCGCAGGCTCATGTGATCGAGGATGAATGCGGGGCTCCGGAATTCTTCTCCGACTCCGCCCGCCTCGTTGCCGTCGACGGCGAAGCCGGCAAGATCGACCCAGCGAAGCTCGTCGCCAAAATCGCAGGCTTTCCAGAAGATGCCGTCCGTCAAGGCCGCGCCAGCGCAGTGACCATCACCCAGACAACCGAGATCGGCACCGTCTATTCCCTGCCGGAGATCGGCGAGATCGCCGCCATCGCCAGAAAGCGCAGCCTGCCGCTCCACATGGATGGCGCCCGCTTCGCCAACGCGCTGGTCGCGCTCGGCGCTACGCCTGCCGAAATGACCTGGAAACGCGGCGTCGACATGCTGTCCTTCGGCGGCACCAAAAACGGCTGCTGGTGCGCGGAAGCGATCGTCTTTTTCAATCCGGATCAAGCCGGGGAAATGCCGTTCATCCGCAAGCGCGCCGCCCAGCTTTTCTCCAAGTCGCGTTTCATCGCCGCTCAGTTCGATGCCTATTTCGAAAATGGCCTCTGGCTCGATCTCGCCCGCCACTCGAACGGCATGGCCGATCGACTGCGCGCCGGCATTGCCATAAGCAACGCCGCGCGCCTCGCCTGGCCGACCGCGTCCAACGAAGTCTTTGCCGTCGTCAGCAAACATGCGGCAAAAACCGCCGAGGAAAAGGGCGCGAAATTCTACGAATGGCCGACCCCAGCGGCAACGCCCGAGCTCGTTTCCGAAAGTGAAACCCTGATCCGCCTGGTCACCAGCTTCGCGACGACGGAAGCGGACGTGGATGGTTTCCTCAAGTGCCTGGCCGCCTGATCGACCGCCGAAACGGCAGTGCCTCACCCCGACCTCAGCCCCCTCACCTTTTGCAGAATATCGTCCGACAGCGCCGAGACCAGCGCCTGATCCGCCCCTTTGCGCGGCACCAGCACGAATTCCACATCCTCCAGCACCGGGAGTTTACCCGCAGCGATCTCTTTCAGGCCCGAGGGCACCATGCTGCGCGGCTGCACCAGCACGCCCATCCCGGCCCGCGCCGCCGCCGTCAATCCGCTGAGACTCCCGCAGGTGCAGACGATCCGCCAGGCGACGCCGTTTCGCGCCAGCGCCTCCAAGGCGATTACCCGTGTGACGCTCGGCGGCGGAAAGGCGATCAGCGGCAAAGGGCCGGAGGCCAGCACACGCTCCGGATCACGCGCCAGCCAGACGAGCGGCTCGCGATAGACGAGCTTTCCGCGGGCATCGCCGAGCCGGCGCTTGGCGAGCACCAGGTCGATCTCGCCATTGTCCTGCATCTCGTAGAGGACGCCTGATAGTGCGACCGTCAGTTCCAGGTCGACCGACGGATGCGAACGAACGAAATCCTCCAGCACCGCCGGCAACTGGCTGGTGACGAAATCCTCCGACACCCCGAGCCGCAGGCTGCCGCGCAGGCTGTTGCTCTGAAACAGCGACTGCACCTGCCCCGCGATCGAAAGCATCGCGCGCGCGTGCGACAATAGCGCCTCGCCATCGCCGGTCAGCATCACCTTATGTGTGTCACGGACGAGCAGCTTGCGCCCAAGCGCAGCCTCGAGCCGCTGGATATGTTGGCTGACCGTCGACTGCCCGAGGCCCAACCTGTCTGCGGCGAGCGTGAAACTGCCCATCTGTTCGACAGCGACGAAACTGCGCAATTGCGAAAGGTCGAGCATGAATATCCAGTTTCTCGATAACTGTTATTCCTTGCATCCTGGATCACAATGGACGAGAAAGCAATGACTGTTTTATCATGCCGCGAGATCGCCATGCGCCGCTTTCTGCCCGATACATTCACCATCCTGCTGGTCTGCACCGTCATCCTCGCCTCGCTGCTTCCGGCACACGGCACATTCGCGGGTTATTTCGGCATCGCCACCGATCTTGCCATCGCGCTGCTGTTCTTCCTGCATGGCGCCCGCCTCTCGCGCGATGTCGTCATTGCCGGCCTGCTGCATTGGCGACTGCACCTCGTCATCCTGCTGACCACCTTCGGCATCTTCCCGCTGCTTGGCCTGGCGCTCGGATTGATTCCCGACACCATCCTGCCGCAGCCGCTTTATCTCGGCATCCTCTTCCTCTGCGTGCTGCCGTCGACCGTACAGTCGTCGATCGCCTTCACCTCGATGGCCGGCGGTAACGTGCCTGCCGCCATCTGCTCGGCCTCGGCATCCAACATCTTCGGCATGTTTCTGACACCGCTGCTCGTCGGCCTGCTGTTTTCGGTCGGCGGCCATGGCGGCTTCTCCTTCGACGCCCTGCAGCAGATCCTGCTGCAGCTGCTTGCCCCCTTCATTGTCGGCCAGATCCTGCAGCCTTGGATCGGCGACTGGATCCGCGCCAAGAAAAAGATCCTGATGCCGGTCGACCGCGGCTCGATCCTGATGGTCGTCTATCTCGCCTTCAGCACAGCTGTCGTCGAGGGGCTGTGGCATACCTTCTCGATCGCCGATATCGCGGTCGTCATCGTTGCCGACATGGTTCTGCTGGCAATTGTCCTCGTTTTGACGATGTTCGGCAGCCGCGGCCTGGGCTTCAACAGGCCCGACCAGATCACCATCACTTTTTGCGGCTCGAAGAAAAGTCTCGCAAGCGGCGTGCCGATGGCCAACGTCATCTTCGCCGGCCAGTCGATCGGCGCGATCGTGTTGCCGCTGATGCTCTTCCACCAGATCCAGTTGATGGTCTGCGCCGTTATCGCTCAGAAATACGCGGCCGCCGCAGCCCGCCGGGCGACGGAAAAGGAAATAGACGAAGCCGCGAGCCCGGCTTGAACCGCAATGCCATAATAAAAACGGCGCCCCGATGAGAGCGCCGTCTCTTTTACCCGAAGGGGAAACAATCAGCCGTTGATAATCTGCGCTTCGATGGCCTTCGGAGCCTCGATCGGTTCTGCGGCGATCGCAATCTTGCGGGGCTTCATGGCCTCGGGAATGTTGCGCAGAAGGTCGATGTGCAGCAACCCGTTCTTCAGCGAAGCGGCCGTCACCTCAACATGGTCGGCAAGCTGGAAGCGCCGCTCGAAGGCGCGCTTGGCAATGCCGCGGTAGAGGAATTCGCCGCTTTCGGCAGGTTCCTCGTTCTTTTCGCCTTTCACCGACAGCACATGGGCATGGGCCTCGATCGAAAGTTCGGTCTCGTCGAAACCGGCAACGGCCATGGTTATGCGATAGGTGTTTTCACCGGTGCGCTCGATATTATAGGGCGGATAGGTCTGGGCCTGCTCCGGCTGGGCAAGGCTGTCGAGCATGGTGAACAGCCGGTCGAAACCGACGGTGGAGCGATAAAGGGGAGAGAAGTCTACGTGACGCATGATGTCCTCCTGTGGAAGCGACGTGTTGCGATGAAATGCCCCTGAAACCCCATCTTTGGCGGCCTCGGGACGGTTGCGCGGGCCCTCTTCGGCACCCGCAAAGAGGAGATGGTGATGGGATTTGACGAGTTCAAGACCCTTTCGGATTCGCCTCGATCGGCCCGTGAACCGCGCATGAACGGCCGGTTCGGAGCGCATTCAGGCGCATGAGCCTAGAGATCGCAACGTCGGGTGAATCTGGTCCCGGCGGCTGAAGTGCATCGTCCCTTCTTCTTCAGCCTCAAACTCGGCCGGCTGTGAGCACCTCATGCTCCTGCCGGCCCTTTTCGGGCCGCGGCTTGGCGGCCCCAACGCTTTCCAAGCCGGATGCCATGCGTTATCCCTGAAGACGAAGCAGTCAGCAGCGGCGCATTGGCAAAGTCATGGATCAGGTTCTCTATTCGACGCCCGACAATCCCGCCCCGGAAAACCGCACGGAGGGGTTCTTCGAAACCCATGACGGCCACCGGCTGCGTTATGCCGTTTTCCGTTCCGCCGCCCAGGTCGCCAAGGGCACTGTCGTCATCCTGCATGGCCGCAACGAATATATCGAAAAATATTTCGAGACGATCCGCGACCTGACGGCCAAAGGCCTCTGGGTCGCTACCTTCGACATGCGCGGCCAAGGCGGTTCGCCGCGGCTGCTGAAGCGCCGCAATCACGGCCACATCCGCCGCTTCGTCGATTACGAGCGCGATCTGGACACCTTCCTCGAAAAGGTGGTGCTGCCGGATACACGCCTGCCCTTCTACCTGCTCGCCCATTCCACAGGCGGGCTGATCGCGCTCTCGGCCGCCCCCTATCTTACCACCCGTATCGATCGCATGGTGCTGTCGGCGCCCTTCATCGGCCTGACCGGCCAGTCGGCATCACCGCGCGTTATCCGAACGCTAGCCGGCACGTTGACCGCCCTCGGCCTCGGCTTCCTGCCGCTGACGTCGAAACTGAAGGAGCCGGATTTCCGCGACAATCCGCTGACCTCGGACGAACACCGTTTCGAGCGCAATGTCGCGATGATGAAAGCCCATCCGGAGCTGACGCTCGGGCCGCCGACGGCCCGCTGGTTGATCGAGGCTTTTCGCACCATGGACCGGGTGACCTCACCCAACCATCTCTTCTCGATCACCATCCCGACCATCGTCATCGCCCCGACCCGTGACGGTGTCGTGCCCTACACGGCGCAGGAGCGGCTATCGCGTTATTTCCGCGCCGGTCAACTGGTGCCGATCAACGGCGCCCGCCACGAGATCTTCCAGGAACGGGATACCTACCGCGCGGCAGCCCTTGCCGCCTTCCACGCCTTCATTCCCGGCAGCGATGCCGAAGAAAACCAGGACGTCGCCGCCCTCGGAACCTGACACCCGATCGGCACGACCGAGCTTGGGATTAGCGCTGCAGGACGGCGATCGCCTGCTCGTAGACCGCCCGGCTGCCGGCGGCGATGATCGAGCCGCCGTTTTCCGGCCGTCCGCCGTCCCAGGTGGTGATGATGCCGCCCGCCCCCTCGATGACGGGAATGATGCCGCCGACGTCATAGGGCTTCAGGCTGTTTTCGATGACGAGATCGATATGGCCGGCGGCAAGCAGCGCATAGGCATAGCAGTCGCAGCCGTAGCGGAAGAGCCGGACCTGACCCTCGATCTCGCGGTATTTCTCCATCTCCTCGCCGTTAAAGAGATGCGGTGAGGTGGTGAACAGGATGGCGTTCGAAAGCGTGTCGCACTGGCGGGTCGCCAGCCGCCGCTCCCCCTCCGGCCCGGTATAGAGCGAGCCGTTCTGGTCGGCGAAATAACGTTCGCCGGTAAACGGCTGTTCGATCATGCCCATGATCGCCCGCCCCTCTTTCTGCAGGCCGATAAGGGTTCCCCATACCGGCACGCCCGAGATGAAGGCACGCGTGCCGTCGATCGGATCGATCACCCAGACATATTCGCGGTCGAGCCCGACATTGCCGTGTTCCTCGCCGAGAATGCCGTGGCCGGGGAAATTCTCCTCGATCAGCGCCCGGATGGCGAGTTCGGCCGCCCGGTCGCCCTCCGTCACCGGATCGAAACCGGAGGAAAGCTTGTTCGTGACATCGAGACCGGAGCGGAAGCGCGGCAGCGTCTCGGCTCGGGCGGCTTCCGCCAGGCGGTTGAAGAACGAACGGTCAGGAAGCATGAGGGATCCGTTTGGCTGGCGGGAGTGACGCTTTCATAACGAAAAGCAGCGGGAATGCAAACACAGCAGGCAGTTCGATAGGGTTGCGACGAACCCTCCAATCGCTTCCATTACGCGCCCACTGCCCAAAGATGTCGCAGCGCAATATATTGCTTGACATTTGTGCAATGCAATAGTAGCGTCGTTTGTACAGTCTTCTGACTGTAAATACCCTCCTTGGGTGTTTCCTCCCTAGACTTAGCCGCGCTTACAAGCGCGGTTTTTTTTGGCCGGGAAGACCAAGTGGAAAGACGTCGGTATAATCGACAGAGGTTATTCGGCGGCCAGCGCCCGATCGCCGGCGAATTTCTCGACATAATCTGCCATCTGCTGCATGAAACCCGTGACTGCCTCAGCGACCGCGGCGAAGTCGGCGCGTTTCTCCAGCGTCGCCTCGTCGACATAGATCGCCCGGTTCACTTCGATCTGCAGCGCGTGCAGTCCGCGCGAAGGCCGGCCGTAATGTTCGGTGATGAAGCCGCCGGCATAAGGCTTGTTGCGGATCGCCGCAAAGCCCATTTCCTCGAGGATGGCGATGGCCGCGCGCGAAAGCTCGGCCGAAGCGCTGGTGCCATAACGATCGCCGATGATGAAGTCGGGCCGTGCGGTGCTGCCGGCGACGCGCACATTGCCGGGCATCGAGTGGCAGTCGATCAGCACGCCGAAACCGAACTGCACATGCGTCCGCGCGATCAGCCGGCGCAGCGCCGCATGATAGGGCTTGTAGACCGCTTCGACCCGGTCGAGCCCCTCCTGCACCGGCAGGCGCCGCGCATAGATCTCCATGTTCTCGGCGACGATACGCGGGATGGTGCCGAGCCCGCCGGCGACGCGGAGCGAATTGACATTTGCATAGGGTGGCAACAGCCCGTCGAACATCCGCGGATCGAGTTCGTAGGGCTCGCGATTGACGTCGAGAAAGGCGCGCGGAAAGTTGGCCGCCAGCAGCGGTGCGCCGAGTGCGACGGCCGAGCCGAACAGCTCGTCGACATAGTGATCCTCGGAACGACGGATGGCGATACCCTCGAGCCTGGACTGCGCGATAAATTCCGGTGGATAAATACGGCCGCTATGGGGGGAGTTGTAGACGAAAGGGATGGTCTGCGACACGGGCTCATGAACCTCAAAAAGCTCGTATTCGCGTATTTCCGGCACTTTCGGCCCTCTTTACCATGTCATGAACTGACTGCTTTGCCCATGTTGCCAGTTGCCCGGCCTCAAGTCCATACTATGTAGCAGGGATGGCGGTCGGGCACGGGCAATTCACCGGTTGTTTACCGGGTGAAGACTAGTGTAAACGCTTGGCAGCCCACCAAAAACTTATTGATCAGCGGTCTGGATTGATGACTCAGAAGATACTTCTCGCAGAAGACGACAACGACATGCGCCGCTTCCTGGTGAAAGCGCTCGAAAAGGCCGGTTACAAGGTCCTTTCCTATGACAATGGCGCCAGCGCCTACGACCGGCTGCGCGAGGAGCCGTTTTCGCTGCTGTTGACCGATATCGTCATGCCGGAAATGGACGGCATCGAGTTGGCGCGCCGCGCCACCGAACTCGACCCCGACCTGAAGGTGATGTTCATCACCGGTTTTGCGGCGGTGGCGCTGAACCCTGATTCGAAGGCGCCGAAGGATGCCAAGGTCCTTTCCAAGCCTTTCCACCTGCGCGATCTCGTCGACGAGGTCAACAAGATGCTTGCCGCGTAAGGCTTGCCGGGCGGCACGTCACAAAACTGCAAAAAGCCTATTGACGGCTCCAAAGGTTTTGTGATCTATCCGCCGCCATCGGATGGGCGTGTAGCTCAGCGGGAGAGCACTACGTTGACATCGTAGGGGTCACAGGTTCAATCCCTGTCACGCCCACCATCCGATCCCCTTGCCCCACAAGGGATTTCGCCAAGCCGCTGTTTGGTGAATTTTCTCGGTCTCCATCCCATTTATTTTTGCCGATGCCGGACCTTCGTCGCTTCTCGAGGCGACATCGACATGGCCTGTCCCGGCAAACCATGTTGTCGGCCTTGGCTGGTCCGTGCAGATGGCAGTCATGACGCGCCGCATATGAGGGCGTGCTCACACGATCATCAATTGCACATCACTCGCTGGGATTCAGCCCCTCGTTGCTCGAGCATCCGGAAGTCCGGTTTTGTGACGGAGAGATGACGGGTTTGTGACAAAACGCGTGTTATTTCAGCAACATAGCTGACCGAGCCTACTGTCATGATCGACAATCTCGTTGCGGCGCAGCATCGCCTATGTAATTTCCGCGGCGAGGCAGGCGCCAAGCTAAAGGGTGCCGCTTCGGTCACACGGGATGAAGATACGTAGGGACTGCCGATGGCAACGGTCTTCATCCTCTTGCATCTGAACTGGAGGTTATTCCATGAACATTAAGAGCCTTCTTCTCGGCTCCGCTGCTGCACTTGCAGCAGTATCCGGCGCTCAGGCTGCCGACGCTATCGTTGCTGCCGAACCGGAACCGGTTGAATATGTCCGCGTCTGCGACGCTTACGGCACCGGCTACTTCTACATCCCGGGCACCGAAACCTGCCTCAAGATCAACGGCTACATCCGTTTCCAGGTTGACGTTGCTCCGCACGCCAGCTCGATCGGCGCCGGCGGCGGCGGTTCCGTTGCCAACGACTCGGATTGGGACGCCCGTACGCGCGGCCAGGTTCAGTTCACCGCCAAGAGCGACACCGAATACGGTCCGCTGACCGGCGTCATCGTCATGCAGTTCAATGCTGACAACGCAACCGCTCAGAAGGCTCAGCTCGACTCCGCTTATATCGACATCGCCGGCTTCCGCGCCGGTCTGTTCTACAGCTGGTGGGATGACGGCCTCTCAGGCGAAACCGACGACATCGGTTCGCCGGTCACGCTGCATAACTCCATCCGTTATCAGTACGAAACCGACGCTTTCTACGCTGGCATCAGCGTCGACGAGCTGGAAGACAGCCCGTTCTATGATGGCGAAACCGCCAACAACGTCGGCGTTGCAGTCGGTCTCGGCGGCAAGGCTGGTGCATTCAGCTACCAGATCACTGCCGGTTACGACACCGACAACGAAGAAGGCGCCGTCCGCGCTATGGGTACGGTTGCTGTCGGTCCGGGCACGCTCGGCCTCGCAGTTGTCTACGCAACGAACCCGAACGCCTATTACAACAAGGCTGAATGGGCGATCGCGGCCGAATACGCCATCAAGGCGACTGACAAGCTGAAGATTACCCCGGCTGTTCAGTACTACGACAACTACGGTGTCACTGCTGGCGAGTTCAACGACGACGTCAGCGCCTGGAAGGCCGGCGTAACGATCGACTACCAGATCGTTGAAAACCTCTCGGCAAAGGTTTCGGTTCAGTACCTCGATCCGGACAATGCTGAAGACGTAACCTCGGGCTACTTCCGCCTGCAGCGCGCGTTCTAATAAAAGGCTGCAGCACTTCAAAGTGCTGCAGCGTCCTCTGTGCGTCTTAAAAGACGCGGGGCACTGTAAACCGGCAGCTACAAATTCCTGATCTGACTGACCTCCGATCGGGAAAGAATGGGCCTGGATTTCCCTGCCTGGGCCCATTCCCCTTGACCAGAAGTGCGTCCAAGACGGCAGGCGCTCGATGAGCGCCTTGCCATCGTCGCGTCA
This sequence comes from Rhizobium sp. NZLR1b, assembly GCF_019685155.1. NCBI lineage: Bacteria > Pseudomonadati > Pseudomonadota > Alphaproteobacteria > Hyphomicrobiales > Rhizobiaceae > Rhizobium > Rhizobium sp. NZLR1b. The sequence continues at coordinate 189,732 of NZ_JABDWC010000010.1, forward strand.
CATCGGTCCTTTTTCGATGTCCGGCCGCCAATCCCATTGCTTGACCTTGCAATCGATCGCCGGCAGGCCCGGCGGCCATGGTATCTTTGTGCCGCGGGGACAATGGAACCAAATTCGGACACAGAGCCATGCCATGGCGAATCGAGGCTGAGAGGTGTGATTCGCCTCGCCAGGACATGGGGTTTGAGATCGAAATGAAGTTATCCGCGTTTGTTGCCGCCGCCATTTTTTCCGTCGCCCTGGCCCTGCCGGCTTCTGCCGCGCAAGCTCCTGTAGAGACGTTTCCAGGGGCTCCGGGGGTCATTACGCTGTCCGGCAAATGCGCCAAGCTTGTTGTCGCCAAGTTCGATGCCACCAAGGGCTGCAAGAACGAACTTGCCAGCGTCACCCTCGCCAATGGGGTGGTGACCTTCATCTTCACGTCGGATGGCAAGGCGCTTGGGTTCCAGGGCGACGGTAGCGGCATCAAGCCCGCTTCCAACGGTAATGCCCGCCTGCCGCTCAGCCTCGTCACCACGGGTGTAGGCAACAAGATGACCGGGGAGGTCAAGGTCGCCGGCTTCTGCACTTTCGGCAATCCCTATGCCGGCAAGCCGATCGCGATCGAATGCACTGCCGAAAGCAAGGATTCCTCGTTTGCCGGCAGCTTCCGCACCGGCGGCAAACTGGTGAAAAAGGGAAAGTAGAGCAGTTCCAGCAAAAGTGCGCGGCGATTTTACGTCCGGGATTGAGTGAAAACCCGAGATTGCGTGAAAACAAAGAGGCACAGCATTCCGTGATTCGAAGAAAAACGGAAATGCTCTGGCCGTCAGGCACACCAGGCGCCGCCGGCAGCGCCCGGCTTGCGCGCCAGCCCTTCATTGATCAGCTGCGCGCCGAAAGAGCGCCCGTCGCGCGAGACGACGCGCGGCGCGCCTGAGGGCTCGGCTTTGCCCGCGGCATTCATGGTGAAGGGACCGGCGTTCAGAAGCGCCAGCAGCCGCGACTTGGCGGCAAAGGCGACCCTGCGTTCGCCATCGCAGCGCGCCTGGTCGACGACAGGGCTTGCCATATCGGCGATCACGATCTTCTCGCCCTTGTACCAGAAGACGCCGCCATCGCCGACGCAATTGATATGGGCGCCCTGCCCGCAATAACCGAACGCGACCGTCCCGGTTTCCGGATTGGCAGGGGTAAGCGGGGACGGCACCGCCTTGACCGGCTGGATGACCGGCGTCGGGATCGTCGCCGGCGGCAGCAGCTGCGATTGCGGCGCCGGCGGTACGGCTTTCGGCAAGGGTGTGGCAAGCGCCACCTGCTTCGGCGACACGTCCTTCCTGACGGCAGGTCTCGGCTCCGCCGTTTCCCGCGTCATCGACGCCGATTGCCCTGCAAACATCGGCTGAATGCTCTTCCAATGGTCGTGGGCGACAATGCCGCCGATCGCGGCGATGCCGATCACTGCCCAGGGCAGCAATCCGCCACTGCTGCTCGCTTTGCTCTTTCCTCTCGCCGGCGCCTTGCGGCGGCCGCGTGTCGCTGTCCTGGCCATCTGTCCGATTCCCGTGAGGCAGGGATTATCGCCGCCCAATCCTTTCTGAAAGGTTGGCGCGGCGACAGGATGATGTCTTGTTCGCCGATCTTTACCTCAAATGACATTTAGGCACCGGCCGGCATCGGAGAAGCCGGTGGGGGAATCGAAACGCCTGAGGGGAAAAAGCCGAACAAATCCCGTATCGGCCGACTGCCTTCTCACGACGCTGGCCGCCGCCTGCGTGCTCTTCGCCTTCTGGAAGCTCAAACAACGGCTCGGCTCCAATTCCGCACGGCATGTCGATCGGGATGAGGACCAGTCGAAAACGAGACGCCCGGCATCATACCGGGCGCCTGTATCTGCGTGATTGTCTGTTGCTCATTCGGAGGGTGCGGCTGCAGGATCGTTTTTTGCAACCGGTGTCGTGCCACCGACGGACGCGGCCAGCGGCTTTTCCCGTTTGCCGATATTGATGCGCTCGTCCGCCGCCTCGCGTACGGCCTGCCATTCATTCTCGTGCCGGATGAAGATCTCGCGGGGCACAAAGTTGATCGTCATATTGTTCTCACCCTGTTTCAAATCTGCCGTCAGTGCGCAAAAGAGCCTTCCGGAATGCTGGTTATTTCTTGGTCTCTGCATTGCTCTTGATGTCGGGACCACCCTTGGAAAGATCTGCACCGGTAACGTGGGCCGGCACGTGAATGTCGTGATAGACGCCGGGTGTCAGTGTCAGGTCGACCTGATGCGGCGGCAGCACCTGCGCCTTCTGCATGCGATTTGGCTTTGCCCGCTTCATGCGGTCGGCAGCCTCTGCGCGTTTGTCGGGGACATGGGTCGAAGTGTGCATCATCGGCCTCCTCTTTTAAGCTCAACCAGTGGCTAACGGTCGGGCACCGGGATGGTTCCAAAAAAACACCTGATCTCCATGCGGCCACCGGCCTTGACAGGCCGGGGAAGTTCATTACCTAGGGCCCATCCCGCAGCCTTCCAGACATCGGCTGACGGGGAACTTTGGTGCCGGGCCCCTCTGGCGAGAGTTTTTAACGGCGCTCTCGTGATGTCGGTATCGCCTGCAGCTTAGCCGGCGGATTTTTCATCGATGAACAAGCTCACCATGCCTGACCCGCATGCCCGTGGTGGCATGCCTCCTCTTTCCAACATAGCCACCCCTTTCAACAGGATTTGCGGCCGCGAGGTGCGGCCATGATCCAGTCCGTAACCCACAAATCCTCGCTCAGCTATTTCCGCTGGGCCTTCATCGTCACTGCCCTCGGCCTCGTTCTCGGCGCCGTGCTCGGCTGGCAGACGACCGGCACGATCGGCGGCATGGCGACCGTCTTCTTCATCTGCACGGTGCTCGCGGTGCTGGAGATCTCGCTGTCCTTCGACAATGCCATCGTCAATGCCAATAAGCTGAAGGAGATGACGCCGGTCTGGCAGCAGCGCTTCCTGACCTGGGGCATCATCATTGCCGTCTTCGGCATGCGCATCGTCTTCCCGCTGGCAATCGTCGCGATCGCCGCACAGATCGGCCCTTGGGATGCTCTGGTGCTAGCCGCCCGCGAACCTGCCGAATATGCCCGCATCATGAATGACGCGCATCTGCCGATCGCAGCCTTCGGCGGTACCTTCCTGATGATGGTCGGCCTCAACTACTTCTTCGACCACAAGAAGGAGATCCACTGGCTTCCGAGCCTTGAAAGGATGATGGCCCGCTCGGCCACCATCAAGGGCATCGAGATCGCTTTCGTGCTGACGCTGATGCTCGTTTTCTCCTGGCTGATCGGCGGCGAGGAAGCCACCGTCTTCGTCCATTGCGCCATCTACGGCCTGCTCACCTTCCTCGCGGTCGAAGTGGTCGGCGGGCTGCTCGATGCCTCGCAGCAGACGATGAGCGCTGCCGCCAAAGGCGGCCTCGGCGCCTTCATCTATCTGGAGGTGCTGGATGCCAGTTTCTCCTTCGACGGCGTTATCGGCGCCTTCGCTTTGACGCAGAACCTCTTCGTCATTGCGATCGGCCTCGGCATCGGCGCCATGTACGTGCGTTCGATGACGATCATGCTGGTGGAGAAGGGAACGCTTGCCGAATACCGCTATCTCGAACATGGCGCCTTCTATGCCATCCTGATCCTCGCGGTGATCATGTATGCGCAGACCCTGGTGCACATCCCCGAGGTGATCACCGGTCTCGGCGGCGCAGCCCTCATCGGCCTGTCGCTCTGGTCGTCCATCCGCCACAACAAGCGCGAGCGGATAGAGGATCACACCGCCAAGCAAGACGAGCTTCACGCCTGACGATTACAATGCACGTCGCCCGGAAGTGTGCAGCGGTTCCGGGATGACGACATGCATAAACAAGACTAAAGCCGCGACGCCCAGCGTTGCGGCATCCCCATTGGACAAAAATAAAGCCCGCGACCAACCGGTTGCGGGCTATTTCATGCATTCATGCCTTGAAGGTCTTAGCGGATGACCTGACCAAAGGAGACCGGGTCGATGCCGAGTTCCCTCAGATCGCGGGCACGCGGGCGGCGGCCGGCTGCAACAGCGGCGCTGACGGCGTTTGCGGCACCGAGCGCAGCAAATGCGCGGCCAAGGAAACCGGTATGGACTGAATTACGGATAGCGGACATTGTCTTTTCTTCTCGCTCTATGATTGACCAGTTATAGGTGGGCACCCGCACCCGCTGCAACAATGCTCAGAAAATCACCTCAGCCATGCAGAAACAGGAGGCCGGCACACGTTTCCATGGCCGGCCTCGAGGGAGGGGGTAATGTCGTCTTTTTCTTCTAGCAGGCTGCTGAAATTCGCTCTGCGTTGGCGCAGTTGCTTGCTGTGGGTCTGATTTTTTTACAGACTGGCTGTCGTGCGGTGGGATTTTGGCCGATTGAGGCGGGTTTTCTGGCCATATCGGCTTATTGATCTCCCTCAAGACACACTTCGCCCGTCGATCCGATCAATTTGGGAAGGCGGATGATGTTGTACGC
>NZ_JABDWC010000011.1:0-177885 GCF_019685155.1 Rhizobium sp. NZLR1b
CGGCCTTTCGTGTTATAATACTCAAGCAGATCCAATGGATTTGCCATGGCGCGGGGTGGAGCAGCCCGGTAGCTCGTCAGGCTCATAACCTGAAGGCCGCAGGTTCAAATCCTGCCCCCGCAACCAATCCTTCCATGATCAAACACACAATACCCAAAAACCCGCCTCATGGCGGGCTTTTGCGTTTCTGAGGCGACGGTGAAATCAGCACACGACAGCAGGATTGTCAGTCCAAACCATTCCGAGCCAGGAATTCCCCTGCTTGAATTGTCTCCAAGGCATCCGCCGTCTCCCTGAAGTACGGCAAGGTTTGCCAGAGAGTGCGGTCGCCGACGATATAGAAGCGGCGCTTGGCGCGTGTCAGCGCCACGTTCAACAGGTTCGGCTTGGATGCGGCCCAGGCTGCGGCTCCGCTATGATCGGCATCGGCGCCGAGAACCATGAAAACGATGTCTTCCTCCTTGCCCTGGAAGGTATGCACCGTGCCTATCCTTTCCCGCAGCCACCTGGACAGTCTCGATGGAGGGGACCGCATATTTCCGTTCCGGTCCATCCATGCTGCATGGGCCAGAGCCTGCCTCAGGCTGTTCTTGACCTCCTTGAACGGCGAGATGATATAGAGATCCGGCAATGTGCCATTCCGGCGATATGTGGCAGTGAGGACGTTGACGATGAAGTCCGTCTGTTCTGCAACGGTCTGTTTGCCCGCGACCCTACCCCTGACGTCGATCCAGGCGCTGTCGCCATAAAACGGCGGTGCGTCGCCAGCAGGGCGGCGCTTCTCCAGCCCGAATACCATCTTGTTCTGATAGGCGATCCGGTTGGCAAGGCCGAACATCGGATCGATGCAGCGCCGGTGCACCCGGAGAGGACAGCCGATCCAGAGTCCATCCGCTTCCTCGCCGGGGACTGTCGTTCCGTAGCGGTTTGCGGCATCGGCCAGCATCTGCACCGACGCCCGGTTCGGTGAATATTGTCCTGTCGCCGTGTGGGCTGAGAGAGACGAAGCGGCGGTGATCAGCGCGCTCGGAAGTGTAAAGACCGGCTCGATCTGCTGGGGATCGCCGATCGCCATGACACGGCGCCCCCGCAGCAGGGCCCCGACCGCCGCTTGCGGCACCGCCTGACCCGCTTCATCGATAAAGACCCAGCCGATCGAACCAGCTTCGAGCCCGCGGAATTGCCGGGCGAAGGAGGCAAATGTTGTCGAGACGATAGGAACGATCATGAAAAGGCTTTGCCAGATCGACACAATGTGCTCCCCATCGACGGGGCTATTGTTGGAAAGCAGTTTGCTGATGGCGACAATGTTTCCACCAAAACCCCCGCCCTTCCTGCCAACCTCCGCCAGCCATGCTTCATGCAGCGTCAATGCTGCTTCCAACAATGCCGAGCGCAGACCTGCCAGTTCGTCCTGATGCCACAGGCCGTCGATCTGGAACTGGTCGGTCTCGAGATCGGCGAGACGGTCGGGTGCGGCAGGATGATTGAAAATTTCCCCCAGACGGTCGAATTCACTTCTTTTCCTGGACCAGATTTTCCGCCGAGACCGCAGTGCCTGTTCGGCCCGTTCATGCTTGAGCAACGCCTGTTCCAGCTGAGGTTCATGGATTTTCGCAAGATGGTCCTCGCATTCTGCCAGTGCCTTGCGCAATTCCAGCTGCCGACGCGCATTGGCGCCGACGTCTTGCCGATGCTGCCGGGTAGAGTTGCTCGGCAGCGCTCGCTCCCACCACGCAGGCGCGCTGCGGTCGAGCAGCTGTTCTTCCTCCTTCAGACCCGACAATCCTTCGCGGAGACGCAGCATTTCGGCCGCCGCCGTGTCGCAACGGCCCTGCACGCCCCGGAGTTCGGCGGCGGCTTCCCCGACCCCTTTAAGCGTCTCGCTGCAGAACGTATCCTCTGACACCCCGGCGATGTCGTCATAGAGATCGGCATAGCGTGCATATTGACCGATCTTGTCAAGAACCAGGGCATCGGCGTCATCAAAGGCCGTTGATGCTTCGGCGAAACTCGGCCCCTCGTAACTCTTAAGCCATTCCCAGATGGTCTGCGGCCTGGCCGCGCCGGACCAGCCGGGATTCGGCCTTTCGGTGATTTCCATGAAGGCGAAACGTTCCTTGAAGGCGCGACGGTTCCTGGAGTTGCCGAGCGCGCAGGCGATCAGCCCCCACGGACGGTCGCCGTCGGAAAGCTTGACGGCGGCACCATTGTCCTTCTGACAAGCGACCTTGTGCGCGACCGTCTGCAGATAGTGGAAGGAAGACGCCCTGGCGATCGAGCTTCGCTTGGGAAGGTCGCGCGAAATATTATCCACGGCGGCATTGTTGGAGGAGGCGACGACCATTTCGAAACCGGTAAGGGCCGGGATCAGTGCCGATATCGTGGCGGTGCTCCGGTCTGCGAAGATGGCGCGGCGCGCTGGTCCGTCGAAGGCATCGCGCGCCGTCTTCAAGGAGGAGAGCACGCAGGCGCGCCGAACGATATTATCCGCGAACAGATCGCGAAGCAGCGTCGTCTTTCCCGTCCCCGGCGGGCCGTTGACCGAAAACAGTCCGGTTTTCGAAAGCTCGCCGATGGCCGAATTGATCGCGAACTGCTGCATGAGGCTCATCGCGTGATAAGGTTCGCTGAGCCAGCGTCCGCGGTTGATATTTCCCGGATGCAAGGCCCGAACGATCGCCTGGCGTCCGTCCGCCGTATAGAGGTCGATCCGCTTCTCCTGCGCAAGCGGGGTGAGATATCGCCTGAGCGGCTCGGGAATATCGCCGTGTTTGACGCGCATCATCGCCCGCTCGATATCCTCGATGAAGAAGCTGTTCAGGATACCGATCTCTTCTTCAACGCTTGCACTGTCATCCTCCTCATCCTCGGCATCGGGCGCATGGCTCTCCTGCTGAGGCGGCAGCGACAGGACTTCAGGCCTTTCCGCCTTGTCTTTGTAGCGTATCTCAACGGCGGCGATGGGCATCTCCCGAGGCGAGGCAAAGCCGGCCCAATCGCAGAGCAATTCATGCAGCGTCAGAATCTCGCCGGCGTCGATCGGTTGATCGTCTGTGTCCCCGAAGGATGGCGATCTCAAATGCCGCTGCGCCCGAAAATTTTGAAGCAGTTCCGATAGCTGCCGCTTGCAGTCGGCAAATGCCTCGTAGCTGAGCGAGGAGAGGCCGGATTTCTGCACGCGACCCAGAGCCCAAGGAAGCGTGGAGACCGAAAATGTCTCGAAGATCGGCTGTCCCAAGGGCGTGAGCTGCAGGCTGGCAAAGCAGGTATCGCCATCGAGATCGCCGCGCTCGGCTTCCTCATATTCGGCGATATCGGCTGCAACGCTATCGAAGCGCCTGCGGATGTCGGTGACTTCGGATTTGCTGAAGACGCCGAGGAACAGCGTAAAACCCGTGATCTGCTTCCCCTCGGGGATCGCGGGACGGCGGAGTGATGCACCGTCATCTTCAAGCGTCCTTGCATGCAGCCAGAAGACACTTCGGCCCTCACCTGTGACGACACGACTGGATAGATCATAGGGAATGAAGAACTCGATCTTGTGCCAGAAATCGAGAATGGCCAGAAGCCGTTCTCTTTCGGCGCCATCTGCATTGGTCTGCATGAGTTCCTACTGAGGAGTTGCAAAATAGGCTTGCACCTCTTTTAGCAACGATCGCAGCTCAAAATCAAAGACCATCGCGACTGCGCATTCAGGAAGCGCCCAAACGCATTTTTGCGCAACCGGCGAAAATCCCGTCAATGCAGACGCGGCCGGCGTCGCTTGCTGAGCTGCCGTCCCCGATCCCAGCGGAGGACAGTCTCCTGCGCGACGTCGGTCTTATGAGGAGCTGGCTCGACGCTCGTGCGGATCCGTTCGAGGGCTGCACTTGCCTTGGCCGCATAGTCGAGTGCGGCCGGATCGTCCGAATGCACATCCTGGATCGCAGCGAAGACTGCCTCCGCTTCGCCCAATCGCTTGTTGGCCGCAAGGGCAATGCCCCGTTTGTAATGCGCCTGGATGAGATGTGGCCCGATCTCTCCGACCTGGCGGAAAGTTTCGGCGGCCAGGTCATCTTGATGCAGGGCAAGCGCTCGCCGCTGGGCTGAGAGCAACCATTCGATGGCTGCCCGCCTCGTACACGACACTCCATGCAGGACGAAAATATAACAATCTGTACTGAAATATTACATCAAGCTCTGATCTATATTGGGAGCAGATATAACCTCGAAGTACCCATCACAGTAAAAATACAACCAAAGCTTAGTATATTATCGTTTTTTGCCCGCTAAAACTAATCACTTTGGGCCATTTCCTTCCCTCTCAATCCGTATTAACATAATTAAGAAATGTCTAAAAAATAAAGCGGTGACATCAAGGGCCGGCATTTCATACTATTTAATACCCGCCATCGCTCCAAGTTTGAGTAAAGTGTAACGCTACGGGAGGCGTATATGTTCATGACAGGCTCAGGGATGGAGAATACTGACCAGGGACGGAAGTTGGATTCATCTGGAAATACTATACTGGTGGTTGCCAAGGCGGATCTGTTTTCGGAATGCATGGTAGAAGCTCTGGCAAAGAAATTTCCGAACTGTGAAGTGGCAAGCATAACGAGCACAAAGCCGATGCTGGAAAAGGATACCAGCGATATAAAGCTCGTTTTATTCTATCATATACCGGCGCCGGAGCTTCATGAAGCACTGCAGGCTGCCCGCGAAAACCATCCGGAGACCTCCGTCGGACTCGTCGTCGAGGCGATCGATATGCTCGAACCCTATGTCAGCCGGCTGGTGGAGGCAAGGATCATCGATGGCGTCCTGCCGCTCAACCTGCGTCTCGATGTCTTCATGGCCGCAGTGGATCTACTGATGAAGGGCGGCGAACATTTTCCCTCAGCACTTCTCAATCGCCTCACCAACAAGAACGCCCAACTGGAGCCCTCCCTCTATCAGACAAAGTCGGTCGATGCGGCACGCAGCAATGCGCTGAAGCTGAGACGCGACAGCATCTCCAGTTTGACCACCCGGGAGGTTCAGATACTGGATCTCATCTGCAAGGGCACGCAAAACAAGATCATCGCCGACAAGCTGCATCTATCAGAAAACACCGTGAAGGTTCACGTCCGCAATATCTACAAAAAGATGAACGTGCGAAACCGCACGGAAGCTGCGTCCCGCTTCTTCAATGAGCATCCCGCCGGCGATGACGACATGTCCGGCCGGTGGCGCAACTGATCGAAACGCGTATCGCGATGTTGGGCGACATGCTTTAACGCTGTCGCTTCAGATCGAGGGGCGCGCGAAGCAGTGCGACTTCTGTCCGAAGCCGCTTGGCGAGCAGATATAAGGCGCTGAGCCGTGATAGGCGACGTGAACCGTTGCCGCAGCAGGGCGCTCGGGCCGATCTGCCGGATAGGTATAGTCTTTCGAGACACGCGGCGCCTCGACCACGACGACACTTTTTTTCGCGACGACGGCTATGTCGTCGTCAGCGACCGCACAGGCACTCGGTCCGATCGCCATAAGCGTCGTTCCCCAGGCGAACATCGCAAAACGAAATAGACGCCAGCCTTTCGGCTGCGCTGCATCTTGTTTTTTCAACATAGCAAAACCCCTCGCACATGGCGCTTCCGGATGCAAGACCGGTCGCGCAATCCGGCGCGGCCAACCTTACTCCTTTCTTCTACATCTGCTGTATTGAGTGAGGCTTAAGCGACCTCAGGCTACACGTGGCGCGTGAGAAGCAGGAATAAAATGATTAATCATTTATTATTCTGAAGAATAGTTGCGTAGTTATTTTAGGTAATCAGAATTTTTGAAGTTGACGTCAGCTGTAATCGTCTTATTGTTTAAATAGTAATTCAGTCATTCGAAGAATAACTAAAAAGTTATTCGTGTTGAGATAGTCGATACAATGAATATCCAGCCGGATGAGGAGACATGCAGTGCATAACTAAATCAAAAGACTAAATACATGGGAAGGAGTTTGTAATGCGTAGTTTCGTTCCCAGCGAAGGAAATTCTGAGGTAACTCGTATACCGGTGCTCAGGCAACTGGGCACCGCTCTTGTCAATGGTGGGGCCGGCTTCCTCGGTTCACATCTCTGCGAAAGGCTGCTGCAGCGTGGCCACCGCGTCATCTGCCTCGATAATTTTTCGACCGGCCGCCGAGTGAATGTCGATCACCTCGCCGCGAACGCCCGTTTTCACATGGTCGAGCACGACGTTCGCCAGCCTTTCGATATCGAAGCGTCGCTCATCTTCAACTTTGCCTCGCCCGCCTCCCCGCCCGATTATCAGCGGGATCCTGTGGGAACATTGCTCACCAATGTGCTCGGCGCCGTCAACACCTTGGATTGCGCCCGCAAGACCGGTGCTGTCGTCGTTCAGTCGTCGACATCGGAAGTCTATGGCGACCCGAGCCAGAGCCCGCAGCAGGAATCCTATTGCGGCAATGTCAACCCGATCGGACCGCGCGCCTGTTACGACGAAGGCAAACGCAGCGCCGAAACCCTGTTCTTCGACTATCACAGGACCTACGGCGTCGACATCAAGGTCGGCCGCATCTTCAACACCTATGGGCCGCGCATGCGTCTGGATGACGGCCGGGTGGTCTCCAATTTCATCGTGCAGGCCCTGCGCAATGCAGACCTGACGATCTACGGCGATGGTCAGCAGACCCGCTCTTTCTGCTATGTCGACGATCTCGTCGAGGGATTCCTGCGTTTCTCGGCCGCCGGCAACGCCTGCCACGGTCCAATCAACCTCGGCAACCCCGCTGAGATCACCGTTCGCCGCCTGGCTGAAATCATCCGCGACCTGACAAATTCCCGTTCCCGGATCGTTCACCTGCCTGCGGTCACCGACGACCCCCGTCAGCGCCGGCCGGATATTTCCCGAGCCTTGGCCGATCTTGGCTGGCAACCCCGCATCGGCCTCGAAGCCGGCCTGGCGCGCACCGTCGATTATTTCGACGGGCTGCTCGCCGAAACCGAGAAGGCGGAGGTCGTATGAGATGCCCCGCTACATTCTGGTTACCGGCGGCGCCGGTTTCATAGGCAGTCATATCTGCAAAGCGTTGTCGCGCGCCGGCATGATCCCGGTTACCTACGACAATCTCTCGACGGGACATGCCGACAGCGTCCGCTGGGGGCCGCTTATTCGGGCCGAGCTAGCCGACGCCGCCACGCTGCGCCGGACCCTTGCCGAGTTTTCGCCTGATTGCGTCATTCATTGCGGTGCCAATGCCTACGTCGGCGAATCCGTCGAGATGCCCAGGAAGTATTACCGAAACAACGTCGTCGGCAGTCTGACGCTGCTCGAGGCCTGCCTCGACCAGGATATCAACCGGATCGTCTTTTCGAGCAGCTGCGCCACCTATGGCGTTCCCGCCTCGTTGCCGATACGCGAGGAAAGCCCGCAGCTGCCGGTCAACCCCTATGGTCGCACAAAACTGATCTTCGAGATGGCGCTCGAGGATTTTGCCGCCGCCTATGGCATCCGCTTCGCCGCCCTGCGTTATTTCAACGCGGCCGGCGCCGATCCGGAGGGTGAGCTTGCCGAGCGCCACCAGCCGGAAACCCACCTAATCCCCCGCGCCCTTCTCGCTGCCGCCGGCAGGCTGGAGAGGCTGGATATCTTCGGCACCGACTATGCGACCGAGGACGGAACCTGCGTGCGCGACTATATTCACGTCAGCGATCTCGCGCAGGCGCATCTTGCCGCCGTCAATCATCTGATGGCCGACGGCGGCTCGCTCAGCGTCAATCTCGGCTCCGGTCGCGGCACCTCGGTGCTCGAGATCCTCGAAGCCATCTATCGCGCGACCGGCCGTGAAGTCCCCGTCCGCTATCGCCCCCGCCGGGCCGGCGATCCGCCGATCCTCTTTGCCAACACGGCGAGAGCGAAGGCGGAACTCGGCTTCGCTCCCACCCTCTCGGATATCGATACGATCATCCGTACCGCCGGCCCGACCTTTGGACTGGAGATGACAGCGTGAGCAACGTTTCGCAAATCGGCCACGGCGTCAGTACGGCTAAAGCCGCCACCGCGGATGCATTCGAGCCTGTTTTTACCGGCTGGAACCGCGTCGCCTATGGTTTCGGCATCCTTTGCTGGCTGGCCGCACTTGGGTTTTTCTGGATCTGGTGGTGCCAGTCCGCCCATATCATTTCCTGGACCGCCTTTGTGCTCATTACCCTCGTACTGGGCTGGATCACGCTCGTGCCGGCCTATTTCATCCTGATCTTTCTCGATGCGAGGACGATCAGCCCCCGCGCTCCGCTGCCGGAAGGGCGAGTGGCGATGGTCGTCACCAAGGCGCCGTCCGAGCCTTTTGCCGTCGTTCGCGCCACGCTTCAGGCAATGCTCGACCAGACCGGCGTCGAGTTCGATGTCTGGCTGGCCGACGAGGATCCTTCCGAGGAGACCAGGCGCTGGTGCGCGCAGCACGGCGTGCTGATCTCCACCCGAAAGGGGGTGGCGGAATATCATCGCGCAAGCTGGCCGCGCCGGACGCGATGCAAGGAAGGCAACCTTGCCTATTTCTACGACCATTTCGGCTATGAGCGTTATGATTTCGTCGCCCAGTTCGACGCCGATCATGTGCCGACGCCGACCTATCTCCGTGAAATCCTGCGCCCCTTCACCGACCCTGAAATCGGTTATGTCTCCGCGCCGAGCATCTGCGATGCGAATGCCGGTACGAGTTGGGCCGCGCGCGGCAGGCTCTATGCCGAGGCCAGCCTGCACGGTTCGCTGCAGACAGGTTACAACAATGGCTGGGCGCCGCTCTGCATCGGTTCCCACTATGCCGTTCGCACCGCCGCACTTCGCCAGATCGGCGGCCTCGGCCCGGAACTCGCCGAAGACCATTCGACGACGCTGATGATGAATGCCGGCGGCTGGCGCGGCGTCCATGCCGTCGATGCGATCGCCCATGGCGACGGCCCGGCGAATTTTGCCGATCTCGTCGTCCAGGAATTTCAGTGGTCGCGCAGCCTCGTCACCATTCTGCTGCAACATTCCAGCCGCTATGTCGTCCATCTGCCATGGCGACTGAAATTTCAGTTCGTGTTCTCGCAGCTGTGGTACCCGCTGTTTTCCGCCTTCATGGCCGTAATGTTCCTGCTGCCGGTTGCCGCCTTGCTGACGGGCCACGTCTTCGTCGACGTCACCTACCCGGATTTCCTGCTGCATTTCCTACCCATATCGGGGGTGCTGACGCTGTTTTCCGTCTTCTGGCGGGCGACGGGAACCTTCAGACCGCATGATGCGAAACTTTTCGGCTGGGAGGGGCTGGCCTTCATCTTCCTGCGCTGGCCGTGGTCGCTCGCCGGCAGCCTTGCGGCCGTTCGCGATCATATCTCCGGCTCCTTCGTCGACTTCCGCATCACCCCGAAGGGAAAACAGCAGCAGCATTCTTTGCCGCTGCGCGTCGTCGCCCCTTATATCGCGCTCGCCGGGCTTTGCGCCGTCGCCATGGCGCTTGCCAGCGAGGTCGCTGCCGCTCAGGGCTTTTACATTTTCGCCGCGATAAACCTCTCGATCTATCTGTTGCTAGCGATACTGATCGTCGTTCGCCATGCGATTGAGAGCAGTCTGCCGCTGCTGCCGCAATCGCACGGGCTACGGCTTGCGACTGCCATGGGGCTTGCGATCTGGGTTACCGGCGGCATGCAGCTGGGCAGCCATGGCCTCAGCAGCCTCGAAGCTCTTTCCCATGGCCAGCCATTCATCAGTTTCACCGAATCACAATTTGCCGTCGCCGGTGCCGGCCTCGGCGGCGGCAAGACCAGGATCACCAAATTTCGTCTCAAATGGAATGGGTTCGGCAACATGGGACGGGACGAACAGGGTGTGTAGCCGGCAGTCCGGCAAGTGTCGAACAGGAGGATGTAATGTGTATAGGATCGAAACTTTATGGAGCAGCCCTTGCTCTCAGCCTGTATCTGCCGGTGGCGGCACATTGCGCCGAGGCAGCTGGCAAGAAGGCGCCGACGCCGCTCAGCGCCTATGAGCTCTACCGCATCTACGGCGACAAGACCTGGATCTGGAACACCGGCGGCGGTCGTTTCGTCGATGACGGCCGGCGGTTCGTCGCCTGGACCAATGACAAGGGCAAACAGTCCTTCGCCGAAGGCACGTGGGTGGTCGACGATCTCGGCCAGCTCTGCATGCGCGCCACCTGGACGAATGCAGAAGGTGCGGCCCGCGCCAGCACCTGTTTCGGCCATCGCAAAATCGGCAACACGATCTATCAGCGGCGCCAGCCGGACGGCAATTGGTATGTCTTCCGTCATGCGTCGGTGCGCGGCGATGACGAGTTTGGCAAGCTCGTTCCCATGGATTCGGTCAGTGCGAAAGCGCGTGACCTGAAGCAGGTCCTGCTGAGCCAGGAAGTAGCCCGAAAAGGAGGGTGAGCCATGAAGAAGCTACTGAAAAAAAACCTCTCGACTGCAGCGATGGCGGTGCTGCTGCTGTGTGTCGCCGATATGCCGGGCCGAAGCGAGATGCAATATGCGGGCATTGCCCCGAACCCGGCTGCAGGCGTCCAGACGATCATCGACAAACGCCCCGTTCTTCATGCCGACGGCATCAAGTTCGGCGCCTATGATCCAAATGGTGATTTTGGCGCACAATCGAATGTCGCGACCGAAGCCCTGTTCCTGCCTTGGGAGGACGTCGATCTGGAGACGCTACGCGTTGCCGATGCCTACGCGCAGGCCAGAGGCCGCAATCTGCTGATATCGGTTGAGCCGTGGTCCTGGGATGTCGACTGGCGGCTGACCTCCGGCCAGCTTCGTCAAAAGGTCCTGCGCGGCGATTACGATGTCAACATGCGTGCGATCGCGCAGATGATATCCCAGCTGAAAAGTCCAGTGATCATTCGCTGGGGCCAGGAGATGGAGGACAAGTCCGGGCGGTTTTCGTGGTCCGGATGGAACCCGCGGGACTATATCACGGCCTACAAGCGCATGATGGATATCGTCCGCCAAGAGGCGCCGGGCACTAAGCTGATGTGGTCGCCGAAGGGCGAGCCAGGCTTGCAGGACTACTATCCCGGTGATGATTATGTCGATCTCGTCGGGCTCTCGGTCTTTGGCCTGGAACGCTACGACGAGCTTGCCTACACCAAGCATCGGACGTTTTCGGAAGCGCTGAAGCAGGGTTACGATCTCGTCGCCGGCTACGGAAAGCCGATCTGGGTGGCGGAGCTCGGCTATCAAGGCGGCGACGCCTATGTCAGGCCCTGGATCGAAACCGCGACGCTGAAGCAGAGCGCCTTTCCGAACCTTCAGGAAGTCGTCTATTTCAACGACCGGGATGTGCATGCCTGGCCGTTCGATCTCGGCCGGCCGGACTGGCGCGTCGTCGAAGGCCTGGCCAACTGACCGCCCGGAAAGGAGAGAGGCCCGCCGGGGTTTGCGGGCCTCTCCTCTCATGTCGGGCGATCGATCATCCTTTGATCGTCGCCTTACCCTCTTCGATGAGCCGGCTTGCCGCATCGGCGGGCAAAATCCGTTCGAAGGCGAGTTCGTCACAGATCGGGCGCAGCACGCGCTGGTCGAACTGGGTTGCGCCCATCGGCACCGGCGGCGGATATTCGCCGACCTGATCCTTGAGAAGATTGACGTATTTGACTGTTTCCTGCTCCGTCGGGTTGAGCTGCGGTAGTATGGCTTCGCGCACGGCCGGGGACATCGGCACGCCGCGCTCGACGCCGAGAATCTTGCCGGCCTCGATATCGTTGACGAAGAAGTTGATGAATTTCGCGGCTGCCTCGCCGTTCTTTGTCGTGGCGCCGAGGCTCCAGATAAGCGCGGGACGGTAGTAGTGGCCCGACGGCCCGCCCTTCTTTTCCCGCGGCAGCATGGTGATGCCGAGCTTGTTCTTGATGATCAGCTGATAGCCGACCATTTGATTGGAATAGGCCATGCCGATCACCGATTTGCCGATACCGAGGCAATTGGTGTCGATGGTGTTCTGATCGAGCGTCTGGACGTCGGCAGCAACGGTGCCCCCCGCTTTGCGAAGCTTCTCCCAGTAGTCGAACCATTCGGTGGCATCGTCGGCTGTGAAGCCGAGCCCGACGCTTTCCTTCGCAAAGAGGCTCTTGCCGCGCTGGCGCAGCCAGGCGTCGAACACATAGGCGTAGCGTGCGGCATAGGGGCCGCCGCTCTTGCCGGAGGACTTGGCGAGTTCTACGGCGAGCTTGGCATACTCGTCCCAGGTGAGGTCGGGTGTCGGCAACGGGATGCCCGCCTTTTCGAATTCGACCGTGTCGAAGAACATCGAGAAGGAGTTGAGGCCGAGGCCGACACCATAGAGTTTGCCGTCGATGGTGGTCAGTTTCAGCATGTCGGCGCCGAAGGACTGGACGTTCAGGGTCGAAGGCAGGAATTCGTCAAGCGGCATGCACGCGCCGCGCTTGGAATAGTCGGAGATCGTTCCCGGCTCGAGCTGGAAGACGTCGGCGATCGAGCGGCCAGCCATCTGCGTTGCGAGTTTGGTCCAGTAGCCGTCGCCCGAAAGCGATTCACCGACGATCGTGACGCCGGGCGTCTTCGCTTGGTAGAGCTTGGCGACTTCGAGCGTGCGCTTGGCGCGGTCGTTCGACCCCCACCACATGGCGCGCAGCGACGCGTCCTCGGCAAAAGCCGGAATTGCGCTTCCCGCGCCGAAGGCGAGGCCGGCGGCTGCTCCGGCTGAACCCATCAGAAATGAACGGCGGTTGACCTGCATGATATCCTCCTCCTTGTCGCAACATGCCCGCTACCATCCTCCAACGGCGTTGGCGTGCATTTTGCAATAGAGTACGCAAAAAAATAATTATTGCAATAAATAACGTTTATCTTGCAAATTTGCATAATTTGCATAAGGTTTGCCCATGAATGAACAAAAAACCAACGACCAAGAAACCAACGACCAAAAAATCAGACGGCCGCGTCAGGCCGATATCGCTACATTGGCCGGCGTCTCCGTCTCCACGGTGTCGCGTGTGCTCGCCAACGAACCCGGCATCAGCGAAACCGTGCGCCGCCAGATCTTGAAGGTGGCGGCCGAGCACGGCTATCCGGTGAAATCTGCGACCGAAGCCGTTGCCGGCGGGCTGGCGCTCATTGCCAGCGACGGCGTCACCGGCGGTCTCAGCGTCTTTTATGAAGCGATCGTCGAGGGCCTGCGCGCCGGAGCCGCCGAAGCCGGCATGCCCTTCGAGATCCGGATGGTTCGCGAGGATCGCATCACGCCGGACGCCGTGCGCGACTATATGCAGGCAGCAGATGCCGAGGGTCTCTTTCTGGTCGGCATCGACCCGAACGAGATGCTGCGTGACTGGCTGCAGGGCACCATGACGCCGGCCGTGCTCGTCAACGGCACCGATCCCAGAATGCAGTTTGATGGCGTTTCGCCGGCTAATTTTTTCGGCGCCTATGAAGCGACCAGCCGAATGATCAAGGCCGGCCATCGCCGCATCCTGCATCTGAGCGGCTCGCACCGCTATACTATCCGGGAGCGTATCCGCGGTTTTGAGGCTGCGGTGGCCGCCGTCCCCGACGCCGAGGGTCGTTTCGTGCCTCTGGTGCTGGAGGGCAGCGCCAGCCGCGAGGCGCATGAACGCACTGCCGCGGTCCTTGCCGAAAATGCCGGTTTCACCGCCGCCTTCTGCATGAATGATTTCATCGCCGTCGGCGTGCTCGAGGCCGTCACCGAAGCCGGTATGCGTGTGCCGGAGGATTTCGCGATCGTCGGCTTCGATGATCTGCCCTGCGCGCTGATGACCAATCCGCGGCTTTCCACCATGCGCGTCGACCGCGCCGCCCTCGGGCGCGAGGCCGTCTTCCTGATGCTGTCCCGTTTCCGCAACAGGACGGCGGCGGCGCGCCACATCTGCCAGGCGGTCGTTGCCGTTGCGGGAGGGACCGTTCCGAATGCCGAAAAACCGTGAGTGATGCTGATGACCTATGATCCCGCCAGCGCCAACCCGCTTGCAGGCAATCCGCTCGAAACCCGCGCCGATATGAGCCGGGCTCTGCTTGATCTCTTCGATCCGCTTCTTGTCTGTTTTTCAAAAGGCAATGCCCGCGTCAGGCTGAGCGGCGGCGCCGCCCATTTCGACCGGGCGGCAGCCGATCTCGAAGGCTTCGCCCGCCCGCTCTGGGGATTGGCGCCGCTTGGCGCCGGCAACGGCGACTTCGCCCACTGGCATCGTTTTGCCGAAGGTCTCGCAAACGGCACCGATCCCGCCCATCCGGAATATTGGGGAACGGTCAATGGCCGCGATCAGCGGATGGTCGAGCTTGCCGCTCTCGGTTTTGCCCTGGCGCTGGTGCCGGAAAAGATCTGGGAGCCGCTCGATCAGCGCGCCCGCGGCAATGTCGTCGCCTATCTCAAGCATGCCAGGCAGTTCGACTATGCCGACAATAACTGGAAATTCTTCCGGATCCTTGTCGATATTGCGCTCGATCGTCTCGGCGCCGATTTCGATCGCAGCCTGACCCGGCAATATCTGCAGGAGCTCGAAGGCTTCTATATCGGCGATGGCTGGTATCGCGACGGCAACGTGCGCCGCATCGACCACTACATTCCGTTCGCCATGCATTTCTATGGTCTGATCTATTCCAAGCTCGTCGACGACGATTATGCAAAACGCTACCGGGAGCGCGCCATCCTCTTTGCCCGGGACTTCCGCCACTGGTTTGCCGCCGACGGCGCGACGATCCCATTCGGCCGCAGCCTGACCTATCGCTTTGCCTGTGCCGGCTTCTGGTCGGCGCTCGCCTTTGCCGATGTCGAGGCTTTGCCCTGGGGCGAGGTCAAGCATCTCTGCCTGCAGCATCTACGCTGGTGGAAAGATAAGCCGATTGCCGATCGCGACGGCGTGCTGTCGATTGGTTTTGGCTATCCGAACCTGCTGATGTCGGAAAGCTACAATTCCGCGGGCTCGCCCTATTGGGCGCTCAAGGCCTTCCTGCCGCTCGCCATCGCCGAGGATCATCCGTTCTGGACCGCTGAGGAAAAGGCGCCGGAGCAGGCACCCTCTATCGTCCCCCAGCGTCATCCCGGCATGGTGATGATGCGGGCAGGCGGCGATGTCGTGGCACTGTCTGCGGGCCAGGAAAATCTGCAGATGCGTTTCGGCACGGAAAAATACGCGAAGTTCGCTTATTCCACCCGCTACGGCTTCAGTGTCGAGTCCGATGAGCGTGGCTTCGCGCTTGCCGCCTTTGATTCGATGCTGGCCTTCAGCGATGACGGCCTGCATTACCGCGTGCGCGAAACGAATGAGCAAGCAAAGCTTGCAGGCGAGGTGCTCTATGCGAAATGGTCGCCTTTCCCCGCTGTCGCTGTCGAAACCTGGCTGCTGCCTCAAGCCCCCTGGCATATCCGCCTCCACCGGATCAGGTCTGACCGGCCGTTACGCATCGCCGAAGGCGGCTTTGCCATCGGCCGCCGGGATTTCGAGCTGGACAGGCTCTCGGCGTCCGATGGGGCTGCCTACGCGATCGGCGAAGCCGATTTCACCGGCATTGTAGATCTCGGTTCTTCGGTCAGGCGCGCCGGCCTTGCCCAGAAGGCGCAACCCAACACCAATGTGATCGTTGCGAAAACCATCGTGCCGCAGCTGCGCGGCCAGATCCCGGCCGGTGAAACCATCCTGGTGACGGCAGTGCTGGCGCTCGACGATCCCGCCGCCGTCTCCTCTGCCTGGACGAAGCCGCCGAAAGCGCCCGATATTGCGATGCTGGAGGCCCTGGTGCGGGAAAAAGGCGTGACCGTCAGCGCCATCGAAGCGCCGGGACAGATGCCATGAGCCGCCCGGCCATTGTTCTTGCGATGGAGCCCTCGCGCACGGAACACGTCCTGCCGGAGGGTTTGCTGCAACGGCTCGACACCGTCGGTCACCTGCTGGATTCCAAGCCGCTGCAGCATTTCAACGACGAGCGGGCCAGACGCCTGCTGGCCGAAGCCGAAATCCTGATCACCGGCTGGGGCGCGCCCTATGTCGGGCCTGACATTCCCGCCGCAGCAACGCACCTTCGCCTCATCGTTCATGCGGCGGGCACGGTAAAGGGCGTCATCGACGACAGCATCTTCGAAGCCGGCATAGTGGTCAGCCATTCGGCCGAGGCCAATGCCGTGCCGGTCGCCGAATTCACGCTGGCGGCGATCATCTTCGCCGGCAAGCGGGCCTTCCGTTTCCGTGATCTCTATGTCGCCGACCGCAACCGCGACCGGACCTATCCGATGCAGCGCGAAGCGATCGGAAACTATGGCCGCATCGTCGGCATCGTCGGCGCCTCGCGCATCGGCCGGCGGGTAATCGAGCTCTTGAAACCCTTCGGCTACAGGCTGCTGCTGTTCGACCCCATGCTCGATGCTGCCGAGGCCGCCGGACTCGGCGCGGAGAAGGTCGATCTCGACGAATTGATGCGCCGCGCCGATATCGTTTCCCTGCACGCGCCGTCGCTGCCCTCGACCCGGCATATGATCGATGCGCGAAGATTGTCGCTGATGAAGGAGGGCGCAACGCTGATCAACACCGCGCGCGGCATCCTCGTCGATGAGGTGGCGCTGCTTTCGCAGCTGAAGACCGGCCGCATCGATGCGGTCATCGACGTCACCGATCCGGAGATCCCGGACCCCGGCTCGGTATTCTACGATCTGCCGAATGTCTTTCTGACGCCACATATTGCCGGCGCCATCGGGCTGGAACGGGCGCGCCTCGGCGAGATGGCGGTGGACGAGGTCGAGCGCTTCATGATCGGCCGGCCGCTGCTTTACCAGATCCAGCAGGCGAATCTCGAAAACATCGCCTGAGGCGCGTCGAGCGACCCAGGCGACGAGATATCAGCGTGATGTCCGCAGCGAATTGGGCGAACCGTCATCGGCGAGCTCGGGCATCAGATCGGCAATTTTGACCACTTTGCCGGTGCGCGAGCTTGTCAACGCCGCAATGCCGCAGAGCACGGACATGGCGCCGGCCCGCGTGCCGGCGCGCTGGGCGAGCCTGTCTTCTATGTCGGGCTTGAAGATCATATTGCGCATCCGGTCGTCGCCGCCGTAATGGCCGCCGGTGAAATGCGGAACGACGATGCGCTCGACCGCCTCCTTGCCGTTCGGGAAATTGCGGATCAGCAGGATCGTGTCTTCCTTCGGCTCTTCCCAGGGCTGGGCCTCATATTGGCGAAGCTCGATGCGCCCCTTGGTGCCGTTGAAGGCGAGGTGATGGCCTTCGATCGGTTGAAAGGTGTTCAGCGAATAGGAGACATGGACGTTGTTGCGATAGCGCAGGCTGACCACCATCGTGTCGGGAATGTCGATATCCTCGCGGAAGACGCAGCCGTCGCGGAAATAGCCGTCAATCTTCGAGGGATCCTCGTAGAGCTGATCGAGGAACGGATCGGCCTCGAGATCTAGATAATAGTCGCATTCATGCGCGTGCGGACAGAGCTTGCAGCGCGGGCCGCGGAATGGGCCCTTGCGGCCGTAGTTTTGCAGGTCGGCAAAGGAGGTGACGGCTTCGGGGTCGCTGTCGAGATACCAGTTCAACAGATCGAAATGATGCGTCGCCTTGTGGACGAACAGGCTGCCGGAATTTTCGGTATAGGCATGCCAGCGGCGGAAGTAGTCGGCGCCGTGTTTGGTGTTGAGATACCAATGGAAGTCGACGGAGGTCACCCGGCCGATCTCGCCGGCATTCAACAGTTCCTTAATGCGCGCCGCCGTCGGCGCGTAGCGGTAGTTGAAGGAGACGTCGACGCGCCGGCCGGTCCGTTTCTCGGCATCGATGATCCGCCTGATCTTGTCGACCGCTGTTGTCATCGGCTTTTCGGTGATGACGTCGATACCGGCTTCGAGCGCCCGCACGACGATGTCGTCGTGGGTGTGATCAGGCGTGCAGACGATGATCAGATCCGGCTTCTGTTCGGCCAGCATCGCGTCGATATCGTCGTAAATCGGCGCGTTGCTGCCGATCATATTGCGGGCACGTTCGCCACGCAGCGAATTCTTCTCGACGATCGCGATGAGATCGACATGTTCGCGCCAGCCGGCAAGCAGGTCCTTGCCCCACATCGTGGTGCCGCGGTTTCCGGTGCCGATCAGGGCAAAACGGCGTTTCTCCATCGAATGAACCTCCTGCATGCGTGATGAAACGAATTGAAAATCAGATCTGGCAACAACTGCGGAAGCGCTCGACGCAGGTGGCGATCACCTCGTCGGCCGGGCGTTTCCACCAGGTCTCGGCCGAAAAAATCTCCACCTCCTGCGCGCCGAAGAAACCGGCGGCCTCGACCATCCGTCGTATGCCCTTGAGGTCGATGACGCCATCGCCCATCATGCCGCGGTCAAGCAGCATGTCCTTGGTCGGCACCAGCCAGTCGCAGATGTGATGGGCAAAGATGCGTTTCATGCGCCCGGCGCGGGCAATCTGGTTGGCAAGATCGGGATCCCACCAGACATGGTAGACATCGATCGCAACGCCGACATCCTCACCGAGCTGATCGCACATGTCGAGCGCCTGGCCGAGCGTGTTCACGCAGGCCCGGTCGGCGGCATACATCGGGTGCAGTGGCTCGATGGCGAGCTTGACGCCGGCAGCCTGCGCATGCGGCAGCACGGCGGCAATGCCGTCAAACACCATCTGGCGGGCGGCGACAATATCCTTCGAGCTGCCGGGCAATCCACCGACAACGAGCACCAGGCAATCGGCTGCGAAGGCCGCGGCCTCGTCGATGGCGCGCCTGTTGTCGTCGAGGTTCTTCTGCCAGTCGGCATCGTTTGCCGCCGGAAAGAAGCCGCCGCGGCAAAGTCCGGTCAGCTTGATGCCGTTCGATTTGACGATCCGCACCGCTTCGTCGAGACCGGCCTTGGCGACCTGGTCGCGCCACGGCGCGATCGAGGTGATGCCGTGTTTCAGGCAGATATCGACGGCTTCGGCGAAACCGCATTGTTCGCGGATCGTCGCCAGATTGATCGAAAGTCCTTCGACCTGCATGTCATTCCCTCCCATTGCCGTGCCGGCGCTTAGTGAACGCCATGGACGGCAAGCACCTGCTTCATGCGCGCCGTTGCGAGTTCCGGATCGGCGAGAACCCGCGCCTTGTCGGCCAGGCGGAAGAGTTCGGCCAGATGCGTCAGCGAACGGGTGCTCTGCTGGCCGCCGACCATGACGAAATGGTCCTGTAGGCCGTTGAGATAGGCGAGGAAGACGACGCCGGTCTTGTAGAAGCGCGTCGGCGCCTTGAAGATGTGGCGCGACAGCGGCACGGTCGGCTCGAGCAGATCGAAGAATTCGTGGTTACTCTTGCGGCCGAGCGCGTCGAGCGCAGCGGACGCTGCCGGCGCGATCGCATCGAAAATCCCGAGCAGCGCATCGGAATGACCCTCTTCGTCGCCGGCGATCAGTTCGGCATAGTTGAAGTCGTCGCCGGTATACATGCGCACGGCTTTAGGCAGTTGGCGGCGCATCGCCACTTCTTTCTCCTTGGAAAGCAGCGAGATCTTGATGCCGTCGACCTTGTCGGCATGTGCCTCGATCACCTCGAGGCAGGTGGACATCGCCTTGAGGTGGTCGCCGTTGCCCCAATAACCCTCGAGCGCCGGATCGAACATCTCGCCCAGCCAATGGATGATGACCGGTTCCTTGACCTGGCGGAGGATGCGGTCGTAGACGCGGATATAGTCATCCGGCCCTTTGGCGGCGGCCGCAAGCGCCCGGCTCGCCATAAGGATGATACGGCCGCCGGCTGCCTCCACCGTTTCGATCTGCTCCTCATAGGCCTTGAGGATCGTGTCGACGGTTACGTCGGGTCCCGGCGTTAGATGGTCGGTGCCGGCACCGCAGGCAATCAGCGCATCCTTGCGACCGGCCGCTTCGCCAAGCGCCCGGCGGATGAGGTCGCGCGCTTCCGACCAGCCGAGGCCCATGCCGCGCTGCGCCGTATCCATGGCTTCGGCGACGCCGAGGCCGAGATCCCAGAGCCGGTGGCGAAAGGCGAGCGTTCGGTCCCAGTCGATCGCCGGCGTCAGCCACGGGTCGTTGTCGGCGAGCGGATCGGCGACGACATGGGCGGCGGCAAAGGCGATGCGCGGGAAGGCCTTGGCGTCGCGCTTCTTCAGTTCGATCGGCGTGCCGGTCAGTGTGTAGGGGACGATCTTGCCGTCGAGGGGGAGATTGATCGTCGTCACGGTCAGAACTCCAATGCGGGAACGTCGAGCCAGCGGCGCTCTGCCCAGGATTTCAGGCCGAGTTCGGCAAGCTGCACGCCCTTGGCGCCGGCTTCCAAGCCATAGGGCCACGGCGCATCTTCGACGACATGGCCGATGAACATCTCCCACTGCGCCTTGAAGCCGTTGTCGAAAGCCTGCGTGTCCGGGACCTCGTCCCAGGTCTTGTAAAAGTCGATCGTCTGCGGCTGGTCGGGGTTCCAGACCGGCTTCGGCGTGTTGACGCGGTGCTGGCTCCAGCATTTCGTCAGGCCGGCGACAGCCGAACCATGCGTGCCGTCGACCTGGAAGGTGACGAGGTCGTCGCGGCGAACGCGAACGGCCCAGGAGGAGTTGATCTGCGCGATGGCGCCGCCCTCGAGCTCGAAGGTCGCATAGGCCGCATCATCGGTGTCGCAATCATAGGGCTTGCCCTGCTCATCGATGCGCTGGCCGATATGGGTGGCGCCGAGGCAGGAGACAGCCTTTACCTCGCCGAACAAATTGTCGAGCACGTAGCGCCAGTGGCAGAGCATGTCGAGGATGATGCCGCCGCCATCACCCTTGCGATAATTCCAGGACGGACGCTGGGCGGGCACGCCCCAATCGCCTTCGAAGACCCAGTAGCCGAATTCGCCGCGCACCGAGAGGATCTTGCCGAAAAAGCCGGAATCCTTCAGCAGCGCCAGCTTGCGCAGGCCCGGCAGGAACAGCTTGTCCTGCACGACGCCGTGCTTGAGCCCGGAGCCGCGCGCCTTGCGGGCAAGGTCGAGTGCCACTTGCAGATCGTCGGAGATCGGCTTTTCGCAATAGACATGCTTGCCGGCATCGATCGCCCTGGACAGCAGCTCGGCGCGCATCAGCGTCGTGCCGGCGTCGAAGAAGATCGTGTCGTCGGGATTGGCGAGAGCGGCATCGAGGTCGGTCGACCAGCGCTCGATGTTATGCTTCTTCGCCAGCTCTTCCATCTTGGCGCCGTTGCGGCCGACGATGATCGGGTCGATCTCGAGTTTCTCGCCCGATTTCAGCGTGATGCCGCCCTGGTCGCGGAAGGCGAGGATCGAACGCACCAGGTGCTGATTGTACCCCATGCGGCCGGTAACGCCGTGCAAGATGATCCCCAAGCGTGCCATTTTTCCTCCCTTGCAATTTTTTGCGGCGGGAGCGGGCATCCGGCCCGACCCTCCCAAGTCAGTAACTAAACAGTTACTTGATGGCAGAAGAGCAGCGAGGCTGTCAATAGTCAAATCCTGTTTTCGGGATTCAGCGCTTGATCGAGGCGAGCGTCACGTGGACGATATGCCTTTCCCAGGCATGAAGATGGGTCGGCTCGATCAGGTCCCGGCCGAAGATCGTCGAAAGCGTGTACTGGTTGGACAGGTAAAAATAGCCGAGCGAGGCGATCGTCAGATAGACGTGCAGGGGATCGGCGGTCTCGACGAAGACGCCCTGCTTCTTTCCCCGCTCGAGTACATCCGAAAGCTCGCCGATCAGATGCGAGTGCAGTTCTTTTAGCCGAACGGACTGGCGCAGCCAGCGGGCGCGATGCAGATTTTCCGTGCCGAGCAGGCTCAGAAATTCCGGGTGCTGGAGAAAATAACGCCAGGTGAAGAGCGCGAGTTCGCCGATGCCTTCTTCCGGGCTACGGTCGCCGATATGAAGCGCGCGCTCGGCCGTGCGGATGCCGACATAGGCTTCTTCGAGCACTCTGAGGTAGAGCTGCTCCTTGTCGCCGAAATAATGGTAGAGCATGCGCTTGTTGGTGCCGGCGCGCTCGGCGATGGCATCGACGCGGGCCCCGCCCATGCCGTTTTCGGCGAACTCGCGGGTTGCCGCTTCCAGGATCGCGGCGCGTGTCCGCTCCGGATCGCGTTGCGCCGTGCGTTCCTGAGATGGGCGCCGGGATTTTTTCTTTTCTCCGTTTTCCGCGTTGTCGTTCATCGTTTCCCCTCCGTCTCGGATGTTGCGCTCATAAGCCTTCGGTGCGAAATTGTAAAAACCGAATTTAGAAGGGCGGCCAGCAACAACCGACACCCCGCTTGACACGCTTGCCGCTTTGCCCGTAGCTTGTAACCAATTAGTTATTTATGCAAGGGTAACTACATCGGAAGCGTGTGGAGGCGCTTCCCCTTAGGAGGAGGAAAAAATGAGCCTACGTGTAAGCAGACGTAATTTCGTGGCGGGAGGCGCAACGCTTCTTTCGCTATCGGCGCTCGGAACCAGCGCTTTGGCACAGGAAACGCGCCTGCGTCTCCTGTGGTGGGGCTCGCAGCCGCGCGCCGACCGCACCAACAAGGTCTCCCAACTTTACCAGACAAAGAATGCCGGTACGTCGATCACCGGCGAATTCCTCGGCTGGGGCGATTACTGGCCGCGTCTTGCGACCCAGGTCGCCGGCCGCAATGCGCCTGATATCATCCAGATGGACTATCGCTATATCGTTCAATATGCGCGGCGCGGTGCGCTTGCGCCGCTGGAATCCTACATGCCGGCGAAACTGAACCTCGACGATTTCGACAAGGCGCAGGTCGAAGGCGGCAGTGTCGACGGCCATCTCTATGGCGTCAGCCTCGGGGCGAACTCGGCCGCGACGGTGCTCAACACCACCGCCTTCAAGGAGGCCGGTGTCGATCTGCCGACGCAGGCGACAACCTGGGAAGAATTCGGCCGCATGGGCGCCGAGATCACCAAGGCGGGCAAACGCAAGGGCATGTTCGGCATCGCCGACGGCAGCGGCGGTGAACCGCTGTTCGAAAACTGGCTGCGTCAGCGCGGCAAGGGCCTCTATACCGCCGACGGCAAGATCGCCTTCGACGTCGACGATGCATCGGAATGGTACGACATGTGGGCCAAGTTCCGTGAGGCCGGCGCCTGCGTTCCTGCCGACGTCCAGGCGCTCGACAAGAACGACATCGAAACCAACACGGTATCGCTCGGCAAATCTGCGGCCGGCTTTGCCCATTCCAACCAGTTCGTCGCCTATCAGGCAATGAGCAAGGACAAGTTGGCGCTCACCAACTACATGCGCATCAAGGCGGATTCGAAGGGTGGCCACTATCGCAAGCCTTCGATGTTCTTCTCGGTCTCGGCCCAGTCGAAATCGGTGGAGCAAGCGGTCGACTACGTCAATTTCTTCGTCAAGAACCCCGAGGCGGCGGTGCTCCTGGATGTCGAACGCGGCATTCCGGAATCGGCCGCCATGCGCGAGGTCGTCGCGGCGAAGCTCGATGAGAACGGCAAGGTTGCCCTGGCATATGTCAGCGGTCTTGGCGACCTCGCCGGCAAATTGCCGCCGCCGCCGCCGGCCGGCGCCGGTGAGGGCGAGCTGATGTTGCGCAACATCGCCGAACAGGTCGGCTTCGGACAGCTGTCTCCCGCCGATGGCGGCAAACAGCTCGTCACTGAAATCACGCAGATTCTCGCACGAGGCTGATCCCGTATGAGCAATGCGATGCGCACGCCCGCAAGGGCCATATCAGTGGAAAGCTATCAGGGTGCCGTGGCCGAAGGACGCTTCCGGCGTCTCTGGAATGCCAATGCTCCCGGCTATCTCTTCCTTTTGCCATGGCTCATCGGCTTTTTCGGGTTGACCCTCGGGCCGGCCCTGATTTCGCTCTACCTTTCCTTCACCGACTTCGACATGATCCAGTCGCCGCGGTGGGTGGGGGCTGCGAATTACGTGCGCATCGCCACGGCGGATCCGAAATTCTCGGCCGCCATGCACGTAACCCTGACTTATGTCGTCTTATCGGTGCCGTTCAAGCTGACCTTCGCCTTGCTGGTCGCCATGGCGCTGAACCGCGGCCTGCGTGGGCTGCCGATCTATCGCGCCATCTTCTACCTCCCCTCACTGCTGGGTGGCAGCGTGGCGATCGCCGTGCTCTGGCGCCAGCTTTTCGCCAGTGACGGCCTCATCAACGCGGCCCTTGCCCAGATCGGCATCGAGGGACCGAGCTGGATCTCGCATCCGAACTATTCGATCTACACGCTGGTGGCGCTGTCCGTCTGGCAGTTCGGCTCGCCGATGATCATCTTCCTGGCCGGCCTGCGCCAGATCCCGCAGGATATGTATGAGGCCGCGAGCCTCGACGGCGCCTCGAAATTCCGGCAATTCTACAAGATCACGCTGCCACTTCTGACGCCGGTGATCTTCTTCAACGCCGTCGTCCAGACGATTGATGCCTTCAAGGCCTTCACGCCCGCCTTCATCATCTCCGGCGGCACGGGCGGTCCGATCAACTCGACGCTCTTTTACACGCTCTACCTCTATCAGGAAGCCTTCGGCAATTTCCGCATGGGCTATGCCTCGGCGCTCGCCTGGATCCTGGTGGTGATCATCGCGATCTTCACTGCCTTCTCCTTCCTGACCTCGCGTTATTGGGTGCACTACGATGACTGAGATGACCGCTTCCGTCACTGCGGCCAGGCCGCCATCGGACATCACCAAACGCAGTCTGCCGGCGTCGCTCATCATCCACGCCCTGCTGATCGCCGCATCGCTTCTGATGCTCTATCCTCTGTTGTGGATGGTTTCGGCATCGGTCAGGCCGGAAACCGAGATCTTCTCGTCGACCTCGCTCATCCCGTCGTCGATCGATTTCTCCTCCTATGCGCGCGGTTGGGTCGGCCTCGATGTCAGCTTCGGCCGGTTCTTCTGGAATTCGCTGGTCATTTCGCTGCTGGTGGTGACGGGCAATGTCATCGCCTGTTCGCTGACGGCCTTCGCCTTTGCGCGGCTGCGGTTCGTCGGCCGGAATTTCTGGTTCGCGATCATGCTCGGCACGCTGATGATCCCCTATCACGTGACGCTGATCCCGCAATATGTGCTCTTCCTCGATCTCGGCTGGGTCAACACCATCCTGCCGCTTGTCGTGCCGAAGTTCCTGGCAAGCGATGCCTTCTTCATCTTCCTGATGGTGCAGTTCTTCCGCGGTATCCCGCGCGAACTCGACGAGGCGGCGATGATGGATGGTTGCAGCGCCTGGCGCATCTATTGGAAGATCATGTTGCCGTTGTCGCTGCCGGTGCTGGCGACGGCCGCCATCTTCTCCTTCATATGGACCTGGGACGATTTCTTCGGTCCGCTGATCTACCTGAACGACATGAACACCTATACGATCCAGCTCGGCCTGCGGACCTTCGTGGACTCCACCAGCGCATCGGATTGGGGCGGTTTGTTCGCCATGTCGACCCTGACGCTGGTGCCGGTATTCTTCTTCTTCCTGTTCTTCCAGCGTCTGCTGATCGAGGGCATCGCCACGACGGGCATGAAGCGTTGACGGCGATAGCGGGAAAAAGCGACATGAGCATGAAGACGGTGGCGATCGTCGGCTGCGGCATCGGCCGCTCCCACATCGTCGAAGGCTACCTGCCGCATTCCGACAAGTTCAAGGTCGTGGCGATCTGCGACCTGAACGGAGAGCGTTTGTCGGCGGTCGGCGACGAGTTCGGTATCGAACGCCGCACCACCTCTTTTGCAGAACTGCTGGCCGACGACACGATCGACATCATCGATATCTGCACCCCACCCGGCATTCATCTGGAACAGGTGGTCGCGGCGCTCGCCGCCGGCAAACATGTCGTCTGCGAAAAGCCGCTGACCGGCTCGCTGGCCGGTGTCGATACCATCATGGAAGCGGAAAAAGCCGCCAAAGGCGTACTGATGCCGATCTTCCAATATCGCTATGGCGACGGTATCCAGAAAGCCAAGCGGATCATCGATGCCGGCATTGCCGGCAAGGCCTATACGGCTTCGGTCGAAACCTTCTGGTTGCGCAAGCCGGAATATTACGCCGTTCCCTGGCGCGGCAAATGGGCGACAGAACTCGGCGGCGTGCTCGTTACCCATGCGCTGCATCTGCACGACATGATGATGCATCTGATGGGCCCGGCAGCAAGGGTCTTCGGCCGTGTCGCCACCCGCGTCAACGATATCGAGGTCGAGGATTGCGCCTCCGCCAGCCTGCTGATGGAAAACGGCGCCTTTGTCTCGCTGTCCTGCACGCTTGGTTCGCAGGAACAATTGAGCCGGCTAAGGCTGCACTTCGAGAACGTCACGTTCGAAAGCAGCCACGAACCCTACACACCAGGCAAGGATCCCTGGAAGATTATCGCTGCGAATGACGAGGTGCGGGAGAAGATCGACCGGGTGATTGCCGACTGGCAGCCGGTCGCGCCGCGTTTCACCACCCAGATGGGCCAGTTCCACGCCTTCCTCAGCGGCCAGGGGCCGCTGCCGGTGACGACGGTGGATGCTCGTCGCGCGCTGGAACTGGTGACCGCCATTTACCAGTCTTCCGACAGCGGCGCCGACGTGCCGCTGCCGGTCGGTCCTGACAGTCCGAAATACGCCGATTGGCGCGCAAGAACGAAGTAACCGATAAATAAAACGAGAGGGTTTTGAGAAGATGGCAACCAGTGTCGTTCTTCAGAAGGTCGAGAAGCGCTACGGCTCGCTGGATGTGATCCATGGCATCGACCTGACGATCGATCCCGGCGAATTCGTCGTTTTCGTCGGCCCCTCCGGCTGCGGAAAATCGACCCTTCTGCGCATGATCGCCGGTCTCGAGGAGATCACCGCCGGCGCGCTGCTTCTCGACAGCGAGCGCATGAACGAGGTGGCGCCCGCCAAACGTGGCATCGCCATGGTTTTCCAGTCCTATGCCCTCTATCCCCATATGTCGGTTTACAAGAACCTTGCCTTCGGCCTGGAGACGGCGGGTTACAAGAAGACCGATATCCAGCCGAAGGTGAAGCGTGCCGCCGAGATCCTGCAGATCGAGAAGCTGCTGGAGCGCAAGCCGAAAGCGCTCTCCGGCGGTCAGCGTCAGCGTGTTGCGATCGGCCGCGCCATCGTGCGCGAACCGCGGATCTTCCTGTTCGACGAACCGCTGTCGAACCTCGATGCCGAACTGCGCGTGCAGATGCGCGTCGAGATCTCCCGCCTGCACCGCAGCCTGGGTAACACCATGATCTATGTCACCCATGACCAGGTCGAAGCCATGACGATGGCCGACAAGATCGTGGTGTTGAATTCCGGCCGCATCGAGCAGGTCGGCGCGCCGCTCGATCTCTACAACAACCCGGCCAACCGCTTTGTCGCCGGCTTCATCGGCAGCCCGAAAATGAACTTTCTCAAGGCCCGCATCGAGCAGGTCGGCGAGGCTGAAACCAGCATCCATGTCTGCGGCAATTCGGTTCGCCTGCCGCGCCGGCTGAAAGGCGAGGCTGGCCAGGACGTCACCTTCGGCATCCGTCCCGAGCATCTTTCCCTCGCCGAGGGCGCCATCGCACTGTCGACCGTCAACATCGATCTCGTCGAAAATCTCGGCGGCGCCACCATGCTTTACACGACGACGCCCGATAGCCAGCTCCTGACCGTTGCGCTCGACGGCCAGCAGAAGGTCGAGCGCGGCGCCAATGTGAAGACTTCCTTCGATCCGGCCCGCTGTCACGTCTTCGATGCCGCCGGCAAAACGATCTAACCGCCCTTCTTGACAGCCGATCCCCCTCTGCCCCATCATTTCTGGATGGGGCCGTTGGAACAGGATGAATCCTGTTCTAACTTAATTAGTTAGAGCATGCTGTCGTCCGAAAACCGCTCACACTTTTCGGCATCATGCTCTGGGGGACAAGCATGACGCCTGAAGATAGGATTCATGCCCTTGGCATCTGGCAGGGCCCAATCGAGATTTCGCCGATATCCGGCGGCATTACCAACCGGAATTACCTAGTCAGCGATGCCGTGGCGCGCTGCGTGGTGAGGCTCGGCACCGATATTCCGATCCACCACATCAACAGGCAGAACGAGCTTGCCGCAAGCCGTGCGGCCCATGCCGCCGGCATATCGCCCGCTGTCATCCACCATTCGCCCGGCGTGCTGGTGCTCGAATATATCGAGGCACGGGCGCTTTCACCGGAGGATGTCAGGACACCGGAAATGCTGACCCGGATCGTCCCCTTGGTCCGTGCCTGCCACTGCGATATCGCCAGGCATTTCCGTGGTCAGGCAATGATCTTCTGGGTCTTCCACGTCATTCGCGACTACGCCGCCAATCTGAAGGCGTCGGGCAGCGCCTATCTCCCGCTGCTGTCGGCGCTGATCGGCAAGACCGAGACGCTGGAAGCAGCGGCAGGGCCGTTCGAGATCGCCTTCGGCCACAATGACCTGCTGGCCGCCAACTTTCTTGATGACGGCAAGCGGCTCTGGCTGATCGACTGGGACTATGCCGGCTTCAACACGCCGCTGTTCGACCTCGGCGGACTGGCCTCGAACAACGAACTCCCTGATGCGGCCGAGCGCATGATGCTGGAGATCTATTTCGACCGGCCGCTGACCGATGACCTCAGCCGGCGCTATGGCGCGATGAAATGCGCCTCGCTGCTGCGCGAGACGCTCTGGAGCATGATTTCGGAAATCCATTCCACCATCGATTTCGACTATTCCGGCTATACGGCCGAAAATCTCGCGCGCTTCGAACGCGCCTATCAAGCTTTTGAGCAGGACAATAAATGACGAAGGAATTACCGAAGACGGCAAAAGCCGTTGTCATCGGCGGCGGTATCATCGGCTGCTCGACGGCCTATCATCTCGGCAAACTCGGCTGGACCGATACCGTCCTCTTGGAGCGCAAGAAGCTCACCTCGGGAACCACTTTCCATGCCGCCGGCCTCGTTGGCCAGTTGCGCACCAGCGCCAACATCACCCAGCTTCTCGGTTATTCCGTCGATCTCTACAAGCGGCTGGAGCAGGAAACCGGCCTCGGCACCGGCTGGAAGATGAATGGCGGCCTACGGCTTGCCTGCAACGAGGAGCGCTGGACGGAGGTCAGACGCCAGGCGACCACCGCCCATTCCTTCGGCTTGGAAATGCAATTGCTGACGCCGCAGGAAGCCTTCGATCTCTGGCCGTTGATGACGGTCGATGATCTGGTCGGGGCCGCTTTCCTTCCCACCGACGGCCAGGCCAATCCCTCCGACATTACTCAGGCGCTGGCGAAAGGCGCCCGCATGTCTGGTGTTTCGATCTTCGAGGATACCGAAGTTCTCGATCTCGAGATCGACAACGGAAGGATCCGCGCCGTCGTCACGGCGCAGGGGCGCATCGAATGCGAGCGCGTCGTCGTCTGCGCCGGCCAATGGACGCGCACCTTCGCTGCCCGTTTCGGCGTCAATGTGCCGCTGGTCTCCGTCGAGCATCAATACATCATCACCGAATCCTTCGGCGTGCCTTCCAATCTGCCGACGCTGCGCGATCCCGATCGCCTGACCTATTACAAGGAGGAGGTCGGCGGCATCGTCATGGGCGGCTACGAGCCGAACCCCATTGCCTGGGCGAAAGACGGGATCCCCGAAGGTTTCCACTACACGCTGCTGGACAGTAATTTCGACCACTTCGAGCCGATCATGGAACAGGCGCTCGGCCGCGTTCCGGCGCTGGAGAATGTCGGCGTCAAACAGCTGCTGAACGGCCCGGAAAGCTTCACGCCGGATGGCAATTTCATTCTCGGCGAGGCGCCGGAGCTGAAGAATTTCTTCGTCGGCGCCGGCTTCAACGCCTTCGGCATCGCCTCGGCCGGCGGCGCCGGCATGGCGCTTGCCGAATGGGTGACGAAAGGTGAGCCGCCCTACGATCTCTGGCCGGTCGACATCCGCCGTTTCGGCCGCCCGCATTTCGATACCGACTGGGTGCGCACGCGCACGCTCGAAGCCTATGGCAAGCACTACACCATGGCCTGGCCGTTCGAGGAGCATTCGAGCGGCCGCCCCTGCCGCAAATCGCCGCTCTATGACCGGCTGAAGGCGCAGGGCGCCTGTTTCGGTGAAAAGCTCGGCTGGGAGCGGCCGAACTGGTTTGCCGATCTTTTCGCCAACGAGGAGCCGAAGGATGTCTATAGCTATGGCCGCCAGAACTGGTTTGCCGCCGTCGGCCGCGAGCACAAGGCAGTGCGCGAGGCGGCCGTCATCTTCGACCAAACCTCATTCGCCAAATTCGTGCTGAAGGGCAGGGATGCCGAGGCGGCACTCTCCTGGATCGCCTCCAACGATGTCGCAAGGCCTGTGGGATCGCTCGTCTACACGCAAATGCTGAACGACAAGGGCGGCATCGAATGCGACGTGACGGTCGCCCGCATCGCCGAGGACGAATATTACATCGTCACCGGCACCGGGTTCGCCACCCATGACTTCAATTGGATCGCACGCAATATTCCGGCGGAGATGCATGCCGAACTGGTCGACGTCACCTCAGCCTATTCCGTGCTGTCGCTGATGGGGCCGAATGCCCGCGCCGTGCTGGAAAAGGTGACCGGCAGCGACGTCTCGAATGCGGCCTTTCCCTTCGGCAAGGTCAGAACCGTCGGCATATCGGGTTGCCCGGTGCGGGCGCTGCGCATCACCTATGTCGGCGAACTCGGCTATGAACTGCATATCCCGATTGAATATGCCACCACGGTCTATGACGTGTTGATGGCCGCCGGCGCCGAGCTCGGCCTCGTCAATGCCGGCTACCGCGCCATCGAGAGCTGCCGCCTGGAAAAGGGTTATCGCGCCTGGGGGTCCGATATCGGTCCCGACCATACGCCGGTCGAAGCCGGCCTCGGCTGGGCGGTGAAGATCAAGAAGAACATTGCCTTCCGCGGCCGTGAGGCGATCGCGCGGCAGCTGGCGGATGGGGTGAAGAAGCGCCTCGCCTGCTTCGTTCCCGACGATCCCGATACCGTGCTGCTCGGCCGCGAAACGATCTATCGCGACGGTAAGCGCGTCGGCTGGCTGTCGAGCGGCGGCTTCGGTTATACGCTCGGCAAGCCGATCGGCTACGGTTATGTCCGCAGCCCCGACGGCGTCACGGAGGATTTCATCCTCTCCGGCACTTATGAGCTCGATGTCGCGCGGGAGCGCATCCCCTGCAAGGTGTCGCTGGCGCCGCTCTACGATCCCGATATGACGCGGGTGAAGGCGTGACGGGTCGAATTCCTGTGCGCTCGAGCGTTCCGAGAGGGCGCGCCCTCTCCTATGTCGGAAAGGCTCAAAATAGCGGCAACCGATCGTCCTGGATCAGGATCTCCAGCTTGTCCGACACATCCTGCGTCCAAGCCCGGTGTCCGGTCAAAGCCGCCGGGAAAAGTCCGGGAAGGGTGAAAAGCGCCGCCGAAATCGCCGGGCCGGTGCGCGGGACATCGGCGATCAAAGCGACAATTTCCTGAGCACGGGGATCGCGTAGTTCGTAGCGATCGCCGTTGCCGTGTTCGCCGATCGCATAGCGCATCCATGCCGCAACGGCGATGGCGTAGGTTTCAGCCCTGTCGCCATGCGCCAGCGCCTCGCTTGCCGGTTCCAGTAGCCGCTGCGGCAGTTTCTGCGTGCCGTCCATGGCGATCTGATAGGTTCGATGGGCGATCGCCTTGTTTGCAAAGCGGGCTATCAATTCATTGGCATAGTCGTCGAGATCGATGCCGGGAACCGGATCGAGCGTTCTCGCCGCCGCATGCATATGGCGGTAGGCAAGGGCTGCCAAGGCTTCATCATCCATCACGTCGCGGATGAATTCATAGCCGCCGATATAACCGAGGTAGGCGAGCAGCGAGTGGGCGCCGTTCAGCATCCTGAGCTTCATCTTCTCATAGGCCGAGACGTCTTCGACCATCAGTGCGCCGCGCACCTTTTCCCAGGCCGGCCGGCCATTGGCGAAATGGTCTTCGATGACCCATTGCGTAAAGGGCTCCGTCTCGATCGCCGCCAAATCGGTGCGGCCCGTCAGCCGCTCGGCATCGGCATAGGTCGCGTCGGTGCTCGCCGGCGTGATGCGGTCGACCATCGTCGACGGGAAGGGCACATTCGCTTCGATCCAGGTATGCAGATCGGCATCGATGCGGGAGGTGAATTCGAGCACGAGGCGTTTCAGAACGGCGCCGTTGCTCGGCAGGTTGTCGCAGCTCAGCGGCGTAAAGGGGGCTATTCCCTTCTGCCGGCGGCGTGCAAGGCCTTCCACCAGATAGCCGATGACGCCGCGCGGCGCATGCCGGTTGGCGAGGTCGGCGACGATATCGGGATGTTTGAGGTCGAGGCCGCCGGTTGCCGGATTGAAACCATAGGCCTTTTCCGTCACCGTCATGCTGACGATGCGGATCGCGGGATCTTCGAGCCGCGCCAGCAGGCCGGCTGGATCGCGCGGCGCCACATGCGCCTTCAGGATCGAACCGATCACCTCAGCCGTCGTGCCCGATGTATCGCGGATCAGCGTCGTATAGAGCCCATTCTGGGCGCTCAGATTGTCGGCGACATCAGGCGTGCGCAAGCTTGCCACCTCGATACCCCAGTCGTCGCCTGCGGCTGCAAGCGCACCATCCGTAAACGGCGCAAAATGCGCGCGGAAAAACGCGCCAGGCCCCAGATGCAGAATGCCGCTTTTCAGCTGGCTGCGGTCATAGGCCGGAAGCTTCGCCGTCGGGGCGAGGCCGGAAAGGGTCTGCAGTCGTTCGGTCACAGCTTGTAGGCCTTCTTTGCATTGCCATAGGAGAGTTCGCCTGCAACGATCTCGGCTTCCCTCTTGGAAATCCGATGCTCGGCGGCGAGCCCAGCGAGGAAGCCGCAGACTTCGCGGCGCCAGACGTCATGCCGCGCCGGGATTGAAAGCAGCGCCCGCGTATCGTCGTTGAAGCCGGCCATATTGGCGAAACCTGCTGTTTCCACCACCTGGTCGAGATAGCGGCGAATGCCGAGCGGGCTGTCGTGGAACCACCAGGGTGGGCCGATCATCAGGCAGGGCCAGTGGCCAACCATTGGCGCCATCTCGCGCGCATAGGTCGTTTCGTCGAGCGTGAACAGCAGCACCCGCAGGCCCGGCGCATGGCCGTATTTCGAAAGCAGCGCATCCAGGCCGCCGACCCAATCCGTGGGTTTCGGGATATCGGCGCCCATATTCGGGCCGCGCGTCGCAAAGAGCCCGCGGTCGGTATTGCGTCTCGAGCCGGCATGGATCTGCATCACCATGCCGTCTTCGGCCGAAAGCCCGGCCATTTCGGTCATCATCTGGCCGCGGAAGAGCTCGGCCTCTTCTGGCGAAAGCGGGCCCCTCAGCGCCTTGTCGAGCAGCGCCTGTTTTTCCGCAACCGGCAGATCAGCGGTGAAGGCCGTGGGTACACCGTGATCGGTTGCGGTAGCGCCGAACTGGCGGAAATAGGCGCGTCGGCGCCGATGCGCCTCGATCAGTCCGTCCCAGCGCGTCACCTCAGTGCCGGTGATCTCGCCGAATTTGACCATGTTGTCGCGGAAGCCGACGGCTTCTGGATCGGTGACGCTGTCCGGCCGGTAGGTGGTGCGCACCTTGCCGATCCAGCCGTCCGCCGCCAGCTTCTGGTGATGCACAAGCGGGTCGAGCGCGCCGTCCGTGGTCGCGATCGTTTCGATCCCGAATCGCTGATGCAGCGCCCGCGGACGGAATTCGGGAAGGGCGAGCTGGGCATTGATATGGTCGTAGAGCGCATTGGCATTGTCAGGTGTCAGCGGCTCGGTGCAGCCGAGCACGGCCGACATCGCGTGATCGACCCAGAGGCTCGAAGGCGTTCCGCGGAAGAGGTGATAATGCGCGGCAAAGGTCCGCCAGATCGCCCGTCCCGCAGCCACCGGCTTGCCATCGAGTCGCGGCACACCGAGCTCATCCAAGGTGACGCCGACGCTGTGCAGCATCCGGAAGAGATAGTGATCGGGAATGACCAGCAGCGAGGCGGCGTCTTCGAAGGGCTTGTCGTCGGCGAACCAGGCGGGTTCGGTGTGCCCGTGCGGGCTGACGATTGGAAGATTGCGCACCGTCTCGTAGAGATCTCGCGCAATGGTCCGTGTTGCCGGATCGGCCGGAAAGAGCCGGTCCGGATGAAGAAAGCCGTTTCCTGCATCCATCAGTATTCCTCCCTGATGGATAAGGGCCTACCCCACAACATCAGGCACGGCAAGGTCTTTTGGTAACCAAACGGTACAGTTTGGCGCATCGCTCCGCCAGCCATCGAAAGCATTGACGCGCTGGCCTATTTCCGCTTTGGGAGAACCATCTATTCTGCCGGTTTCGGCAAAGGAGGATCGATGTCCGACGAGACGAACCGCATCACCCGGCTGGAGGAAATGCTGGCCCATCAGGCAAAAACGATTGAGGAGCTTTCCGATCAGCTGACCGAGCAATGGAAGATCGTGGAGCAGATGCGCACCAAGCTCGACCGGCTGACGGAACGTTTCCTGTCGCTCGAGGAGCAGTCGCTGGACGCGCCGGCAATTACCCGCCCGCCGCATTATTGACGGCGCGCTGCCGGTACGCGGCGGATACCGCGTGCCGGATTTCCTTGGCTGGCTGATCAGACGCCGCCGATGCAGAGATATTTCATTTCGAGATAATCGTCGGCGCCGTGCCGCGAGCCCTCGCGGCCAAGGCCCGATTGTTTGATGCCGCCAAAGGGCGCGGTCTCGGACGACATGATGCCGGTATTGATGCCGATCATGCCGTATTCCAGTGCTTCCGCCACGCGCCAGACCTTCTTCAGATCGCCGGCATAGAAATAGGCGGCCAGGCCGAATTCCGTGTCATTGGCCTCAGCTATGACATCCTCGACCGTCTCGAAGCGGAAGAGCGGCGCCACCGGGCCAAACGTTTCTTCGCGGGCCACCTTCATGCCGCGGGCGACGCCGGTCAGCACCGTCGGCGTGAAAAAGGTGCCGGCGCTGTCGATGCGCTTGCCGCCGGTCAGCACCTTGGCGCCCTTTGCAAGCGCGTCGCCGACATGGTCTTCCACCTTGGCAAGACCCTGCTCGTCGATCAGCGGCCCGATCATGACGCCCGGCTTGAATCCGTCGCCGACCGACATTTCGGCGACCTTCGCAGCAAGCTTGGCCGCAAAGGCGTCATAGACGTTCGACTGAATGTAGAGGCGGTTGGCGCAGACGCAAGTCTGGCCGGCATTGCGATATTTGGAGGCGATCGCGCCCTCGACGGCGGCGTCGAGATCGGCATCGTCGAAGACGATGAAGGGCGCGTTGCCGCCGAGCTCCAGGCTCACCTTCTTGATCTGGTCGGCGCACTGCCGCATCAGGATGCGGCCGACCTCCGTCGAGCCGGTGAAGCTGATCTTGCGCACCTTGTCATTGCCGCAGAGCTCGCGGCCGATCGCCGGGCCGTCGACGCCGACGACGAGGTTGAAGACGCCGGCCGGAATACCCGCCTGTTCGGCGAGCACGGCAAGCGCAATTGCCGTCAGCGGCGTCTGCTCGGCGGGCTTCGACACCACCGTGCAGCCGACGGCAAGTGCCGGCGCTATCTTGCGGGTGATCATCGCTGCCGGGAAATTCCACGGCGTGATCGTGCCGACGACGCCGACCGGCTGCCTGATGACGATCATCCGTTTGTCGTCGGAAGGCGCGGGGATCGTCTCGCCGTAGATGCGCTTGGCCTCTTCGGCATACCATTCGATATAGGCGGCGGCATAAAGGATCTCACCGCGCGCTTCCGGGAAGGGCTTGCCCATTTCGGCGGTCAGGATCGCGGCGAGCGCGTCGGCATTGGCGACCATCAGGTCGAACCATTTGCGCAGGATGGCGCTGCGCTCCTTGGCCGGACGGGCAGCCCAGCCCGGCTGGGCGGTATGCGCCGCATCGATCGCCGCCCGCGTTTCTTCAGTACCCATATCGGGCAGCGAGGCGAGCAGCTCGCCCGTTGCCGGGTTGAGCACGTCGAAGGTCTTTGCGGTATCGCCTGATGTCCAGACGCCGTTGATATAGCCGGCAGCGCGCAGGAAGGGCGAAGAGAAGGGAACGTGTCTGGTCAGGGCGGTGGTAAAAGCCATCTCATATCTCCTTGGGAGCGGCCGCCGGTTGCCGACGGCCGTCGAAATCCGGTTCCTGTCGCGTCACTTGGTCGAACTCGCTTCCAGCATCGAGGCCTCGAGAATGTCGAGCGCCTCGCCGAAAACCTCATCCTGGATGGTGATCGGCGCGAGGAAACGGATGACGTTGCCATGGATGCCGCAGGTGAGCAGGATCAGGCACTTGTCGAGCGCGATCAGCCGCACCCGATTGGCGAATTCCGCACTTGGCAATCCCGTCGTCCGGTCGTTGAATTCGACGGCGTTCATGAAGCCCGGTCCGCGGATATCGACGATCTCGGGCACCGTCTCGCGCAGCGATTCCAGCCGCTGCTTCAGCCGTCCGCCAAGCTGGTTGGCGCGGCCGCAGAGATCTTCGTCCTTGATGACGTCAAGCACGGCGTGGGCGGCAGCGATCCCGAGCGGATTGCCGCCATAGGTGCCGCCGA
Source organism: Rhizobium sp. NZLR1b (assembly GCF_019685155.1). Lineage (NCBI taxonomy): Bacteria > Pseudomonadati > Pseudomonadota > Alphaproteobacteria > Hyphomicrobiales > Rhizobiaceae > Rhizobium > Rhizobium sp. NZLR1b. The sequence continues at coordinate 36,488 of NZ_JABDWC010000011.1, forward strand.
GCCCGCCCGGTCCCGGCGCATCCATGATTTCGGCGCGGCCGGTGACGGCGGCGAGCGGAAAGCCGCCAGCAAGGCTCTTTGCCATCGTCGTCAGGTCCGGCGCCACCTCGTGATGATCCATTGCGAACATCCTGCCGGTGCGGGCAAAACCGGTCTGCACCTCGTCGGCGATCAAGAGGATGCCGTGCTGGTCGCAGAGTTCGCGCAACGCCTTCATGAAGGCGGCGGGTGCGGAGTAGAAACCGCCTTCGCCCTGCACCGGCTCGATGATGATGGCGGCGACGCGCTGCGGATCAACATCGGCGGCGAAAAGCTTCTTCAGGGCTGCGAGCGACTGATCGGCGGTGACGCCGTGCAGCTCGACCGGGAAAGGAATATGGAACACATCGCCGGGCATTGCGCCGAAGCCCACCTTGTAGGGCACCACCTTGCCGGTCAGCGCCATGCCCATGAAAGTGCGGCCATGGAAGCCGCCGCCGAAGGCGATGACGGCCGAGCGTCCGGTGGCGGCACGCGCGATCTTGACGGCGTTCTCGACCGCTTCGGCACCCGTCGTAACAAAAATCGTCTTCTTCTCGAAATCACCAGGCAGCAGCACGTTCAGCCGTTCGGCGAGGTGCACGTAGCTTTCGTAGGGCACCACCTGATGGCAGGTATGGGTGAAGCGGTCGAGCTGATCCTTGACTGCGGCGATCACCCGCGGATGGCGGTGGCCGGTGTTGAGAACGGCGATGCCAGCGGCGAAATCGATGTAGCGGCGGCCTTCCTTGTCCCAGATCTCGGCATTTTCTGCGCGATCGGCATAAATCTGGGTCGTCATGCCGACGCCGCGGGAGATGGCGGCGTTCTTCCGGTCGGTAAGGCTTGTCGCGTTCATCGGATGTGCTCCTGCGCTGAAAGGGGGGCTGGAATTATCTTGCAGAAGTTCTGCAAGCTATGTAGAAAACTCCTACATTTTTCCTGCAAGAAAACAAGCGGGATTTTTTGCTTCAAACATCACGCGTTTTGATGAATGCTCGCAGCGATTGGAATCGGGATGTTTCTGGATGAACGATAGCGGACCTGTGCGCTACAAGGTGGCGGAGGCCGCAAGGCTGGCGGGCGTTTCGGCCTCGACGCTGCGCCTCTGGGAAAGCCAGGGCCTTTTGGTTCCTGGCCGTTCGGAAACCGGCCATCGGCAATACAGCGCCGACGATGTGGCGCGGTTGAAGCGCATCTCTTGGTTTCGTGTCGAGCGTGGCCTCAATCCCGCGGCAATCCGTGAGGCGTTGGAAGGGGAGGAGCCTCCGGCCGATGGTGCGGAGGCAAGCCAGGGCGCCGGCCTTGGCCGCAAGCTGCGCAGCCTGCGCCATGCCGCGGGCAAGACGCTCGATCAGGTGGCTGGCGACATCGGCATCACCGCTTCGACGCTCTCGACGCTGGAGCGCACTTCGCAGGGCGTGAGCTTCAAGACCCTACATGACCTCGCCGAGTATTATGGCACTACCGTCTCGCGCCTTTCAGGCGAGGAAAGCGAGGAGGGATCGGCTGTGGTGCGTGCCGGGGCGTGGCGCACCTGGCCTGAAACAACGCCTGGAGTCGCGGTGCAGTTGCTCGCCGAAGGCCGCAGGATGATGGATTGTCATCGTTTCGTGCTGGCGCCGGGGGCGGCCAGCGAGGGCGCCTATCGTCACGAGGGCGAGGAATTCATGCATGTCCTGGCCGGCCGGCTCGAACTGGTGCTCGATAGCGATCAGTTTTTCGATCTCGGTCCGGGCGATTCGCTCTATTTCGAAAGCCGCCGCTATCATTCCTGGCGCAACCGCCACGACGGCGAAACCGTGCTTCTCTGGATCAACACGCCGCCGACATTCTGAGCTGCCCGCAGCAGGAAAGCGGTTTCGCCTTTTCTGCCTTTGCGCTATAGCGCTACTGCATAATTCCTTAGATCGGCATCAATTTAAGGATAAAATTATTCAGCACTTCAAAGTGCTACAGCGTCCTTTGCGCGTCTGAAATGTCGCGCAAAGGACGCTGTAGGGGATACGTTCGAACGAAAGATTGTCTCATGGCCGCCACCATACGTTATCACGAAGGCGATATTTCCGCGGCCGATGCCGCCCGTTACACCGGCGCAATCGCCATCGACACCGAAACGCTCGGCTTGGTGCCGCGCCGGGATCGGCTCTGCGTCGTCCAGCTTTCGCCGGGTAACGGCACCGCCGACGTCATCCGTATCGCCGCCGGCCAGAAAGAGGCCCCCAATCTCGTCGCCCTGCTCGAAGATCCCACCCATCAGAAGATCTTTCATTACGGCCGCTTCGATATTGCCGTGCTCTTCCATACTTTCGGCGTCACGACGACGCCGGTGTTCTGCACCAAGATCGCCTCGCGCCTGATCCGGACCTATACCGATCGCCACGGGCTCAAGGATAATCTCAAGGAGATGCTCGACGTTGATGTCTCCAAGGCGCAGCAATCTTCCGATTGGGCGGCCGAGCCGCTATCTCAAGCCCAGCTCGAATATGCCGCGTCCGATGTGCTCTATCTGCACGCGTTGCGCGACAAGCTGACGGAACGCCTGCTTCGCGACGGCCGGTTCGACCATGCGACGGCCTGCTTTGCATTCCTGCCGACCCGCGCCAAGCTCGACCTGCTCGGCTGGGAAGAGGCCGATATCTTCGCCCACAGCTGATTAAATTGCCTGCGACACGCAGACAGACAAAGGCCGTGGACTGGCGTGTCCGCGGCGTTAGCGATTCGTTAACGCCTCTTTCCTAAAATTCCCATTAATGTTTATGCATTTCGATGACGCGGCTATTGCGTCATGCGGACAGGAGGATCTGCTGGGATGCAAGGGGGCCGGATGAGCGCGGTCCTTTTATAGAGCCTGCTTTCATCGTCACTTTGCGAAAGGAGCATGCCATGTTGACTCCCGTTCGTGCAGCGTCCAATGCAAGCTTTTCGTCCCAAGGCCAGACTGCGGCGATCGTCGCCGGCGGCCTCGGCCGTTCTGTGATTGCGCCGGCGCCTGTCAATCCCGTCGAAGCCGCCGACCTGAATTCCGCCATTGCCGGCAAGCTCAATATCCTGCTCCTTGCCGCGCGTGAGCGCATGGTCGAAGCCCTTTTCGATGCCATCGATGCCGCCGGCCGCGCGATCTCGCTGGATCGCGGCGAGGACGAGACCAATCTTGCCTTCGCCTCCCGGCTCGCCGATGCCATCCAGCGGCTGCCGGCTCTCAGGATCGACGAGGTCGAGCGCCAATTCACCGCAGAGGGCCATAGCCTGCCGCTCCGGATGATCGCCGCAGCCCTGAAGAACCCCACAGGCCCGGAAGCAGCCCGCATCGTCGCCTATCTGGAAATCGTCCGCTACAAGGATCGCGATCTCGCCGCCCGCGCCGTCGTCCGCTCCTACGGCCAGAACGACGCTTCGCCGATGCGCGCCGAAGCTCGTCCTGAGATCCAACTTCATGAGGATCGTGGGTCTGCCGCCACGCGCCAGCCGGCAGACAAGCTATCCGCGCCGGCCAGTTTGCTGATCGAGGCCGCGGCTCTGGCGACCGCCGAGGAAGTGGTCGTCGCCGAGGCCGTGGACGCAGAAGATCCGGAAACGCAGCAGCCTCAAAACCGGGCTCAGTCCGCGTCGGCGGCGGCAAGCGAGGTCGCCCCGGAAAAATCCGCGCCGCAGGAGATCGAAGCCGCGCCGGCCTTGCCGACCGAAGCCACAGCGACCGAGGACGCGCGGGAAACGCCGGAGGCGTCTGCCATCCAGCCTCGCGCGGTGTTGGAAAAGGGCGATCCCGTCATTCCCAGGAACTGGGCAGGAATTGTCGCTTCGATGACCGAAGAGGTCTCCGCGATGATTGTCACCATCATCGGCGAGCAGGATATTGAAGCCGTCGTGGAGGATGGTCCCGTCGAGGCGGCCGTTGAGATCGATGTGATCCTCGACGAAGCCGTCATCAGCGATGCGACCGAAACCTTGACCAGGCAGCCGGCGGAGTTCGCAGCACCGGATGCGCGCCAGTCCGCAGCGCTTCACCCTTCGCCGATGGATACCGAGATCGTGACTGCGGCTGCCCGTCAGCCGAAAGAGATCGCCGCGCCACCGCCAATGATGCCGATTTCCGAGACGGCCGAGGCGTCCTATCTGCCGCTGGCCGCAAGAATGCCGGAGGGGCTTGCCTATACGCAGCTGCCTTATCAGTTCGCCAAGGATGTTCCGTCGAACGAGAAGGCCGGTGAAACGAGCCACCAGCATCAGCACCACCACGATGGGGCACCGCCAGACCAGCAGCAGGAGGATCAGCAGCAGGCGCAATCGGGCAGCGGGGATGCCACGCCCGATCTGGAAGCTGCCAACGCGGCACCTGAGCGCAGGACGCCGAGGATGATTGATTCCGAGCCGACGCCACATCAGCCAGGCGCGGCCGAAGACCCTGTTTATGCGCTCTATCAGCGCATGGTCGGCTGGGAATAAATTTCCATAATCCAAGTCATCAGGAAGCGTGCAGCGGTTCCGGGATAACGAAATGCATAAAAACCAAGGACCAAAGCGCCGCGCTGGATCAACTTTGATGCGACGCGCTCTAGCCCGAAAATGAAGAACCCGCCGGATCGCTCCGGCGGGTTCTTCAATTCAAAAGGCGGATGCGAGGCTTATTCGCCGCCGCGGTTCTTCAGGGCTGCGCCCAGGATGTCGCCGAGCGAAGCGCCGCTGTCGGACGAACCGAACTGGGCAACGGCTTCCTTCTCTTCCGCAATCTCCAGAGCCTTGATGGACAGCATGATCTTGCGGTCCTTCTTGGAGAAGTTGGTGACGCGGGCGTCGAAGACCTGGCCGACCGAGAAGCGCTCAGGGCGCTGTTCGTCGCGGTCGCGGGCAAGGTCAGCGCGGCGGATGAAGGAAGTGATGTCCTCGTGGTTGACGAGCTTCACTTCAACGCCGCCATCGTTGACTGCGATGACTTCGCAGGAAACGACTGCATTCTTGCGCAGGTCGCCTGATGCAGCGGCGTCGCCGACTGCATCCTTGCCGAGCTGCTTGATGCCGAGCGAGATGCGTTCCTTCTCGACATCGACGTCGAGAACGACGGCCTTGACGACGTCACCCTTGTTGAACTCCTCGATGACCTGTTCGCCCGGACGGTTCCAGTCGAGGTCGGAGAGGTGCACCATGCCGTCGACATCGCCGTCGAGGCCGATGAACAGGCCGAATTCGGTCTTGTTCTTGACTTCGCCTTCGACTTCAGTGCCGGCCGGATGGCTGCGGGCGAATGCTGCCCACGGGTTTTCCAGCGTCTGCTTGAGGCCGAGCGAGATACGGCGCTTGGACGGATCGACTTCGAGAACGACGACTTCGACTTCCTGGGTGGTCGACAGGATCTTGCCGGGGTGAACGTTCTTCTTGGTCCAGGACATTTCCGAGATATGGATCAGGCCTTCGATGCCCGGCTCCAGCTCGACGAACGCACCGTAGTCGGTGATATTCGTAACGGTACCGGAAATCTTCTTGCCTTCCGGATACTTGGCCTGGATGCCATCCCACGGATCGCTCTCGAGCTGCTTCATGCCGAGCGAGATGCGATGGGTTTCCTGGTTGATGCGGATGATCTGAACCTTGACCTGCTGGCCGATGTTCAGGATTTCCGACGGATGGTTCACACGGCGCCATGCCATGTCGGTGACGTGCAGCAGGCCGTCGATGCCGCCGAGGTCGACGAACGCACCGTAATCGGTGATGTTCTTGACAACGCCGTCGACAACCTGGCCTTCTTCGAGGTTCTGAACGATTTCAGAACGCTGCTCGGCACGGGACTCTTCCAGAACCGTACGGCGCGAAACCACGATGTTGCCGCGGCGCTTGTCCATCTTGAGGATTTCGAAGGGCTGCGGGTTATGCATCAGCGGAGTGACGTCGCGGATCGGGCGGATATCGACCTGCGAACGTGGCAGGAAGGCGATCGCACCGTCGAGGTCGACCGTGAAGCCACCCTTGACCTGGTTGAAGATCACACCTTCGACGCGCTCGCCGGCCTCGAACTTGGCTTCGAGCTTGACCCAGCTTTCTTCGCGGCGAGCCTTCTCGCGCGACAGAACTGCTTCGCCGAGCGCGTTTTCGATACGCTCAACGTAAACTTCGACTTCATCGCCAACCTTGAGCTGGCCGTCCTTGGCGCGGGCGCCGAATTCCTTGAGCGCGATGCGGCCTTCGACCTTCAGGCCGACGTCAACAACGGCGACATCCTTTTCGATGCCCGTGACGATACCCTTGGTAACATAGCCTTCGGCCAGATCGTTCTTGGCAAAAGACTCTTCGAGAAGTGCCGCGAAATCCTCGCGAGAGGGAGTAGCTACTGACATAAAATCTCCTGCGTGTCCTGAATAGCGAAGCGGACACGTACGCGCCGGTTGGTTTGCGTTGAACGGGCCTGAACCCAGTCCGCCCTTTTTCACGAGGGCAATCCGGCGCTTGGACGGAATTTCAGGCTGCATTAACAGCGATCCATGCTCCTGAGCATGCAAAATCGCTTCAATTTAGGCATTTCGGCTCAAGACCGCATCGATGATCGATTGTGCAGCTTGAAACGCGGCCTCTATACTCATTTCCGACGTATCAAGCAAGTGCGCATCATCAGCTGGTTTCAAAGGGCTGTCGGCCCGTCCCATGTCGCGTTCGTCGCGCCGTTTGACGTCTTCGAAAATCGCATCGAAATCCGCCGTCGCGCCCTTGCCGAGGATCTCGTCGTAACGGCGTCTTGCGCGGACCTCCGGCGTCGCCGTTACGTAGAATTTGACCGCCGCATCCGGGCATACGACCGTGCCGATATCACGCCCGTCGAGCACGGTTCCCGGCGCCTTTATCGAAAACCGCCGCTGCGCCTCGACCAGCGCCCGGCGCACCGCCGGCATCACGGCAATCTTCGAGGCGGCTTCGCCGATCTCATGTTTGGAAAGTATATCGCGATCCAATCCAGCGAGTTCAACCTCCCGCGCGATCTTTTCCGCCACCGCCTCGTCGTCGAGCGGCAGGCCGGCGTCGAGCAGCGCCTTGGCTGTGGCGCGATAGGTCAGGCCGGTATCCAGATGATGGAAGCCGTATCGCTCGGCGATGCGGCGCGAAAGCGTGCCCTTGCCGGCCGCCGCCGGGCCATCGATGGCGATGGTGAAGGTCTTCGTTGTCATGTGATCAATCCTGGAGCAGCGGGCTTACAGGCTCTGGCTGGAGCCAAGCATGGCGTAATCATTTGTAAACGCATAGCATTTCCTTCGCAAGGCCGTCCTTTTCGGCGACAATCTTCGCTACGTTCTGCGGCTGCCGCGGCTCGTTACCATACACCCGCCGGCCGGTCATCCGGCGGCGGCGGAAATAGCCTGCGCTCTGATCATAAAGTTTGGCTTTGACATGGGAAGCCACAGCGATTAAGGGGACCGGCTTATAAATTCCGATGGAACGCCGGCTTGATCGGCATTTGCCGAATCTCGCATTCGGCCATTCTCACGAGGCTTATAGTGGCGAAAGCGGAACTTGGAACCAAGCGTACCGATCCGGAAACCGGCAAGAAGTTTTATGATCTGAACCGGGATCCGGTCGTCTCTCCTTATACCGGCAAGTCCTACCCCCTGTCCTTCTTCCAGGAAACCTCGGCGATCGCCGAGGTTTCCGAGGAAGACGAGGTCGCGGAAGTCGATACTGAAAACACCGAAGTCGAACTGGTTTCGCTGGAAGATGCCGATGAGGCCGCAAGCGGCGACGACATCCCCGATATCGGCGATGACGATGTCGAAATCGAAGGCGATGACGACGACGATACCTTCCTCACACCCGACGAAGACGATGACGACGATGACATGAGCGACATCATCGGCGTGACCGGCGACGACGACGAAGTCTGACCACTGCATTTCGGCCCGGTGAGGAAAAAATTCTCCGGGCCGGATTTTTTAGGCTTGCTATCTCCGAAAACCGGAAGTAATAAGCCGCCACTCCGAAGGGCACGCCTTGAGGAGTATCCCAGGACCGGCCCTGCGCCGGACCACCTTGATGGGGCTATAGCTCAGCTGGGAGAGCGCTTGCATGGCATGCAAGAGGTCAGCGGTTCGATCCCGCTTAGCTCCACCAAATCCCTTGTATAGGGATTATGATATTGATATTACTTAAAAATTAGCGATGCCGAAACTTAAGTGCGTACCCATTTGCGTACCCACTTTGCGCCCTCAATTTGGGGCCCACTTCTTGCTCTGCTTTTGTTTCCGCAAGTGGTCTGAATTGCAGGGCGGGGACAACGGTCATTCCGAAGACGGAGAGTGCCGCCGCGAGGATCAAGACGCCTTGGGCGAGCATTCCGAGAGCTTCAAGCATTACATCCGGTTCGCTGGAGAAGACGCTTGAATGCTGCAACCTTACGAGGTAAGGCAGGACACCCTGCGGGCATCTTGGGGAGTATTCGCGTCTATGTTTTTTACACGCGTAGGAAAGATTATCGCCCACCTCATTTTCTGGCTTGGCATCTTCCGGGTCGGGATCGGCGTCGTCGTCGCCTTCGGCACGCCGGACATGGAAAGCAACGCTCACGCTTCCCGCATTTTTCTGGCGGCGGCGACGAGCGGCGAAGCGATCAACGAGGGATCGATCGGCATTCTTCTGGCCGTTGCCATTGGTGTTCTCTGCGAGATCAGTTCGAAGAGCCAGGTCTGATCGCTCGGCGGGAAGCTGCTAAACGTCCGGGCTGCACCAATGGTTCTTATGGCGGGGTCTCCACTCGCGGGCAAAGCCTTCCGCCCGAAGCATCGCGCCAACCTCCCGCCCATCCTTGCGGTAAATGTTCACGAGAGGCCGATGTGCTGGCGTATTGTCATAGCCCTTGATTTCGATTTGCAGGCCACGCTCCTCTAAGAGTTCCCGCAGTCGGCCTTTGGCTATCAGTGCTAGCTTACGCTTCTTGAGGCATTTCGCGTGGCTGCCAATCTCCGGGGTGTCTATCCCCGAGACAAACGGAATGCCGCCACCAAGGAGCCGCATGAGCTGCCCATCGCAGCGCACTGTGTCACCGTCAACGGCAGTAAGCGAAGAGCACATAAGCATTGCAGCCGCTATCATTGCAGGCTCACGCTGCCATTGTCTCAGGCGCTACGAGTATCAGTTGGTCATCCTGCAGGGGGCGCTGCAAAAGGCGGGCCTCCTCCCACGGAGCCGTCATCCAGATTTCGATTTCCTCCTTATTCGTAAGGATGACCGGCATGGCCTTCTGATGGACTGGCTCAACGATGCCGTTCGGTTCCGTCGTGAGGAGCCCATAAAGGTCGTTGACGGTGAGCCCCTCCTTGACCTTCCTGACGCTCTCCCACTGCGGCACCCAAATGCCGCGAAGAACATGAGCGGGTGGCTCGGGTCTGCGGCAAACCAAGCGTTAGGCGTTCGGCCGCCGTCGGGCTTGTTCGCAGGGTCTGGCTCAGCAAAGGAGGTGAATGGCACGACACACCGGAATTCGACCCCATGCCAGCGCTTCCAGTGTTTGCTCTCGGTGTTGCGGGCATTCGTAGTGCCGCCGTCCGGCTCCATCTTGAGGAGTTGCTGGAAGTCCACCTGCATGCCCTTCTTCCGAAGGCCATCAGCTCGTTTCGTGGTGGCCTGGTATATCGCCTGAGACGAACTCGGCAGACCCCAGCGCACGTTGGCAAGCTCTCGGCCAGCCGGTGTGTTGCGGACGATCGGTGCGATATAGTCTGGCCAGATTTCGGTGGTCGGCTCCATGTTGCCGGCGCTGTCAATCATCGCTCGGGTGATGGACCGTATTGCCTCCTGGTTGCTCATCATCCGGTATAGATTGCACACATCGCCCTCCATTGGCGTCCACGCGCCGTGCTTGCCCACTTCGTCCGTTGTGATGAACTGACCGTTCCAGCGCTCACGAAATTGCCTAGCAGCTTCGCGGCTTGCGAAACAGAAAACAAGGTATTGGTCCCACTCCACGGAAGCAAAATAAGACTTTGAAGCGTGATCGTAGGCCAGCGCAGAAGTGATGATTTCACCTCTCTGGCGAGAGTCGTGGGCAAGTTCGCTGGAATTATAGTTACCCCACCACATGATTACGTGATGTGGAAGCTCGGCGTTCAGCCGCCAGCGGGCAAGGGGGTTATCTCGGCGGGACGCCAATTTATAAAACTCCATCTTCCCATGTCGGCTTCTTGACCATCGTGACCTTTACCAGTCGCCGCACCGTGAGCTTGCCGTATTCGGATCCCCAAATTTGTCGCACCGTCAGGCCCATGTAGTCTGGGCGGTCGCAGCGTTCGCAACGGAAGCGACAAGCCAGCCGATCAAGGCTTACATTCGTCGTCAGTTTCAGCAGATCGTTCGGAAAGAAGCGGTAGGTCGTCCGACAAAACTGGCACGTTACCTCCAGCAATTGGCCAGCGTCGGCAGCGTCACGTAAGCTCCACCCACGTAACTTCTTGGAATAGTTCATTTCCGGCATTGTCAGTCTCGGTCGTAACTCGGCCGCCACCCGCGCGTCATGCCTCGGCTCATAGCGCCTTCCGCTAATGCTAGTTGCTGACGCAAATGGCGGATGTCATCGAGAAGCGTGCCTATGGCGGCACACATATCGCCATTGTGGTAGGCGATCACTTCGGCAAGCTCCTCACCAACTGGCTCTGCATGTTGTTCGGTCATGGCGAGGCTCAAGGGATGATGCCCGCCATCCTTAAATTTCGACAGAAGATCGATATGGCTTCCTCAAGGTCACAGTCACAGCGAAATTTGAAAGGTCGGGTGGCTTCATCGACGAGAACTGGCTCGTTCGTTTGAGCATCCACGCTGGTTATATACGTGGTCAGATAGATGCCGCAGACATCACCGGCGACTTCGTCCATCGCCATTTGAACATTTCCCAAGCTGGCGTCGCTGGGTACATCGATGAGACGGGTAGTGTAGAACTTTACGCCTCGGCTGCCCGCCACTGCCTTGGCCAAACTTTCGTGAACCTCAGAAAGATCGATCTCCCTCTCTGGCGGCCACATCACACCGTCTGGAATCCATTCATCATCGTCCACGGCTTCGCCGATCGGCGGCTCACGCATATCCGTTCTCCACATCTTCAGTTTTCAGATTGGCGGCCGCCTCGCCGATGTTCTTATTATGTTCACGATCAGAAAGGAGTCAAGAGGCCACATGACTCGGGCAGAAGGCGCTAATAAAATCCCAGCCCTTATAAATTTAGGGGTCACGCACCTCAGAGGCCATCTACGTGCCAATGCCCGCGCGATTTCCCCCCTGTACCCCCTGATGGGACCCGTTTGCGACGGAAAAGGCTTCTCTTGCTGCCCGTTGACGCGCTTACCCCTGCAGCTTAACAGCAATCGGGGATAACGACCGCGAGAGTGATTATGGAAGCCGCAGGGATTCAGACGAACGCTTGGGCTTTCCTCAACATCAAACATCCGGTTTGTGCATGGGCCACTATCGGGGAGCGCTTGTGCCCGTGCCATCGGATCCGGGTTTCATTTCCCTTTGGACCGCGTCTCATCTCAAGGCGAAACGTACCAGATCGCTTCAGGTCGAGATTGATTTAGAGACTACAAGGCTTCGGGAGGCGCCGCGAAAGACCTCTAGATTGTCCGGAATGTACTGCTTTGGTGACCTGGAGAGCGCTGAGCAGTCTGTGAAATGGGGTCTTCCGCAGTTCAAAACGGAGTTCTTCGCCGAACTTCACGTGCGGGGTGGCCTCAATATTGATGATCGATTGGATGCGAACTGGATCACAAACGCGTTCTCTGGCGAACTACCAAGTGATTGGATGTCGAAGTACTGGGCCGGTGAATCCATGACTGGGCAAACGCCAATCTGGGAGTACCTCGCTTCAAATACTGCGTATGTTCTTGGCACTGATTTAAGGGAGCGCTCGTATCAACTGCTCAAGTCTTGCTTCCCTCAGTGTGTCCGATTGCTGGAAACTGCTCGCGTCGCGGTTCACGCGGGTAGCAATTTGGGTAGCATCGCATGTTTTTTGAACCAGGACACTGAAAACGAATACATTCGCGGCACCTATCTGATGGACATGCGCGATGCAGATAATCCTGGTTTTCTTAAGAAAATTAAGGAGCTCATAGACTCTGGTCATCCTGTTCGGCGAGAAGATTACATGGAAGAGGATGGCTTTGTGACGCCCGACCTTGGGCCGCTAGGTTTCAAGCTATTGAAAACTGACTTTCCATTTGTTCGACCGTCAATGTCTCAATAGGCCAAGCCCTTGTGAGACTGCTTTGCCGGAAAACTCCTGCCTCCGGTAGTCCAGCTTTTGGGAGCGGTTCATGCCACCGATGCTGTAATTGCATTCGGATGAAAGTACCGTGGCAGATCTGGGCATCACTACTTCTCTCATAGCGCCTCTCGGAGTAGCATTTCCGAGCGTGGCATCAGCCAACCGCAGTCGTCTTTGCCAATTCCTCAACAAAAGGAATTATCCTTCTGCCGCATCTCAGCGATTCGGCCCCAGGACCCTCCGCAATGACCAGAGCACGACGCCGTCGCCTCATCCGCACCCGACGGACCATGACCGGGATCGCCCTCGTTGGCTCGATTTCGTTTCTTGCCGGCATGACCGATGCGACCGGCCTGCTGCTGACCGGCGATTTCGTCTCCTTCATGACCGGCAATACGACGCGGGCGGCATTGGCCTTGAGCCAGGGCAACCTTTATCACGCGGCGGTACTGATCTCCGCCATTCTGGTTTTCGTGCTCGGCAATGCGGCCGGCATTGTCGTCGCCCATTTTTCGCAACGCCGCATTTTCGTGGTGCTTGGATGCGTCGGCCTCGTCCTGGCACTTGCTTCGATGATGACGATGCAAAACTTGCTGCTGTCGCGCTTCTATTTGATCGTTCTTGCCATGGGCATGGTGAACGCCGCCGTCGAGCAAATCGAGGGCCTGCCGATCGGGCTGACTTATGTCACAGGCGCACTGTCGCGCTTCGGCCGCGGCATCGGCCGCTGGATCATCGGCGATCGCCGTATCGAATGGACGATCCAGATCGTGCCCTGGGGCGGCATGCTGCTCGGGGCGATTGCCGGCGCCCTCGTGACGCGACTGACCGGCGCGTATGCGCTGTGGCTGGTCTCCCTTTTTGCGATGGTGCTTGCGCTTGCCGCCATGTTCATCCCCCGGCCGCTTCAGCGGCGCTTCAACCAGAAGATCGCGCCGCATCGATCGGCCGTCGCGCGGGCGAAATAGAGCCGTCGCATTCCTGTTACCGTCGAATCGGATAGGAAGGACCGCCGCCCATCCTCAAGGAGTAGGTCTTGTTCCTGATTTCGAAGCTCGTCTGGATTTTCGCTCAGCCGTTGTCGCTGGCATTCTTCCTCCTCATCATTGCCCTCATTGCCGGCCTTTTGCGCTGGCGTACCTTAAGTATCCTCGGCGCAGCCGGTTCGGCCCTTATCCTCTTCGTCACGCTCTACACCACGGCCGGCAACCTCATGATGCAGGGTCTCGAGCAGCGCTTCGCCAAGCCCGCCGCCGATCCGGATAGCCTGCAATGCATGATCGTGCTCGGCGGCGCTTTCGAAAACGAGGTGAACACGGCGCGCCATGGCATAGAATTCAACGCCGCGGCCGACCGCTTCGTCGAAGCCCTGCGGCTCGCACAGAAATTTCCGCAGTCGCACATTCTGGTGTCGGGCGGCGACGGCTCGCTCTCGGGCATCTACGAAGGCGATGCGGCGGCATCCGAGCGCTTCTTCCCGCTCTTCGGCGTCGGCAGGGATCGCCTGATCGAGGAGAAGCAATCGCGCACCACCTTCGAAAACGCCGTCAACACCAAGGAATTCCTCGCAAGCCAGGGGCTTGCCAATTGCCTGCTGATCACCTCGGGTTTTCATATGCCGCGCTCCGTCGGCATCTTCCGCAAGCTCGGCATCGATATCGTGCCCTGGCCGACCGATTATCGCACCGACGGTGAGGTGAGGCCGGGGTTGGATTTCACCCAGCCGAGCCTCAACGCCCAGAACATGGCGACGGCGATCCGCGAATGGTACGGCCTGGTCGGCTATTATCTCGCCGGCCGGACATCGGAGCTCTATCCGGGCTGAGTTACTTTTTTGAAATGGTGACGAATTTCGTCCCGCGCACGCGGGCCGTCACCGTGCAGGGATCACCTTCGGTGCGGTCGCAGAAACGCGGATGCATCTTCATTGCCAGCACCATGTTGCCGAAGCGCTGGACGAAGTCGTAGCCATAGATCTGCGCCGTCGCGATCATGAAATAACCGCCTTCCGCCACCTGCAGATAGAAATTATAGGTGCAGCCGTCGTCATTGCACTGCGGCCCCTTCTGCCCGTCGCAGGTCAGCTGGCCCTCGTTGACCACCGCATCGATCAGGCCGTCATTGTTGATGTCCTGCCGGATGATGAAGCCGTCGGCGAACTCGGCCGTCTTGCACTGCTCCTGGAAATGTTTCTTCTCGTAGATCTCCGGATCGGAAATCAGCGATTGCTGGCCGAAGGCGACAGCCGGCGTGAAAAGCAGCAGGACGATATTCAGAACGGCGAGCACCAGCGTTTTCACGGCTTTCCTCTTTTGGATAAAGGCTCTGCAGCCTGATGCATGTCGCCCGAATGTGTGCAGCGGATTTGGGACAACGGCATGCATCGTATAAAGACTTTGGCTTTATGGCGCCGCCGCCTTGCGCCGCCCTTGCCATCATGGTTCTTTCGGCAAAAACATAAGCCGGTTCTGGGGGCCGCATGTCCTTGCTCGTTTATCTCGATTATGCCGGCATTGCGCTGTTTGCTGCGACAGGCGCGCTTGCCGCCTCGCGCAAGCAGCTGGACCTGATCGGCTTTCTGTTTTTCGCCATGGTGACGGGAACGGGCGGCGGCACCGTGCGCGATATCGTGCTCGGTCGCGTGCCGGTTTTCTGGGTGCTGAACCCCGCCTATATCCTCGTCTGCTGCGTCATGGGCATCGTCGTTTTCTTTACCGCCCACCTGCTGGAATCACGCTATCGCCTGCTGATCTGGCTGGATGCGATCGGTCTTGCCGCCTATTGCGTGCTCGGCGCCGCCAAGGGCCTTGCCGCCACCGGTTCGCCGACCATCGCGATCGTAACCGGCACGCTGACGGCGACCTTCGGCGGCATTCTGCGCGATCTGATGGCAAACGAGCCTTCGGTGCTCTTGCGGCCGGAAATATACGTCACCGCAGCCCTCGTCGGCGCCGGTGTGTTCACGCTCGCCAATGCGCTGGGAATGCCGCTCTATCTGGCGTCTGCCTGCGGCGTCGTGGCGGCCTTTGCGGTGCGCGGCGGAGCACTGTGGTTCGGCTGGACCTTCCCGACTTACAGACACAAGCCCGGCCGGCATCCCGACGATGTGATGTGAAGAAGCGGTGTCGTCAGCCCTGCTTCGCCCGCAGACGGATCACCACGTCGACATGGGCGATTTCCATCCCCTCCGGCGGCTCCGGCAGGTTGGCGATCGTCAGGTTGCTGACCGGAATATCGAGTACCTCGTTTTCGCCTTCGACGAAGAAATGGTGGTGGTCGGAAACATTGGTGTCGAAATAGGTCCTGGCGCTCTCGACGGCGAGAACGCGGATGAGACCGGCTTCAGTGAATTGGTGCAGCGTGTTGTAGACCGTTGCCAGCGACACCGGAACGCCAGCTGCAACCGCCTCCTCATGCAGTTCCTCAACGGTCAGATGCCGGTCGCCCTTGGCAAACAGGAGGTCGCCGAGCGCGACACGCTGGCGGGTGGGGCGCAGGCCCGCGCCGCGCAGCCTTACCTCTATTGCGATCGGGAGTGCACCCGTCATCAAAACCAACTCCGGTTATTCCTGCATAATTCAATCATGTTTCTTCAAGCGGTATAACTTTTGCACCGGAGCCTTTCAATAGTTCAATGGGGACAAGAGCCTGATAAACGCGGCCAAAACGGGCTTTTGACGCAAATAGGTCTGGTCGCAGCCCTGGCCTTCCTGTATGCGACCACCAAATAATAGCGCAAGCTTGGTCCGGACCCTTGAATGAAGCTGCCTTGCTCGTGCTTCATTTTCTGAAGAACCTGGACTACATGTTCATAACCATGGGCTCACGCGGGAGGGAAAAGAAACTTTATGACGACAAGACAGTCCAGCTTCTCGTACGACGAACTCATCGCCTGCGCACATGGCGAGCTGTTCGGGCCCGGCAATGCGCAGCTTCCCCTGCCGCCCATGCTGATGGTTCACCGCATCACCGATATTTCCGAAACGGGCGGGACTTTCGACAAGGGTTATCTCAGGGCCGAATACGACGTACGCCCTGACGATTGGTATTTTCCCTGCCATTTCGAAGGCAATCCGATTATGCCGGGCTGCCTCGGCCTTGATGGCATGTGGCAGCTGACCGGCTTCTTCCTGGGCTGGCTCGGCGAGGCAGGCCGCGGCATGGCCCTGTCGACAGGCGAAGTGAAATTCAAGGGCATGGTCCGGCCCCAGACGAAGCTGATCGAATACGGCATCGACTTCAAGCGTGTCATGCGCGGCCGTCTGGTCCTCGGCACGGCCAACGGCTGGCTGAAGGCCGACGGCGAGACCATATACCAGGCGGCCGATCTTCGCGTCGGTCTCTCGAAAGACAAGACGGCCTGAACCGTATCTCAAGCGGCTCACGAAACAAAAAAGGTTTGATCAGATGAGACGGGTAGTTGTCACGGGTCTGGGTGTGGTGTCCTCGATCGGAAACGACGCCGCCGAAGTCACCGAATCCTTGCGGCAGGCAAAGTCCGGTATCTCCTTCTCCAGCGATTTCGCAGAGCACGGCTTCAGGTGCCAGGTCTGGGGCAGCCCCAAGCTCGGTTCGGCAGAGCTGGCGGAACTGGTCGATCGCCGCGCCATGCGCTTCCTGTCGCAGGGCGGCGCCTGGAACCATGTCGCCATGAAGCAGGCACTTGCCGATTCCGGGCTGGAAGAGAAGGACTACGCTCAGAACGAGCGCACCGGCATCATCATGGGCTCCGGCGGTCCGTCCACCCGCACCCTGATCGAGGCGGCTGAGATCACCGTGAAGAACAACAGCCCGAAGCGCATCGGCCCCTTCGCCGTGCCGAAGGCGATGTCCTCGACCGCATCGGCGACGCTTGCCACCTGGTTCAAGATCCACGGCGTCAATTATTCGATCTCGTCTGCCTGCTCGACATCGGCGCATTGCATCGGCAACGCCGCCGAGATGATCCAGTGGGGCAAGCAGGACGTGATGTTCGCCGGCGGCCACGAGGATCTCGATTGGACCATGTCCAACCTCTTCGACGCCATGGGCGCCATGTCCTCCAAGTACAACGATACGCCCGATACCGCCTCGCGCGCCTATGATGTCAACCGCGACGGTTTTGTCATCGCCGGCGGCGCCGGCGTGCTGGTGCTCGAGGAGCTGGAGCGCGCCAAGGCCCGCGGCGCCAAGATCTACGCCGAAATCGTCGGCTACGGCGCAACCTCGGATGGCTACGACATGGTCGCCCCCTCGGGCGAGGGCGCCATCCGCTGCATGCGCCAGGCGCTCGCCACCGTCAAAGGCGATGTCGACTACGTCAACACCCACGGCACCTCGACGCCGGTCGGCGACAGCAAGGAAATCGGCGCCATCCGCGAGGTATTCGGCGCCAAGATCCCGCATATTCAGTCGACCAAGTCGCTGACCGGTCATTCGCTCGGCGCTGCCGGCGTGCAGGAATCGATCTATTCCCTGTTGATGATGCAACATGGCTTCATCGGCGAAAGCGCTCATATCTCAGAGCTCGATCCGGAATTCGAAGGCGTGCCGATCGTGCGCAAGCGTATCGACGATGCGAAGATCGATATCGCCCTCTCCAACTCCTTCGGCTTCGGCGGCACCAACGCCACGCTGGTCTTCCAGCGTTATAACGGATAACAACATGTCGGGAATCATGCACGGTAAGCGCGGCCTCATCATGGGCGTCGCAAACAACCATTCGATCGCCTGGGGGATTTCAAAAGCTCTCGCCGCACAGGGTGCGGAACTCGCCTTCACCTATCAGGGCGATGCGCTGGGCAAGCGCGTCAAGCCGCTGGCTGCCGAAGTCGGCTCGGATTTCGTGCTGCCCTGCGATGTCGAGGACGTCGCCTCGGTCGATACCGTGGTCGACGCGATCAGCGAGCGCTGGGGCAAACTCGATTTCATCGTCCACGCCATCGGTTTTTCCGACAAGAACGAGCTGAAGGGTCTCTACGCCGATACGACGCGGGAGAATTTCAGCCGCACCATGGTCATTTCCTGTTTCTCCTTCACCGAGATCGCCAAGCGCTGTGCTCCGTTGATGGAAGACGGCGGTGCGATGCTGACACTGACCTATAACGGTTCGACGCGCGTGATCCCGAATTACAACGTCATGGGTGTCGCCAAGGCAGCGCTCGAGGCTTCGGTGCGTTATCTCGCCGCCGATTACGGTCCGCGCGGCATCCGCGTCAACGCCATATCAGCCGGCCCGATCCGGACGCTGGCCGGCGCCGGCATCTCCGATGCGCGCGCGATCCTTTCCTGGAACCAGCGCAATGCGCCGCTGCGCAAGTCCGTGACCATCGATCAGGTCGGCGGTTCGGCTCTCTACCTGCTCTCCGACCTTTCCGCCGGCGTCACCGGCGAAATCCATTTCGTCGACGCGGGTTTCAACGTCACCTCCATGCCGACGCTGGACACGTTGCGCAGAGCGGACGTCGAATAGACGCTACTCCGATTTGAAACTCAAAGGCCGTGCTCAGATGATGCGCACGGCCTTTTTTCTTTCGATCGACGAAAGGGAACGGTTCGAGCCCTGACCCTTACTTCTTCGCCCACAGCACCTTGAAGCGTGCATTGCGGCAGGTTTCGCCGCTTTCCCTGAAATTCGCCGCCAGAACCGGCTCGTAGGGCAGGCCGCGATTGGCGACGAGCATCAGGCGGCCGCCGCCGCGAAGCGCGGATGCGGCTGTCTTGATCATTGCCTGGCCGAGAGCCGGATCGGCGGCGTGCCCTTCGTGGAAGGGCGGGTTCATGATGACGAGATCGTATTTGTCCTTGACCGGCTCTCCCGCCAGATCATGCCAGAAAAAGCGCGCAGGCGCTTTCGGGCAGTTCTCCGCCAGATTATCCCTCGCAGCCTCCAGAGCCGCGTGATCGGCTTCGTAGAGGTCGAGGCGGGTCAGTCCGCGCGACTTCTGCGCCATCTCGACGGAGAGATAACCCCATCCGGCGCCGAAATCCGCGACGTCGCCGGTAAAATCCTGCGGCAGCCGCGAGGCGAGCAGTTCCGACCCGGCATCGATCCGGTCATGCGAGAACATGCCGGCGGTCGCATGGAATCGGCCGTCGACGCGCACCGGCGCCGCTACCAGCTTGGAGACGATGTCGTCGCCATCGGTAGGGCGGCCGAACCAGAAAGCGACACCGTGATATTTCGGCATATGGTCGATTGCGAGGTTGAAACCTTCAAGGCGCTTGCGCAGCGGCTGGATGCCGTCTTCCTTGGCGCCGGCAACGACGATCAGGCCGCCGACCCGCGTGCGGGCGATTGCCGCGGCGAGATTGGCCTCGTTCTCGCCCTTGTGCTTCGTGCAGAGCACCAGGGCGGCATCATAGTCCTCGCCGTCGATCTCGGGCTTTGCTTCGATCCGCTGCGCCAGCAGCTGCCGGTAGAGCGGCCGGAAGCCCTGGACGGCGCTGAGCGAGGCGGCAAAGCCGTCCGGCAGCGCAAAGCCGGCCTCGGCGCCGAGGAAGAGCACGCGCTCGCCCTCACTGGGCACCGCGACTGTGTCGCTGGCAAAGGGATGGAACAGGGTCTTCAGCGTCTCGCGGCTCATGGGTCTCGTCTCGTTAAAAGCATGTCGCGCAAAGGTGTTGAGCGGTTTTGCGACCACGACATGCGCAAAACCAGGATACAAAAAGGGCGCGGAAGCATTCCCGCGCCCGGAACTAAATCTGGAAGGCGCGGCTTATTCGGCCGCTTCTTCCTTCTTCTTCTCGTTCGGGATCTCCTGGCCGGTGGCCTGGTCGACAACCTTCATCGACAGGCGAACCTTGCCGCGTTCATCAAAGCCGAGCAGCTTGACCCAGACCTTGTCGCCTTCCTTGACGACGTCCTGCGTCTTGGCAACACGCTCGGAAGCGAGCTGCGAGATGTGGACGAGGCCGTCGCGGGCGCCGAAGAAGTTGACGAAGGCGCCGAAGTCGGCGGTCTTGACGACCGTGCCTTCGTAGACCTGGCCGATCTCGGGCTCGGCAACGATCGAGTGGATCCACTTGCGGGCCGCTTCGATCTCCTTGCCGGAGGAGGAGGCAATCTTGACGGTGCCATCGTCCTCGATGTTGATCTTCGCGCCGGTCTTTTCGACGATTTCGCGAATGACCTTGCCGCCGGAGCCGATGACTTCACGGATCTTGTCGACCGGGATGTTCATGACTTCGATGCGCGGAGCAAATTCGCCGAGCTGGCCGCGGCTTTCGGTGATGGCCTTGGACATTTCGCCGAGAATGTGGGCACGACCGCCCTGGGCCTGGCCAAGGGCGACCTTCATGATCTCTTCGGTGATACCGGCGATCTTGATGTCCATCTGCAGCGAGGTGATGCCGTCGGCGGTCCCTGCAACCTTGAAGTCCATGTCGCCGAGGTGGTCTTCGTCACCGAGAATGTCGGAGAGCACGGCAAAGCGATCGCCTTCCAGGATCAGACCCATGGCGATACCGGCAACCGGCTTTGCCAGCGGAACGCCGGCGTCCATCAGAGCGAGCGAAGTACCGCAGACGGTCGCCATCGAGGACGAGCCGTTCGACTCGGTGATTTCGGAGACGACGCGCAGCGTGTAGGGGAACTGCTCAGGCGTCGGCAGCATCGGACGTATCGCGCGCCATGCGAGCTTGCCGTGGCCGATTTCGCGGCGGCCCGGGGAGCCCATGCGGCCGGTTTCGCCAACCGAGTAGGGAGGGAAGTTGTAATGGAGCAGGAAGCGCTCCTTATACATGCCCGTCAGGCTGTCGACATACTGCTCGTCTTCGCCGGTGCCAAGCGTGGCAACCACGATCGCCTGCGTTTCACCGCGGGTGAACAGCGCCGAACCATGTGTGCGCGGCAGGAGGCCGACTTCCGAAACGATCGGACGAACGGTTTCGAGGTCGCGGCCGTCGATGCGGCTCTTGGTGTCGAGGATGTTCCAGCGAACGATCTTCGCCTGCAGATGCTTGAAGACGGCGCCGATGACTTCGGCGCTGTACTTGGGCTCGACGCCCTCGGGGAAGAAGTGAGACTTAACCTTTGCCTTGACGGCGTCGACGGCTGCATAGCGATCAGCCTTCTGGGTGATCTTGTAGCCTTCGCGCAGCTCAGCTTCAAAATGCTTGAGCATTTCGGCTTCGAGTTCGGAATGGTCTTCCGGCTGGAAATCACGCGGTTCCTTGGCGGCAACTTCGGCGAGCTTGATGATCGCGTCGAGAACCGGCTGGAAGCCCTTGTGGCCGAACATGACGGCGCCGAGCATGACGTCTTCGTTCAGTTCCTTGGCTTCGGACTCGACCATCAGCACGGCGTCGTAGGTGCCGGCGACGACGAGGTCGAGGCTCGATTCGTCCATCTCGTCGAGATGCGGGTTGAGAACATATTCGCCGTTGATGTAGCCGACGCGCGCGCCGCCGACCGGGCCCATGAAGGGAATGCCGGAGAGCGTGAGCGCTGCAGACGCAGCAACCATCGACAATACGTCGGGATCGTTTTCAAGGTCGTGCTGAACGACGGTCACGACGACCTGCGTGTCGTTCTTGTAGCCTTCCGGGAACAGCGGGCGGATCGGGCGGTCGATCAGGCGGGAAACCAGCGTTTCCTTTTCAGACGGACGACCTTCGCGCTTGAAGTAGCCGCCGGGGATCTTGCCGGCTGCGTAGGTCTTTTCCTGATAGTTGACCGTCAGCGGGAAGAAGTCCTGGCCGGGCTTCGGAGCCTTGGCGGAAACGACGGTGGCGAGAACCACGGTTTCGCCATAGGTGGCGAGAACCGCGCCGTCGGCCTGACGGGCTATCTTGCCGGTTTCGAGCTTCAGCGGGCGGCCGGCCCACTCGATTTCGACTGTGTGGGTATTAAACATGACTTGTCCTTCAATGCGGGAGCACGCGCCATCGCCGATATCAAGGCGCAGCGCACAGTCGACCGCAAATAATGTGACGTATCACGGGCAAGACAACGGGAGGCTTTTCATCCTTGGTTTCCTCGATAAATCCGAGGGTCCCTGAGAAAACCAAGCCAAAGCCTCGAGAAGCCTTGGCCGAAAGCATCCGGCAATCCTGCCCCATGACAGGTCAACGGTTGGTTTGGCAGAACCGGCCCATCCGGGTCCGCCGGTCTTTTCCACCGCTTGAAGATAGGGCGCGGCTGGAACATTTCATCGGGAACCATGTCCCGAAACAGATCCGGCGGGCACTTGGAAAGCGCCCGCCGGACAATCTTAGCGGCGGATACCCAGGCTGGAAATCAGCTTGGAATAGCGGCCTTCATCCTTCTTCTTGAGATAATCAAGAAGCGAGCGGCGGCTCGAAACCATCGTCAACAGGCCACGGCGGGAATGGTTATCCTTCTTGTGGTCCTTGAAGTGTCCGGTCAGGTTGTTGATGCGTTCGGTCAGGATCGCGACCTGGACTTCCGGAGAACCGGTATCGCCTTCGACGGTTGCGTATTCCTTGATCAGCGCAGACTTGCGCTCAGCAGTGATCGACATCGGGTGATCCTTTCTAAGAGAGGAGATAAAGGTCGCCAAAAGCCGGGATGTCGTCCAGCTTTGGCCGTGAATGCGAGCAGGCGAACCTGACGCTGGCGCTGCCTATAAACCAAATAAGCAGCGATGGAAAGAGGGGAGCTCCCGCGGCGGTTTTCAGCGGCCCGCCATTGCCTCCCGGATCATTGCATCGTAACCTGCGGGATCCTGCAGCATGGCGAAATGGCTGGCGTCTTTCAGGATCACGAGCTTTGCGCCCGGAATTTCTTTGGCCATCATCTCCGTATGGTCGAGCTTCACGGCTTCATCATGGTCGCCGATGGCGAGCGTGACCGGTATCGTGATCTTTCCAAGGTCCGCCGCCGTCCAGGCCGGCTGTGTCGCCCACATCTCGGAAATCTGGGTGACGAAGGCATCATATTCGTTCGGCGTCGGCGACAGCTTCCGGTACTGTTCACCGGCGACGTTGATGTAGTCGTTGAAGGTCTTGTTTCTCAAGACGTCAGGCTTGACGCCGTCGGTGGTGACATTGGCGGCCTGCGCAATGACGCGCGTCAGCTTTTCCGGATGTTTCATCGCCATGTCGATGCCGATAATGCCGCCGTCGGACCATCCCACCAGCGTCACCTTGCCGATCTGCAAATGGTCGAGAAGCGCGGCATAATCCGATGTCATCAGATCGTAGCCGAAGGGCTGTCGGCTGCGCGTCGAGCGCCCATGTCCGCGGCTGTCGGCAACGATGACCAGATGATCCTTGGCAAAATCGGCGATCTGATGACCCCAGACCTCGGCATTTCCAAGACCTCCATGGATGAAGAGGATCGGGTCGCCTTCACCATATTCGGCGTAATACATCTTGATGTCGTTCACATCGGCCATGCCGCTCGTCTTCGGCACGGGCATTGCAGGAAAGGCCGGGAGCTCGGCCCAGCGCTCGGCGGATTGAGCGCCGGTAACGGTCAGGAACATCGAAAAGAACGTCAGTATGCCGATAGCGGTTGCGCGCATAATCATCCCCTTGTCGGGCCGCCATGGCCCTTCGGGCCGCCACGGCCCGAAAGGAAGATATCGCATCGCTAACGCCTGACAATCGTTAGCTGTACAGACTCAGCCGAAAACCCGCTTCGGGCGAAACTCGCCCTGGCCGATCTCGCCGATCGCAATCAGCCTGCCGCGGGCCGTCGCATAGGCTTCGCTTTCGGCAACCGGCGCATCGCGGCCGCGCACGAGGATCGGGTTGCCCATCTTCAGCCGGTGCGCCTGATCGTCGTTGATGACGAGATGGGGCAGGGCGGAAAGCGCCTCGCAGGTGTTGATCAGCAGCGCATCGAGGGCTGCAAGCCGCTCGTCCATATCCTCGATTGCCTCCAGGGCCACAAGGTCTGCGAGCGGCACCATGGCCTCTTCCGCGAACGGCGCGACGAAGGTGCGCCGCAGCCCGGACACGTGGCCATAGCAGCCGAGCTCCCGGCCGAAATCGCGGGCGAGCGCCCTGACATAGGTGCCCTTGCCGCATTCGACTTCGAAATGCGCGGTATCGGCATCCGGGCAGGCGAGCAATGTCAGCC
Source organism: Rhizobium sp. NZLR1b (assembly GCF_019685155.1). Classification (NCBI taxonomy): domain Bacteria; kingdom Pseudomonadati; phylum Pseudomonadota; class Alphaproteobacteria; order Hyphomicrobiales; family Rhizobiaceae; genus Rhizobium; species Rhizobium sp. NZLR1b. The sequence goes on from NZ_JABDWC010000011.1 coordinate 60,763, forward strand.
GGAAGATATCGACTTCGCGCGAGGGGATTTCGACAACTTCGCCTTCGCGCGCCAGATCATAGGCGCGTTCACCAGATATCTTGATCGCCGAAAACTGCGGCGGCACCTGGCTGATGGTGCCGATATAGCTGGCTAGGATATCGCGGATCTGCTGTTCGCTCGGGCGTTTGTCCGAGCTTTCGGTCACGTCGCCCTCGAGATCGTCCGTCGCGCGTTCCTCGCCCCAGCTGACCGTGAATTCATAGATTTTGCGGCCGTCCATCACATAGGGAACGGTCTTGGTCGCATCGCCGAGCGCGATCGGCAGCATGCCGGAGGCGAGCGGATCGAGCGTGCCGGCATGACCGGCCTTCTGCGCCTTAAAGAGCCACTTGATCTTGGAAACGGCTTCCGTCGAGCCGAAATCCACCGGCTTGTCGAGGATCAGCCAGCCGGAAATCGGCCGGCCCTTGGGTTTGCGTGGTTTGGACATGCGTCTCTTCTGTTTATTGTTCGTCATTATCGCCGTCGAGGTCGCGTTGCACCTCGGGCGAACGCAGCAGCTCGTCGATTTTCTTGTAGTTGTCAAAGCTGGTATCGTCGCGGAACCGCACCTCCGGCATGTATTTCATCTGCCGAAGCTGTTGCCCGAGCCTGCCGCGGATATACCTCGCATTACGGTTCAACGCCTCGATGACGATGCTGTGGTCGGAAACGCCGAGCGGTGTCACATAGGCGGTGGCCATCTTGAGGTCGGGCGACATGCGCACTTCCGAGATCGAGATCACGGTCGCTTCGATGACGTCGTCGCGCACTTCGCCGCGCTGCAATACCTGGGTGATCGCGGCGCGAACCTGTTCGCCAACGCGCAGCATGCGCTGCGAAGGCGCGGAAGAAGTCGATCTGGTCATTGTTATCTCTATTTGCCGATGCGGCTGGGAATCGAACCCGTCAAAGGAGAGCGTCCATGACTCTTTTGGCAGAAAAGGTCAAGTCGCAGGTACCCGAAAGCCATCCGCCGGCTGGCGAATGGCTTTCGGAAGGCTGATGCTGCGCTCAGCCGCGGCGGTTTAGAGCGTGCGCGTGATATGTTCGACGCGGAAGCACTCGATGACGTCGCCGGCGCGCATATCCTCGTAGTTTTCGAAGGCCATGCCGCACTCCTGGCCCATCGGCACTTCGGACACTTCGTCCTTGAAGCGCTTGAGGGTCTTGAGCTTGCCTTCGTGAACGACGACGTCGTTGCGGATGAGGCGGACGCCTGCGCCACGCTCGACCTTGCCTTCGACGACACGGCAGCCTGCGACCTTGCCGACCTTGGTGATGTTGAACACCTCGAGGATTTCGGCATTGCCGATGAAGGTTTCGCGTCGTTCCGGAGACAAGAGGCCCGACATCGCTGCCTTCACGTCATCCACCAGGTCGTAGATGATGTTGTAGTAGCGGATTTCGATGCCTTCGCGCTCGGCGAACTGACGTGCCTGCGTATTTGCACGAACGTTGAAGCCGATGATGGCCGCGTTCGACGCTTCGGCGAGCGAAATATCCGACTCGGTGATGCCACCGGCGCCCGAATGGACGATGCGGGCGCGGACCTCGTCGGTGCCGAGCTTCTCGAGCGCGCCGGCAATCGCTTCGATCGAGCCCTGCACGTCGCCCTTGATGACCAGCGGGAACTCCTTGATGCCGACGCTCTGGCGCTGCATCATCATCTGTTCCAGCGAACCGCGCTGTCCCGACTGGCGGGCAGCCGCCTTGTCACGGGCAAGACGCTGGCGATATTCCGAGATTTCGCGGGCGCGGCTTTCGCTTTCGACGACGGCGAACTTGTCGCCCGCCTGCGGCGTACCGGAAAGACCGAGAACCTCGACCGGGGTTGCCGGACCTGCTTCCTTCACATGGTCGCCCTTGTCGGTGACAAGCGCGCGCACGCGGCCCCAGACGTCACCGGCGACGATGATCTGGCCCGGACGCAGCGTGCCCTTCTGGACAAGCACGGTCGCGACCGAACCACGGCCGCGATCGAGCTGGGCTTCGATGACGGTACCTTCAGCAGTCCGGTTCGCATTGGCCTTGAGATCGAGAATTTCCGCCTGCAGCAGGATCGCCTCGAGCAGCTTGTCGAGGTTCTTGCCGGTCTTTGCCGAAACTTCGACGTCGAGCACTTCACCGCCCATGGATTCCACGAAGACTTCGTGCTGCAGCAGCTGATTGCGCACCTTCTGCGGATCGGCTTCGTGCTTGTCGACCTTGTTGATCGCAACGATGATCGGAACACCGGCCGCTTTGGCGTGGTTGATCGATTCGATCGTCTGCGGCATCACGCTGTCGTCGGCTGCGACGACCAGGATCGCGATGTCGGTCGCCTGCGCACCGCGGGCACGCATTGCCGTGAAGGCGGCGTGGCCGGGCGTATCGATGAAGGTGATCTTCTGACCGCTCTGCTCCACCTGATAGGCGCCGATATGCTGCGTGATGCCACCGGCTTCGCCGGAAACCACGTTGGCATGACGGATGGCGTCGAGCAGTGAGGTCTTGCCGTGGTCGACATGGCCCATGATGGTGACGACGGGCGGGCGCGAAACCAGTTCGCCATCCTCGTCGGACACGTTGAAGATACCAAGTTCGACGTCGGATTCCGACACGCGCCTGACCGTATGGCCGAATTCGCCGGCGATGAGTTCGGCAAGGTCGGCGTCGATGACGTCGCCCGGCTTCATCATCTGGCCTTCCTTCATCAGGTACTTGATGACGTCGACAGCGCGTTCGGACATGCGCTGCGACAGTTCCTGAATGGTGATGGTCTCTGGCAGAACTACCTCGCGGGAGATCTTCTCGCGGGTTTCCTGCATCTGACCGCGGCGGAACTTCTCCTGCCGGCGGCGCATCGCCGAGAGCGAACGCCCGCGGGCATTGTCGTCGCCGTCGACGTTGGCAGTGGAGATCGTCAGCTTGCCGCGACGGCGCTCTTCATCCGTCTTCGGACGCGTGGTGACCGGCTTTGCCGGTTCCGGGCGAACGACACGGCCACGGACCGGACCACCGCGCGCGGCACCCCGATCTTCTTCTTCCTTTTCGTCGCGACGGCCGCGAACGGCGCCGGGAACGGCAGCGCCCGCTGCCGGACGGGCAGCAGCCGGTGCTCCGGCCGCATCGGGCCGGCGCACAGCTGGTGCCGACGATGCGGTTTGCTGCGGCTGTGGGGCGTCGGCGCTTGCCTCGGCCGGAGCCGGTGCCGCGGCTGCTGGTTCAGCAACGGCGGCGGGCGCCTCAGCCTGTCGGATAGCGTCTTCAGCGGCCCTGCGGGCAGCTTCTTCTGCTTCGGCTGCCTTACGGACAACCTCTTCGGCGGCACGGCGCTTTTCGTCCTCGGCGCGGCGGATCGCATCCTGGGCGTCACGCGCCTGGGCGTCGGCAAGCGCACGGCGGCGGGCGTCCATTTCCTCCGGCGACAGATGGTTCAGCACTACCGGACGCGGACGATCGTTCTGGCGCGGCGCCTGGTGGGACTGCTGCGGACGTTGGTTCGTCTGGTTGTTGTTGCCCTGCTGGATCCGCGGTGCCGGCGTCGGCTGCTGCGGGCGCGCCTGCATAGGCGCAGGCGCCGGTTCGGCAGCACGCACAGGGGCCACCGGAGCGGCAGGTGTGATCGGCTTTTCGTCTTCCGGGCGCATCGGGCGCCGCTTGCGGGTCTCGACGACAACCGCCTTGGTGCGACCTCGACCCATATCCTGGCGAACGGTGCCCTGGCTCATCCCCGATGGTTTCAGGGTAAGCGTCTTTTTGCCCGTCACGCTGATTGTCTTGTCGTCGTTACTATCGGTCATTCGTTCCCGTTCCTTCGGACAGGGAGCGATGACTAGATCAGACCCTGTCGTTCAATACTGTCGATCAATGAGGATGCGACCGGCCGATGCCGGTGACCGCCTCATTGTTTTTGCCGGCCAGCGCCGCCCGCTGCTGCCCGGGACTGACCGCCAATACGGTACTGTTCGAGCATCTTTGCGCGCTTCACTACACCCTCACCCGCCTGCCCTGCAAGCACTGCGGCATGGATAAAAGCATTCTGACCCATCAGGCCTTCCATTTCGCTCTCCGAGAAGAGACGGAAGGAAGGTATCTCCTCCTCGGTCTCCATTCCGAGGTGCCAGGCCTTGCGGGCCTGGTCGATTTTTCGGACGCCGTCGTCCGCTGCATCAGTCGCATGGAACACCGCAAGCGCTGCCCCGCTTCTAACTGCGGCATCCACTTTCGAGGATCCGCTGACGAACTGGCCGGCTTTCCGCCCCATGTTCATCATCTGCATCAATTGCGCCGCGAGCAGCCGATCGACGCTCGCGCCGAGATCGTCTGCCGCCTTCACATCCATTTTCAGCGCGCGGGCGAAGAGTTTCTTCGCCACCGCCCTGTCGACCAGCGACCGGTCGATCTTTACCCAGCATCCGCGTCCCGGAAGCTCGCGCTTCAGGTCGGCGACAATAGTTCCATCGGGAGCGGCAACGAAGCGGATCAGCTCTTCCGGCGATCCGCTTTCGCGCGTCACGATGCACATGCGTCCGTTCACGTCATAACCTGCAAGATCGTCGTCCTCATCAGGGAGAGCGTCCGGCTCATGCGCGGTCATCATACTTCCTGTTCGGCTTCGGCGACCTCTTCTTCGGTCCCCTTAGCCAGGTCCTCTTGCGTGATCCAGCCAGCCGAAAGGCGGGCCTGGACGATCATCTGTTCGGCCTCGACGCGCGAGACGTCGAACTTCGAGAACAGGCCTTCGAACTTCTTCGTTTCGCCGTTCTTGCGTTCCGTCCAGCCGACGAGGTCGTCGGCGGCACAACCGGCAAAGTCCTCGATCGACTTAATGCCGTCTTCGCCGAGCGCCACCATCATCTGGGCGGTGATACCGTCGATTTCGCGCAGCTCGTCCTGAACGCCGAGCGCCTTGCGCTTCTCGTCCATCTCGGCTTCGAGACGCTCGAGGAATTCGCGGGCACGCTGCTGGATTTCCTGCGCCGTCTCTTCGTCGAAACCGTCGATCGAGGAGATTTCGTCGAGATCGACATAAGCCAGTTCTTCGACCGCTGCAAAGCCTTCAGAGGCCAGAACCTGGCCGACCATTTCATCGACGTCGAGCGAATCCATGAACAGGTTGGTACGCTCGTTGAATTCCTTCTGGCGGCGTTCCGATTCCTCGGCCTCCGTCATGATGTCGATGTCCCAGCCGGTCAGCTGCGAGGCGAGCCGGACGTTCTGGCCGCGGCGGCCGATCGCAAGCGACAGCTGCTCGTCGGGAACGACGACTTCGATACGCTCGGCATCCTCGTCGAGAACGACCTTGGCGACTTCGGCCGGCTGCAGGGCATTGACGACGAAGGTCGCCGGGTCCTGCGACCACGGAATGATGTCGATCTTCTCGCCCTGGAGTTCGCCGACGACGGCCTGAACGCGCGAGCCGCGCATACCGACGCAGGCGCCGACCGGATCGATCGAACTATCGTTCGAGATCACGGCGATCTTGGCGCGCGAGCCCGGATCGCGGGCGACCGACTTCACCTGGATGATGCCGTCGTAAATCTCGGGCACTTCCATGGTGAACAGCTTCACCATGAACTGCGGATGCGTACGCGACAGGAAAATCTGCGGGCCGCGCTGCTCGCGACGGACATCATAAACATAGGCACGGACGCGATCGCCATAGCGGACGTTTTCGCGCGGGATCATTTCGTCGCGGCGGATGATGCCTTCGCCACGGCCGAGATCGACGATGACATTGCCATATTCGACGCGCTTGACGGTGCCGTTGACGATTTCGCCGACGCGATCCTTGAATTCGTCGAACTGGCGGTCGCGCTCGGCTTCACGCACCTTCTGCACGATCACCTGCTTGGCGGACTGTGCGGCGATGCGGCCGAAATCCATTGGCGGCAGCGGATCGGCGATGAAATCGCCGAGTGCGGCGTCCGGGTTGCGGTCGCGGGCAAGCTCCAGCGGGATCTGCGTCGAATAATCCTCAGCCTTGTCGACAACTTCGAGCAGGCGCTGCAGACGGATTTCGCCGGTCTTCGGATTGATATCGGCCCGTATGTTGGACTCGGTGCCGTAACGGGAGCGTGCCGCCTTCTGGATGGCGTCGGCCATTGCGGCCAGCACGATCTCGCGGTCGATGACCTTTTCGCGCGCCACTGCATCTGCGATCTGCAGAAGTTCGAGCCGGTTCGCACTGACTGCCATTGTCTTGTTTCTCCGTCTTTACTCCAGGGTTCCCGTCCCTGTAGCGGTCTGTTGATCGGTTATTCCTGGTCGTCCGCTTCGTTCTGGTTGGCGGCCTCGGCTTTCGCCAGCTTATCGGCGCGCAACGCGTCGCGGATCAGGTCGTCGGTCAGAATGAGCTTCGCATCGCTAAGCGCCGTGAAGGGAATGGTGACCTTCTGCTCTTCCCCGTAAGCGACCTGGTCACGCTCGAGCGTGAAACCATCGACGCCTGCTTCGACGATCTTGCCGCGGAAGCGCTTGCGATTGTCGATCAAGATCGACGTCTCGCATTTCACAAGGTGGCCCTGCCAGCGGACGAAATCGGATTTCCGCACCATCGGACGGTCGATGCCGGGCGAAGACACTTCGAGATGATACTCTTTATCGACCGGATCTTCCACATCGAGGACAGGAGAAATCGCCATCGAGACTTCTTCGCAGTCCTGAACCGTCATCGTCCCGTCGTTGCGTTCGGCCATCACCTGCATCGTCACGCCGTTCTGGTTCAGCATGCGGACGCGGATAAGCCGGAAGCCGATGCCGATGAGGACAGGTTCGATGATATCGGCAAGACGCTGGTCGAGCCCGGTTTCGGTAATCAGCCGCGGCTCAAGTTCGTTGCCTGCGTTTGTCATGTCCGACAAGCGGTGCGCTCCTCGCAATTTCATGCTTTTTAGGGATCGCGCTAATAAAAAAGAGCGGGTCCTTGCGGCCCACTCTTCATCAAGCGATCAAGAATTTGAGAGCCATATAGTCGGGTTTTTCCGAAATTGCAAGGTCTGCGGCTGATTCCGCCAATTCGTGTCGGGTGACGTCGGTGGGCCTATGGCCAGCGCCGATCTTGCGCATATATTGCCGTTGCGGCGCAACAACAAAAGCGGAGAAATCGTGGCCTACACTTCGTCGACATTGGCGCCCCTGCGGCACGATACCTACCGCACCATCTGGTTCGCCAGCCTGTCCTCGAATTTCGGCGGCCTGATCCAGGCGGTTGGTGCTGCCTGGATGATGACGACGATCAGCGCCTCGGAGGATATGGTCGCGCTGGTGCAGACCTCGACGGCGCTGCCGATCATGCTGTTTTCGCTGATATCGGGTGCGCTCGCCGACAATTACGACCGCCGGCGGGTCATGCTGACGGCGCAATGCATGATGCTGACGGTTTCGGCTCTGCTGACGATCTTCGCCCTTCTCGGCTGGATCACCCCCTGGCTGCTGCTCTTCTTCACCTTCCTGATCGGCTGCGGCACAGCACTCAACAATCCCTCCTGGCAGGCCTCGGTCGGCGACATGGTGCCGCGCGCCGATCTGCCGGGCGCCGTCACGCTGAACAGCATGGGTTTCAACATTACCCGCAGCGTTGGGCCGGCGATCGGCGGCGTCATCGTCGCCGCAGCCGGCGCCGCTGCAGCTTTCGCAGTGAACACCGTAAGCTACCTCGCGCTGATCTATGCCCTGCTGCGCTGGCGGCCGAGCACGCCGGTCTCGACTCTGCCGCGGGAGGCGCTCGGCAGCGCCATCTTCGCTGGCCTCCGTTATGTCTCGATGTCGCCCAATCTCGAAAAGGTTCTCCTCAGGGGACTGCTCTTCGGCATCGGCGCCAGCTCGATCCTGGCGCTGCTGCCGATCGTCGCGCTCGATCTCGTCGGCGGTGGCCCGCTGACCTATGGTTTCATGCTCGGCGCCTTCGGCATCGGTGCGATCGGCGGGGCGGTGCTGAATGCGCGACTGCGCCAAATGCTTTCCAGCGAGATGATCATCCGCCTGTCTTTCGCCGGCTTCGCGCTGAGCGCCGTCATCGCCGCCTTCAGCCCAAGCGCTGTCCTTACCTCTGCCGGGCTGCTCGTCTCCGGCGCCTGCTGGGTTTCCGCACTTTCGCTCTTCAACACCATCGTCCAGCTTTCGACGCCGCGCTGGGTGGTCGGCCGCGCGCTGTCACTCTACCAGACCGTTACCTTTGGCGGCATCGCCGGCGGCAGCTGGCTATGGGGTATTGCCGCCGATCGATACGGCGTCGCCGATGCGCTGCTGATGTCATCGACCGTCATGCTGCTCGGCATCGTGATCGGCCTGCGTTTTTCCATGCCGGCCTTCGCCTCGCTCAATCTCGATCCGCTGAACCGCTTCACCGAGCCGGCCCTCAGTCTCGACATTACGCCGCGCAGCGGCCCGATCGTCATTCAGGTCGATTATGAGATCGGAGATGACGACCTGGCCGAATTCATGGAGCTGATGGGCGAACGGCGCCGTATCCGCATCCGCGATGGCGCCCGCAACTGGGCGCTGATGCGCGATCTCGAAAACCCCGGACTGTGGACGGAAACCTACCATACGCCGACCTGGGTCGAATACATCAGACACAACCAGCGGCGGACGCAGGCCGATGCCGAAAACACCGACAGGCTGCGTGCGCTTCACCGCGGCGAAGGTCCGCTGCATGTTCACCGGATGATCGAACGCCAGGCGATCCCGCCGGGCGACGATGTCTTCCACAAGGCGCCGATCGATCTGCATCATTGAGGCCAAGCATGAGTTTCAGGCTCGCCCGCCAATCCGATCTCGCCGCCATCGTCCGGCTTCTGGCCGACGACGATCTTGGCGGCACCAGGGAAATCGTCGCCGACCCCGTCGATGCGCGGTATCTCTCGGCCTTTGCCGCGATCGAGGCGGATGCCAATCAGCTTTTGGCCGTTGCAATCGATGCGGCCGATCGGGTCGTCGGCTGCCTGCAACTGAGCTTTATTCCCGGCCTGTCGAGGACGGGCATGTGGCGCGGTCAGATCGAAAGTGTGCGTGTTGCAAGCGATCGTCGCGGCTCGGGTCTCGGCGCAGAATTGATCGAATGGGCGATTGGCCAATGCGCCGCGCGCGGCTGCGGCCTCGTGCAACTGACATCGGACAAGACGCGAGCAGGCTCGATGCGCTTCTACGAGAAGCTCGGCTTCGTCGCCAGCCATGAGGGGCTGAAGCGCACGCTCTGAATCCTTATTTCAACTTGCCTTTCATCGTGGCTTCGGGAAAGCAGGTCGGCTTCATGCCGTTCTTCGCCTGCCACTGGCCGATCGAACGCCGGGTCTTGTAGCCCGGCAGGCCGTCGGAACCGCCGACATCGTAGCCCTGCCGTTCCAGCGCCTTCTGCATGGCGGCGACATCCGAGCGCAGCATCTTGCCGACATCTCCCCATCGGCCTTGGAAGGCGCCGCCATTATCGGCGATCCGGTCGGCGAGATTGCCGATGTAAAGCGCGTAGAGATCGGAATTATTATATTCCTTGATGATGTAGAAATTCGGCGTGACGACGAATTCCGGCCCGTCGCGGCCGGCCGGGACCAGCATCATGCCCTCAGCCTTCATCTCGCCCGATGGAAAACCCTTGCCGGAGATGCGGTCGATGCCGAGCGAGGCCCAGTGCGACAGCGGCTTTGCCAGGTCGGGGCCTTCCTGCGCGCAGGAGACCGCCTCCGGTATCGATACCTCGAAGCCCCAGTCGCGGTCGCGCTGCCAACCTTTCTTGACCAGGAAATTGGCGATCGAGGCGAGCGTATCCGGCACCGAGGTCCAGATGTTGCGATGGCCGTCGCCGTCGAAATCGACGGCATATTTCAGATAGCTGGTCGGCATGAACTGCGGCTGACCAAGCGCGCCCGCCGACGAACCCTTGAAATCGGCGGGCGTCACGTCGCCTCCGTCGAGAATATGCAGCGCCGCCACCAATTCGGTGCGGAACATCTCCTTACGCGTCGACATGAAAGCCTTGGTCGCCAGCACCTCGATCGCCGAATTCGGGATCTTCGCCGCGCCGAAGCCGGTCTCCCGGCCCCAGATGGCAAGCACGATCGAGCCCGGCACGCCATAGGTCTTCTCGATCCGCTTCAGCGTCGAACCATATTGCGCGGCAAAGCCGCGCCCCGTCGCGGCAAGCCTCTTCAGATGGTCCTCGTTGAAATAGGGACCGGGCGAGGAAAACTCCGCCTGCGTCTGCTTCTGCTCCTTCGGCGGCGGGAAGCCGGGCGGCGCGAGATCGGGCAGGTCCCAATTCAGCCTAATGCCGGAGAAAGCGGCCTGGAAGGTCTTCTCCGAAATGCCGTTTGCCTTCGCCTCGGGCCAGAGGTCCTTCTGCACCCACGTCTCGAACTGCGCTTCGACATCGGCTTTCGAAGGGGTTGCGAGGGCGGGGAGGGGTAGGAGAGCGGCCATTGCAGCGAGTGCGAATATCCGCAGCCGCCGTAGAATACCCCCCTCTGTCCTGCCGGACATCTCCCCCACAAGGGGGGAGATCGGCAAGAAGCGCCGGCTTCGCGGAATCTTGGTCGTGAGCGAAGCGGTTTCGGCCATCTGTGGCCGTTGATCAAGGCAAGAGGTCCCCCCTAGCCGATCTCCCCCCTTGTGGGGGAGATGCCCGGCACGGCAGAGGGGGGTGCGGTGCGCCATACCCAAGCCTCTCATATCACCGTCCGCGCCCGAAGGGCCGCCGCAAGTGTACCCTCGTCGAGGTAGTCGAGCTCGCCGCCGACAGGCACGCCGTGCGCCAGGCGGGTGATCTTCACCTCGAGCCCCTGCAACTGGTCGGTGATGTAATGCGCCGTCGTCTGGCCCTCGACGGTGGCATTGACGGCGATGATCAGCTCGCGGATGCCACCTTCGCCGATCCGGTCGATCAGCCCGCGAATGTTGAGATCGTCGGGCCCGATCCCGTCAAGCGGCGACAGCGTACCGCCGAGCACATGATAGGCGGCGTTCATTGCGCCTGCCCGCTCCAGCGCCCAAAGGTCCGATACGTCCTCGACGACGATGATGATGGATTGATCGCGCTGCGTGTCGGTGCAGACTGTGCACGGATCGACCGTATCGACATTGCCGCAGCGCGAGCAGATCTTCACCTTGTCATAGGCCTCGCCCATCGCATTCGACAGGGGCCCTAGCAACTGGTCCTTCTTCTTGATCAGATGCAGTGCCGCCCGGCGCGCCGAGCGCGGCCCGAGGCCCGGCACCTTCGCCAAAAGCTGGATGAGTTTTTCGATTTCGGGGCCAGTGACTCGTTTTGCCATGCGCAGTTCTTAGCTGATATGCAGCGAAAACGGAATCGCGGAAGGATCGGTCGTCCCATGAAAATCCTGGCGCTGTGCATCGGCAATCCGGAAAGGCTGGCCGGCAAGAGCTACAAGACCGGCATCTTCAAACACGCCGTCAACGGCGCGGTGATGATCGATGCCGAAGGGCTGGTCGGTGATGCGATCTGCAACCGCAAACACCATGGCGGCGTCGATCAGGCTGTCTATCTGGAAGGCTCCGTCTGCCTCGACTGGTGGGCGAGGGAACTCGGCCATCCCATCAACCTCGGAACTTTCGGGGAGAACCTCGTAATTGAGGGCCTCGACAACCGACAAGTCGCGGTTGGCGACCGCTTCATGACAGGTGAATTGGTCCTCGAGGTCACCTCCTGCCGCATTCCCTGCGCCACATTCGCCGCCAGGATGAACGACCCGAAATTCGTCAAGCGATATACCCAGGCAGGCCGTCCCGGCATTTATTGCCGTGTAATCGCCAACGGAATTGTCGAAGCCGGCTTGCCGGTCGCGTACGCGCCTTTTTCCGGCGCCCGGGTGACGATGCCGGAAATGATGGAAACCTTCGGGCGCCAACTTTCGGTTGAAGATCGACAGCGTTATCTGTCAGCGCCCATTCATTACAAATTACGGTCAATGCTGGCTGCTCAAAGTTAGGAGTCGTATTCTCAGCGCGCTTTGTAATAGTTTCGCGGCGAGATGAGGAGCCCGGCTACGTGGGGCAAGCAACCCGTCGAAAGTAAGGCGGCAAGAGGAACTGACCTTCCCGTTCCTGCGGGGTTAGCAATGCCTTCCGTTCAACCTTGATGTCCAAGAAATTACTGCATCCCATTGAAATAGCAGTCAGAAAGCCGAATGCAACGTGCGATGATTCGTTACCTGTCATAATATCGGTGACGGGGATCGCAAGGGAGGTTACACCTTTCATATCCTTTTCATTTTCCTTGAAGCAGTGGTAAAGAGCCGAATTCGAGTCCTTCTTTTTGTTGGATTCCAAGTCTAACGTGCATATGCCGACAGCATCGCTGCATGTTACGGCACCATCGATAGACCAAACCAGTTTGGATTTTCGCCAAGTATCAAACCTGACTGGTGTCAGGTACCATTCGTGTTTGCCATCGCGCTCACTGTAGAAAACCTTGGTGTCGTCGCCCCCGCCAAATTGGTCGAACACATAAACAGGCTTACTGGGATCGCATTGATTTGCACTGACGGTCGTCGGCGCGAAGATAGTAACAGCAATAAAAACGCGAAAAACGCCGGCGATCTTCATGAAAAACCTTGTGAGATCTCTGAAACTACTGGCTGAAATATGAGAGCAATTCCAGCAAAACTATGGCGTGGTTTTGTGTCGGGAATTACTCGAAAAAAAGAGAGGCAATGCATGTCACTACAAAGGTATGCAGAGGCTCCACGATAACGACATGCGTCAAAACAATAAAAGCGCATCGCATGAATCAAATTCGTTGCGACGCGCTTTGGAATATCTCCGCAATTCGAAAAAAACGGAAATGCCTTAAAGACCGAACTGCCTGCTATCAGAACGGCAGCTTGAAACCGGGCGGGATCGGCAGGCCGGCGGTGAGTGCCTTGGTCTTTTCGGCGGCGAGCGCCTCGGCCTTGTCCTTGGCGTCCTTGTGGGCGGCGACGATCAGGTCCTCGAGGATCTCGACATCGTCTTCCTTGAACAGCGATGGGTCGATCTTCAGGCTCTTCAGCTCGCCCTTGCCCGAGATGAGCACAGTGACGAGGCCGCCGCCGGCCTTGCCTTCGGCCGTGAGCTCGGCGATCTCCGCCTGCATCTGCTCCATCTTGGCCTGCATTTCCTTGACTTTGCCCATCATGCCCATGATGTCGCGCATCGTCTCGCTCCTTGTTGAAACTCTAGAACTCTATGTCGTCGCCAGGCAGGATGTCGCCTTCTTCGGATTCGGCGGCGGCCGGTGGCGTTGCCTCGCCTTCCTCGTCCGGTTCGGGCGCCCGCACGCGCACGTCGATGATTTTCGCGCCTGGAAAATACGCCAGGATCGCTGCCACGTCAGGATCCTGACGAGCGTCGATGACGTGCTGTTCCCGGGTCCTGGCCTCCGCTTCCACCAGCGTCGGCTTGCCCTCTTCGCGGCTGAGGCTGACGATCCAGTGGATGCCGGTCCATTCCTTCAGCTTGACGGCAAGCTCGTTGAGCAGCGTCGTCGGCGCGCCCCCGGCCAGGCTGACGTCAAGGCGGCCGGGCTCGATCCGGACCGGGCGCACGAAGGTGCGCACCATCGCCTTCAACTTCGGATCGCGCTTCTCGGCGGCAAGATCGACGATATCGCTGACCGAGTTGACCTGGACGAGCGACTTTAGCGCTTCCGCCGGTTTCGTCTCGATTCGGCCGATAGGCATCGTCTCGGGCTGGCTGCTCGGCACCGCACGCAGCATTGCCACCGGCGCGGACGCCTGTGGTTTGCTCGGTGCGATTTCCGGCGCGCGTGCCGCGACACTGCTTTGATAGGGAACCCGCGTGCCGTTGCCGCCGCCACTGCCTGAAGGCGGGGAGGCGGGCCGCGGGCCGGCATTGTCGCCGGAAAATTCGGCAAGCCGCCGCGCCGCGTCTTCGGGCGCCGGCAGATGCGCGGCATGCGCCAGCCGGATCAGCACCATTTCGGCCGCACCTGCCGTCCGCGACGAGCCTTCCGTTTCCGGAATGCCCTTCAACAGCATCTGCCAGATGCGCGACAGCGTCGTTACCGCAACGCCCTTGGCGAATTCCGCCGCCTTGGTGCGCTCGACTTCGCTGAGCGAGGGGTCGTTCGCCGCATCCGGCACATATTTCAGCCGCGTCACCAGATGGGTGAAATCGGCAAGATCGGTCAGCACCACCACGGGATTGGCGCCGGCCTCGTACTGGCTCTGGAATTCGCCGAGGGCTGCGGCCACGTCGCCCTGGACGACATGCTGGAAGAGATCGACGATCCGGGCGCGGTCGGCAAGACCGAGCATCCCGCGCACGGCTTCCGCCTGCACGGCGCCGGCACCATGGGCGATCGCCTGATCGAGCAGCGACAGCCCGTCGCGCGCCGAGCCTTCGGCGGCACGCGCGATCATTGCCAGCGCGTCCGGTTCCGCCTCGATGCCTTCCTTGGCGGCGATCGTCGAAAACAGCCCGACGAGATCCGACGCGCTGATGCGGCGCAGGTCAAAGCGCTGGCAGCGTGACAGCACGGTGATCGGCACTTTGCGGATCTCGGTCGTGGCGAAGATGAACTTCACATGCTCCGGCGGTTCTTCCAGCGTCTTCAAGAGGCCATTGAAGGCCTGCGTCGACAGCATGTGCACTTCGTCGATGATGTAGACCTTGTAGCGCGCCGAAACCGGCCGGTAGCGCACCTGCTCGATGATCTCGCGGATATCGTCGATGCCGGTATGGGAGGCGGCATCCATCTCGATCACGTCGACATGCCGGCCTTCCATGATCGCCTGGCAGTGCTCGCCGGGCGTGCGAAGGTCGATCGTCGGCTTGTCGACATCAGCTGTCTTGTAATTCAGCGCTCGCGCCAGGATGCGCGCAGTCGTCGTCTTGCCGACGCCGCGCACGCCGGTCAGCATGTAGGCCTGGGCGATGCGGCCGGTCTCGAAGGCGTTGGTAAGGGTGCGGACCATCGGCTCCTGGCCGACCATCAGGTCCGTGAAATCCTTGGGGCGGTATTTGCGAGCCAGCACCCGGTATCCGGTGCCCGTCGAGGCGGCATCTTTTGATTGTCGCTCGGTGTCGCTCATCGCCCTGCTTGTCGCCCGGATCGTCGGGCACTTCGTGGAGAGAAGGTGGGAGGCTGGCACGATGACCCGTGCCGGGCTCGTTAGGGCTGCTTCCTTCCGGACCTGACCCGGTTGGCGAGTGGCTCGTCCACCACCAACCTCCCGAATGCACATATCGGCAATATCGTCATCAAAAGCAAGCCAACATGATAAAAAACTGCTAGTCGTTGGAAAAGACAGGAGGAATGCCCTTGAACGGCTTTATGCTCGACCCTCGGCTGGAAAACGACAGCGTCAGCATCATGATCACAGGCCTCTGTGATCTGAGATTGTCGAGGGATGCCCGCTGGCCCTGGCTCATTCTCGTGCCGCGCCGGGCAGGCATCACCGAAATCTTCGAGCTGACGCCGCTCGACCAGGTGCTGCTTGCCTTCGAGACCGAGCTCACTGCCACGGCGCTGAAGCAGATCACCGGTGCCGCAAAAATCAATATCGGGGCTCTTGGCAATATCGTCCGCCAGCTTCATGTTCATGTGATTGCCCGCTTCGAAGGCGATGCCAACTGGCCGGGTCCCGTCTGGGGCTTCGGACGCGCGGAACCCTACGAAGACGAAAAGAGAGACGAATTCACAGCGAAGCTGCGGGAAGCCCTTTCATCATGAGTCATTCGCTTTTCGATTCGGATGTGCCGCATCCGGAGCCCAGCAATCTCACGGCTTTTGCCGCCAACGACCTCAATCGCGATTCCGAACATCGCGACGAACGCTCCGTCGAAAAAGCGCTGGCCAAGGAGGGCACGCATATCTTCGCCTTCGCCGGCGACAAGCTGGTGCTGAAGCATGACGGCCAGGTGCTCGATCCGCTCTTTGCCCGCTATGAGCTTCAGGAGCTTCGGCCGAATTGGGACGAGACGGTGCTTCTCGGCTACCGCAAATCAGGCGAGCCGCGCCTTGCGGTTCCCGTCGGTATCGACGTCGACGATCTCACCAGCCAATACAAGCCTGCCGACGGCCGCACGCTGTTTCGCGAAATGCTGATCGACGAGGTGCTGCTCGGCGAATTCGCCCAGGCCGCGAGCCTCATCCGCTGGAATGGCGACAACCGCTTCTGCGGCCGTTGCGGCTCGGCGATGGAGATCCACATCGGCGGCTACAAACGTGTCTGCGCTGCCTGCGAACACATGATCTTCCCCCGCACCGACCCTGTCGTCATCATGCTGACGATCGATGAGAGCCGCGACCTCTGTCTGCTCGGCCGCAGTCCGCATTTCGCGCCCGGCATGTATTCCTGTCTTGCTGGCTTCGTTGAACCTGGTGAGACCATCGAGAACGCCGTGCGCCGCGAAACGCTGGAGGAATCGGGCATCCGCACCGGCCGCATCCGCTACCACGCCTCGCAGCCCTGGCCGATGCCACATTCCCTGATGATCGGCTGTTACGCCGAGGCCAGATCCGCCGAAATCACCCGCGACGAGACGGAGTTGGAGGATTGCCGCTGGTTCACCCGCGAGGAAACGATCGAGATGCTGGAACGCCCGAGCGCGACAGGCAAGGCCTCTCCGCCGAAAGGGGCGATCGCCCACCGCCTGATGCGCGACTGGGTGGAGTGGAAGCGGTAACGCCATGCCGGTCGCCCGCTCGGAACGGCTGCTGACGCTGCTCCAGACGCTCCGGCGTTACCGGCGGCCGGTGACCGGCATCGTGCTTGCAGAGGAAACCGGCGTCAGCCTGCGCACGCTCTATCGCGATATTGCCAGCCTGCAGGCCCAGGGTGCGATGATCGAAGGCGAAGCCGGCATCGGCTACGTGCTGAAGCCGGGTTTCATGCTGCCGCCGATGATGTTTTCCGAAGAGGAGCTGGAGGCGCTCGTGCTCGGCTCGCGCTGGGTCGCCCGCGCCGCCGAACCGCGCCTGGCCGGCGCCGGCGCCGATGCGCTCGCCAAGATTGCCGCCGTGCTGCCGGCCGATATGCGGGAGATGATCGATTCGGCAGCCCTTTTCGTCGGCCCCAAACGCCGGGACGAGGACAAGGCGGATGTCTCGGCCATCCGCCGGGCGATCCGCCTGGAGCGGATCCTCGAACTGCATTATGGCGACGAGCAGGGCCGGATCTCGCGTCGCCGCGTCTGGCCTTTCGCACTCGGCTATTTCGAGCATGTACGCGTCCTCATGGCCTGGTGCGAACTGCGCCAGGACTTCCGCCATTTCCGCACCGACCGCATCATCGACATGACGCTCCATGAGGTGCGTTATCCGCGCCGCCGCACGGTTCTTCTCAAGGAATGGCGCGAGCAGGACGTGCCGCTCGAGAACTGAAACGCTGCTGCCATAAACTGTCAGCAGTCGGGGTTATCATCAGTACCACTTCAACAGGAAGGAGTACTGATCATGGCAATGCCTCCAGTCATTCAGCGGGCCGGCGACCGCTTCGCCACTGATAGCTTTGCCGACATCATTTCGGCCGAAACTTTCGCCGACGTCCGCCAATCGGCACGCTCCGGCCTGCTGCGCCTGGCCATCAGCTTTTTCTGGATCCCCGGGGGAAGCCGCTCCAAGCTCGACGTTGAAGCGACACCCGACTATCTGAAGCGCGACCTCGGCTTCATGGATGGGCGCAACCCACGCCACAAGGATGGTTTCCCGCTCTAGGCCACCTCATCGTTATCCGCATCCGCGAGGAGACGAGGGCGTTGCTTCGGCAACGCCCTTTGTGCCCTGCTGCCATAAATTGGCAGCAGGTAATTCCTCGTCCACCATTTAACACCACCGGGAGAACCAAAATGACCAGCCCCAATCTGATTATCCTCTACGTCAAGGACCCCGGCGAAAGCGCAAGCTTCTACCGGAACCTCCTGAACCGCGAACCGACCGTGGAAGCACCGAATTTCGTCGCCTTTCCGCTCGATGGCGGCTTCACCCTCGGCCTCTGGCGGCGCAGCAAGGTCGAACCGCAGCCCTCCGCCATCGGCAACCGCGGGGAGGTGGCCTTCATGGTTGCGGGGGAAAATGCTGTCGCCAACCATTATGAGGACTGGCGCAAGCGCGGCCTGCCGATCGCCCAGGAACTAACCGAACTGGACTTCGGCCCGACCTTCGTCGTGCTCGATCCGGATGGTCATCGCCTGCGTGTCTGTGAGCCGGATAAATAATAGCTGATATGCGAGGCCTCTCATGCATGCCGCCCGGAAGGTGGTTCCGGGCGATATGCAAAAAACTAAAGCAGGCCTCGCATCGCATGCCCCTTGTAGACGCCGAGGATGCGCACCTTCTCGGAGAAGAACCGCAGTTCTTCCAATGCCCGCCGCACGTTTGGATCGTTCGGATGGCCTTCGATATCGGCGTAGAACTGTGTCGCCACGAATCTTCCGCCGAGCTGATAGCTTTCCAGCTTGGTCATGTTGATATTGTTGGTGGCGAACCCGCCGAGCGCTTTGTAGAGCGCGGCCGGAATGTTGCGAACGTTGAAGACGAAGGTGGTAACGACCTTTTCGTCCGCCGAATTCCGTTGCGCCCATTCCTCGTCGCGCGACAACACGACGAAGCGGGTGACGTTGTTTTCGGTATCCTCGACATTTTCGGCGATGATCTCGAGCCCGTAGAGATCGGCGGCAAGCCGCGGCGCCAGGGCGGCCATCGAGCGGTCGCCGGTTTCCTTCACCAGTTTTGCCGCGCCTGCCGTATCGCCGGCGATCACAGGCTTCCAGCCATTGGCCCGAACGATCTTGCGGCACTGGCCGAGCGCGTGAATGTGGCTGTGCACGGTGCGGATCTCGTCCTTGGTCACCCCCGGCAGCACCATCAGCTGGAAGCGGATCGGCATGAAATACTCGCCGATGATGTGCAGCCGCGATTCAGGCAGCAGATGATGGATATCCGCGACGCGCCCGGCGATCGTGTTCTCGATCGGGATCATCCCGATATCGGCGTCGCCGTTGTCGACCGCCGTGAACGCATCCTCGAAGGTCTGGCAGGGCAGCGGCTCCATGGTCGGAAACATGTCCCGGCTGGCCATGTCGGAATTGGCGCCGAATTCGCCCTGGAAGGCGATCCTGTTGGTCTTGATGTTCATGATGGTTCCGTCAGTTCGACTTTGCGGAGAGGATGCGCCGCGCTATTTCGAGGTCGGCGGGAGTATCGACACCGAGCGGAACCGTGTCAACGATCTCAACGTCGATGCGCATGCCGGCCTCCAGCGCCCGCAACTGCTCCAGCGATTCGCGCCTTTCGAGCGTTGAAGGCCCGAGCGCGACGAACCGTTCCAGCGCCGCGCGCCGATAGGCATAAAGGCCGATATGGTGGTAGAGCGGGCCCTTGCCGTAAGGTGCCGTCGCACGCGTGAAATAGAGCCCGCGCAGTCGGGTGTCGGAAACGGGCGAACCGACAACCTTGACGATATGCGGCGCGGTTTTATCAGCTTCATTGTCGATTTCGGTCGTCAGCGTGCCGATATTGACCGCCTCGTTCTCGAGAGGGCGCAAAGCCGCGCGCACGGTTTCCGGATCGATCGTCGGCAGATCGCCCTGGACGTTGACGATGAATTTTGCCCTGCCGGCAGGATCGACTTTCTTCAGCGCCTCGAAGATCCGATCGGAACCAGATTGATGATCACTGCTGGTCATGACGACTTCGAAGCCGGCGGCCGAAACGGCATCGAACACCCGGGCGTCGTCGACGGCGACGACGACGCGGCCGATGGCTGCCTCCCTGGCGCGCATCGCCACCTGGACGATCATCGGCAGCCCGCAAATATCGGCGAGCGGCTTGCCCGGAAGTCGGGTGGAGGCCATACGCGCCGGGATCAATACAAGCACGTCATCTAAATTTGAATCACTCATTGGTCGGGCCTTCTATTCCGGGCTGAAAAGTGTCAAAAAGTCTCACGCACAAGACCATTTAGACAGTTGCAACGATCAGCCAAAAGACATAGGTTCCGCGCGATTTCAAGATGGTCGGGTTATGGTCTGCCGGCTGCAAGGGGAGCATTGCAGATGAATTCATACGTCAATACGGCCGTTGGGGCGCTGCTCGGAACGATTTTCGTTCTGATGTCGGTCTCCATCGCGTCCGAAGGGATCTTCCATTCCGAAGCACCGGAAAAGGAAGGTTTCGCGATCGTTGCCGAAGAGGCGCCCGCCGCTGGTGGCGAAGCTGCGCCTGCCGCTGCTGCCGTTCCGATCGCGCAATTGCTCGCTTCTGCCGATGCCAAGGCCGGTGAAACGGTCTTCAAGAAGTGTCAGGCCTGTCATGACGGCACCAAAGGGGGACCGAACAAGGTCGGTCCCAACCTCTTTGGTGTCGTGGATCGCCCGATCGCCTCGCATGAGGGCTTTGCCTATTCCGCTGCCATCAAGGATTTTTCCAAGGGCAGCAGCGAGAAGTGGACCTTCGAATTTCTCAACAAGTTCCTGATGGCGCCGAAGAAGGATGTTCCCGGCACGGCGATGGGCTTTGCCGGTCTGCCGAAGGATCAGGATCGCGCCAACGTTATCCTCTACCTGCACACGCTCGCCGATTCGCCGGTGCCGCTGCCGACCGCGACGCAGTGACGCGGACGGAATAATCGCATGTCATAGAAGCCCGGCCCGCGAAGCCGGGCTTTTTGTTGTGCAAAGAGTTTTTCAGGCACCCAGGAAATAGGCCCATAGCGACACCGTGATTGCACCGAGCGCCGTCGTCACCGTGATCGTCGAGGCAGCGATGCTATGACCGACGCCGAAGCGGTTGGCGATTAGCCAGGCGTTGACGCCTGTGGGCACCGAGGAGGTCAGCACGATCGCCGCCGTCCATTCGGGGCTGAGGCCGAGGAGATGGCTCGCCGCCCATACGCAGCCGGGCAGCATCAGCAGCTTCAAGCTTGACGTGACGCTGGCGATGCCGAGATTGCCGGAAATGCCGTATTTCTCCAGCGCCATGCCGAGCGAGATCAGCGCCGCCGGACCGGCAATGCCGGCGATCTGCTTGACGACCGTTGCCAGGGTTACGGGCATGGTGAGACCGGAAAGATGCATGGCCATGCCGGCCGCAAGCCCGATCACCAGCGGATTGCGCACCAGATTGACGGCGATCTGGCGCAGCACGAGCATCATGCTGCGATCGCTTTTGCCGGCGATCTTGCGCTCGGCATGCTCCATCAGCACGGTGCCGGCGACCATCATCACCGGCAAATGCACGGCAAGCAGGATCGACAGCGCCACCAGCCCCTCATCGCCAACGGTCCGCTCGACGAGCGGCAGGCCGATGAAGATATTGTTGGCGAAGGCGGAGGAAACGCCGGCCAGCACGCCGATCCGTTCGTCGCGGCCGAAGAGCCGCGTGGCGGCGATATGGCCGGTCGCCCAGGTGATGGCAACGCCTGAGAAATAGACGATCCACAGCCGGAAAGGCGAGGCGCCATGAAAATCCGCCTCGGCGATGGTGCGAAACAGCAGTAGCGGCACGGCGATCTTGAAGACAAATTCGCTGAGCGCTTCGCCGACATTCGATGCCATCAGGCCGCTGCGGACGATCACCCAGCCGATGAGGATCAGGATGAAGATGGGAAGAACGTCGAGAATGATGGCTGACATGGGGGAGGCTGCTTTGCGCGGGGGGAGTATCAACCTCTACTGCATAATTCCTCAAATCGGAATCGGTTTAAGGAGAAAATTATCCAGCAATTCAAAGTTCTACGGCGCTGCGCGTCTAAGAAGGCGTAGCGGCGCGACAGCAGCAAGCCTTCTGGATTGAAAAGCCAATCGCCAATCCGGCAGCATCCGCAGAGCAAAAAAAGCGGGCACAGCCCGCTTTTCCGCTCCGGACCTGCCGGATATCCGATCGCGAAGCTGCCAGTTCATCCGTGGTCAGCATCGCGCCGGTAAGATCGAAGGGATCATCCCTCGGGCGCCCGGCTGCAACCGAAAGCTGCTCATGCCGGTCTTCTTGCGACTGTTTCTAGATTTTGAAGATGACACGGGCATGACGAATAGGCGGCAGTTTTGCGAAGAAATAGATGTGCCATCCGCCATTTATCCTTCCAAACTGGAGAAATTTCGCTAAGACCAAACCCCGGCTATCACAAATCCGGGACTCCCCATTTCATGACAAGATTCGATGTTCTGACAGTCGGCAACGCAATCGTGGATATCATTGCCCGTTGTGACGACCAGTTCCTCATTGACAACCAGATCACCAAGGCGGCCATGAACCTCATCGATGCCGAGCGCGCCGAACTGCTGTATTCGCGCATGGGACCGGCGCTCGAAGCCTCCGGCGGCAGCGCCGGCAACACGGCCGCGGGCGTGGCTAACCTCGGCGGCAAGGCTGCCTATTTCGGCAATGTCGCCGCAGATCAGTTGGGTGACATCTTTACCCACGACATCCGCGCCCAAGGCGTCCACTACCAGACCCGGCCCAAGGGCACCTTCCCGCCGACGGCCCGTTCGATGATCTTCGTCACCGGGGACGGCGAGCGTTCGATGAATACCTATCTCGGCGCTTGCGTCGAACTCGGGCCTGAGGACGTCGAGACCGACGTCGTGGCCGACGCCAAGGTCACCTATTTCGAAGGTTATCTGTGGGATCCGCCACGCGCCAAGGAAGCGATCCTCGATTGTGCCCGCATCGCCCATGAAAACGGCCGCGAAATGTCGATGACGCTGTCCGACAGCTTCTGCGTCGGCCGCTATCGCGGCGAATTCCTCGATCTGATGCGCTCCGGCAAGGTCGATATCGTCTTCGCCAATCGCCAGGAAGCGCTGTCGCTCTATGAAACCGACGATTTCGAAGAGGCGCTGAACAGGATCGCCGCCGATTGCAAGATCGCCGCCGTGACCATGAGCGAGGACGGCGCCGTCATCCTGAAGGGCCGCGAGCGTTATTACGTCGATGCGATCAAGATCAGGGAAGTTGTGGATACGACAGGTGCCGGCGATCTCTTTGCCTCCGGCTTCCTCTATGGTTATACGCAGGGACGCTCTCTGGAGGATTGCGGCAAGCTCGGTTGCCTCGCCGCCGGCATCGTTATCCAGCAGATCGGCCCGCGCCCGATGACCTCGCTTTCCGAGGCTGCCAAACAGGCTGGGCTTATTTGAAGGCTTCGCCGGGATAGGCGCCCCAGATCTCCGACTGCGCCACCCAGCCGGAGGCGCCGTCGGTTTCGGCGCGGCACCAGTCACCGTTGCATTCGCCGATCGTCACCATTACGCCGGGTTCCAGCTTGGCGACGATCGATGCGGAGGGCTGCGCCTCGCGCCGCAGATTGACAAAGACGCCCTTACCCTTCGTCTTCATCCACGGGGCGGCGATCGCCGCACGCTGGCCTGACAGCAGTGACTGGTTGACCCAGCCTTCGGTACCGTCCGCATCGCGAATGCGGCGCCAGTTGTCGTATTCCTGAATGATCTCCACCGGCAACCCGGATTTCAGGTACATCCACGAAACGGCATAATCCGTTCCCGGGCCGATGCGCAGGTTGACGCGCTTGGATTTCAGCGTGACGAAACGCGGCAATGGCAGTCCGCTTGGACCCTTGGCGGCCTGCGCATGGGCAAATTCGACGGTTCCCATGGATGCGGCCAGAGCGATGGCCAGGGCGAGGCAGGACTTCAGGACTTTGCTGCGCATGGAAGTTTCCGTTTGCTCGAATTCGCGGACAGGCCTGGCCTGTTCGCGGTCCGGGCTCTGACATTCCCCGGCCGCACGCCGAGTTTTGTTTGTCTTCGCGTGCGGGTCTGGTAGAAAATGCCCGGATGGGAAAATTATCACCCCTCTTGGTTAAAGACCTCTGAACAAGGCACCACAGCCAGCCATGACAGCGAAGAAAAAACCGAAGGTCTACATCACCCGCAAGCTGCCCGATGCCGTCGAAACCCGGATGCGGGAGCTCTTCGACGCCGAGCTGAACATCGACGACGCGCCGCGTTCCGTTCCCGAGCTTGTCGCCGCGGTCAAGACCGCCGAGGTGCTGGTGCCGACCGTCACCGATCGCATCGACGCGGCGCTGATCGATCAGGCGGGACCGCAGATGAAGCTGATTGCCAGCTTCTCCAACGGCACCGATCATATCGACGTCGAGGCGGCGGCGCGCAAGGGTATCACCGTCACGAACACCCCGAACGTCCTGACCGAGGATACCGCCGATATGACCATGGCGCTCATCCTCGCGGTTCCGAGACGGCTCGGCGAAGGCGCGCGCGTGCTGACCGACAAGCCGGGCGAATGGGCCGGCTGGTCTCCCACCTGGATGCTCGGCCGGCGCATTCACGGCAAGCGCATCGGCATTGTCGGCATGGGCCGCATCGGCACGGCGGTGGCCCGCCGCGCCAAGGCTTTCGGCCTGTCGATCCATTATCACAACCGCAAACGCGTCAATCCGGCCGTCGAGGACGAATTGGAGGCGACCTATTGGGAAAGCCTCGACCAGATGCTTGCCCGCGTCGACATCGTTTCGGTCAATTGTCCATCGACGCCGGCAACCTTCCACCTGATCTCGGCCCGCCGGCTGGCGCTGCTGCAGCCGACGGCCTATCTCGTCAACACCGCACGCGGCGACGTCGTCGATGAAGCTGCACTGATCAAGTCTCTGAGGGAGGGTCGGATTGCCGGCGCCGGCCTCGACGTCTTCGAAAACGAACCCGCCGTCAATCCGAAGCTCATCAAGCTCGCCAATGAGGGCAAGGTCGTGCTGCTGCCGCATATGAGTTCGGCGACGATCGAAGGCCGCATCGACATGGGCGACAAGGTCATCATCAATATCCGCGCCTTCATCGACGGCCACAGGCCGCCGAACCGGGTGCTGCCCGGCCGCTGAAGGAGGCCGCGTCGAGCTGGATTCAGACGATGCGGATCTGAGGAGCAAGCATTTTGCGCATCTCGACGAATGTCGTTCTGGCAAAGCCGGGATGCGCCTTTTCGGCGGTTCTGGAAAATCCCCAGGCGGCAAAGACAGCGTGATTGTCGGTAAGCTCGATGCGGGTTTCCAGCCGCAAAGCAGGAAGACCGAGCCTTGCGGCCGTCAGTTCGGCAATTGCCAGCAGACGCTTGCCGAGGCCCTTGCCCTGCACCTCAGGCAGAACGGCGAGCTTGCCGACATAGAGGCAATCGGCCTCCGGCCGCAGGAACAGGCAGCCGATCAATTTGTCGCCGTCGATGGCGACATGGCCGATCTCTGCATCGGCCTTTTCCGCCAGCGACCCCGCCGTCAGCGCGAGCGCCGAGGAAGGCGGATCAATCCTGCCGTTCATCGAAGCGAAGGAGGCGAGGATGAGTGCGAGCAGCTCGTCCCAGCGCGTGAAACGATGATCAAGAGGGATAATCGTCATCCGCCCTGTCTTTCTGTCGTGCGGCGCCGTTTATAGCGCACAGTGTCGAACCGGGCCTTGAGCGCGTCGTAGAGCAGCAGCCGCCCGACCAGCGGCTCCCCGGTGCCGGTGACGAGCTTGATCGCCTCCATCGCCATCATCGTGCCGATGACACCGGTGAGCGCGCCGATGATGCCGGCCTCGGCGCAGGCCGGAATCAGCCCCGCCGGCGGCGCTTCCGGAAAGAGGTCGCGATATCTGGGGTTGGGCGTCCCGTCCTCGGCGCTCTCATAAGGCTTGAGAACCGTCAGCGAGCCATCGAAACGCCCGACGGCGCCGCTGACGAGCGGAATACGTGCTTCCTCCGCCGCATCGGCGGCGGCGTAGCGCGTGTCGAAATTGTCGGAGCCGTCGATCAGCAAATCGAAGCCGGACAATTGCCGGCGGGCAGTTTCCGGGGAAAAGCGTTCCTCGAAGCGGATCAGCCGGACATGCGGATTGAGCCTGGCGATGGCCAAGGCGGCACTTTCCGTCTTCAACTCGCCGATCGTGCCGGAATCATGGATCACCTGGCGCTGCAGGTTCGACAGCGACACCCGGTCGTCGTCGACGATACCGAGTGTGCCGATCCCGGCTGCGGCGAGATATTGCAGCACCGGCGCACCGAGGCCGCCGGCACCGATCACCAGCACACGGGCGGCTTTCAACCGCTGCTGGCCGGCGCCGCCGATCTCGGGGAGCAGGATGTGGCGGTGATAGCGGGCGATTTCGTCCGGGCTGAGCGGCTCCATAGCGCCGATATTATCATGGCGCCCGGCGCTGGGAAAAGCCGCCTCGGTCATTCGAAAGCTTTCCCGTCGGCAACGGTGAAGAACTGAGCCCTGTCGCCGAGCGCCGAAAACATCTCGCGATCCGTTCCGGTCATGAAGGCCTGGCCGCCGAGCCCGTCGATGAGGTCGAACAGCGCGGCGCGGCGGCCCTCGTCGAGGTGTGCGGCGATCTCGTCGAGCAGCAGGATCGGCGCATAATCGGTGAGATTGCCGACGAGGCGCGCATGCGCAAGCACCAGGCCGATAAGCAGCGCTTTCTGCTCGCCGGTGGAACAACGTTCCGCCTCCATCGCTTTTTCGCGGTGGTGCACGATGAGGTCGGCCCGGTGCGGCCCCTCCAGCGTGCGCCCCGCGCCGGCGTCGCGGTAACGGCTCTCCGCCAGCATTGCCGCATAGTCGTCCTCGAGGTCGACCGAGGGCCGCGAAAACTGACCGTCCATGAAGCCTGAGAGCTGCAGCGCTGCCGAGGGGAAGGGTGAACTTTCCGGCCTTTCCTCGATCAGGCGGGTCAGCAGGCCGAGCATCTCCTGTCGGGCGAGCGCCATGGCGATGCCGAGGCTGGCCATTTGTTGTTCGATACCGGCGAGCCAGGAGGGGTCGAAACGGCCTTCATCCAGCAATTTGTTGCGGCTGCGCATGGCACGCTCGAAATCGCTGGCGCGGCGGCCATGGGCGGGATCGAGCGATAGCACCAGCCGGTCGAGAAAGCGGCGCCGGTCGGAGGAGGCGCCGGTAAAGAGGCCGTCCATCGCCGGTGTTAGCCAGAGAAGGCGCAGATGGTCAGTCAGTTCATCGGCGGTCTTGGCGGGGGTGCCGTTGATCCGCAGTCTGCGCGAGGTGGTTTCCTCGCTTGTTTCGATGCCGGTGCCGATCTCGACTTCGCCTTCCATGCCGTCGAGCGCGGCGAAGATCGAAAAACCGCCGGCCGCACCGACACGGGTAATGTCGCCATAGGCGGCGCGGCGCAGACCGCGGCCAGGCGAAAGCAGCGAGACTGCCTCCATGAGATTGGTCTTGCCAGCGCCATTGTCCCCCGTCAGCACGGCGTGCCGACCGTCAAGGGCAAGGGACGCCGCCGCATAGTTGCGGAAATCTGTCAGCTTCAGACGGGAAAGAGCAACCTTGTGCGGCATCGAATGTCCGGAATCGTGAAGCGTGACAGCTAAGCCTAAGCGGCGTTGATGGCAAGGCTCGCAGCTTCGTCGCCGCGGAACGTTGTCGCTACTGTCGATCGGTGCGCGATAAGCTCCGAGCACGACGCTAGGCGGGTTCAACTCTCGCTAAAAATACAACCTTTGGAGGAGGCGCCAACGTTGCCGAGGCAGTATGGGCGACGGCATCTTTCAGTCCCTTCGAACCCCGGATATTCGGGGTTTCGCCACAATTAACTCAGGCGGCTGACGTGACGTAAGGCACAAAAAAGCAAGTTGAAGTTTGCAACTGCAGGGTTGAGTTATCCTGCAAAAACGATATGGTAAACGAACGGTTTATGTATCAGAGAGTGATGAAGTGCCAGATCCGGTTGATATTATCGTTGGTCGCAACGTAAGGCAGTTTCGCGCCCTTCGCCGTGTTTCCCAGCTCGAGCTTGGCGAAGCACTCGGACTGACTTTCCAGCAGATCCAGAAATACGAAAAGGGGACGAACCGCGTTTCCGCCAGCAAGCTGCATCAGATCGCGGTTTTTCTTGATGTTGAGATATCTGCTCTTTTCGAGGGAGCCGGCATATCGCAATTCGGCAGCCGCATCGAACTCAGCCCCGACGCCTATGCGCTGGCGCTGAGCTACGACAGACTGAGCTCGCCGGCAGGCAAGGAAGCGGTCAAGACCATCGTCACCCTGATGACTGGCCAAGTGGTCGAAACCGCCGCCTGATTCACCGAGCGCCACGCAAAGCATGACCTGCCCGGATCCGGATGATATCTGGACACATATAGCCGTGCGGCAATTTGGGGAGGCGACGTGCATCAAGACGAAGACCGGACGCATGTCTGTTGATTGAGATTCTACGTCGCGCGTTTTAGTGAATGTCGCATTCGTGCAGCGCCATCAGCAGATCGTCCTGCGTCTGGTGGCCGGCATGATAGAGGTCGATCGCGATGCTGGCGACGGAAAGCCCCTGCTGGCTGCGAAGCTTGATGTTGCGCTCGGCGCACCATGTGTAGAGGGCGCCGGCGAGAACGTCGACGTCGTCGGACTGGGAGGAAAAGGCTGGCGCCATGGCAGATACCCTTGGTTTAATTGTTCCCGGTAGAGCGCCGCGTATCGAAAATCGATTTTGATTTTCGGGTTATGCGCTGACGGCAGAGACTGAATTCATTTGGAAAACTTGCAAGCGACATCACGTGGCTGCGTTAACGCAAGTCGTGTTCCGGCGCGCGGCCGTGTCGATCTGGGACAAGGCGGCGGAGATGCACGGCAAATGTCTCAAATCGGGATCTGCTGAACGAAAAGCCGGAGGCGTTTCCGTCCCCGGCCTTGGAAATGGTGATGTCGATTGCGGCCAAAGCCCGTCGTCAAATTTGATTCATCCGACGCGCTTTAGGCTTTTGTTTTTAGGCATGTCGTTATCCCGGAACTGCCGCACACTTCCTGATGACATGCATTAGCCCTCGAAGAATTCCTTCATCCGGGCGAAGAAGCCGGTCGATTCGGGATTGTTCTCCTTCGAGGAAAGCTGCTCGAATTCCTGCAGCAGTTCGCGCTGGCGCTTGGTGAGCTTTTGCGGCGTCTCGATCTGGATCTGGATGTAGAGGTCGCCCGACTGCGCCGAACGCAGCACCGGCATGCCCTTGCTCTTCAGGCGGAACTGTTTGCCGGCCTGCGTGCCCTCGGGCACGCTGACGCGCGACTTGGTGCCGTCGAGCGTCGCCACGTCGAAAGTTCCGCCGAGAGCGGCCGTCGTCATCGAGATCGGAACGGCGCAATAGAGATCGGCTCCGTCGCGCTGATAGAACTCATGCGGTTTGACGGACAGGAAGATATAGAGGTCGCCTGCCGGCCCGCCGCGGGCGCCGGCTTCACCCTCGCCCTGCAGGCGGATGCGTGTACCGTCTTCGATGCCGGCCGGAATATTGACCGAGAGCGAACGCTCTTCCGTCACCCGGCCCTGGCCGTGGCATTTCGGGCAGGGATCGGGAATGATCTGGCCGCGGCCGTGGCAGGTCGGGCAGGTCCGCTCGATCGAGAAGAAGCCCTGTGCGGCGCGCACGCGCCCGCTTCCCTGGCAGGTGCCGCAATTCTTCGGCTGCGTGCCGGGCTTGGCACCCGAACCCGAACAGACGTCGCAGGTGATCGAGGTGGGAACGCGGATCTGCGCCGTCTTGCCGGCGAACGATTCTTCCAGCGTTATTTCCATGTTGTAGCGGAGATCGGCGCCGCGTTCGCGGCCGCCCGACGAGCGCTGGCGCGCACGCCCTCCGCCCATCATCTCGCCGAAGATATCCTCGAAGATGTCGGAGAAGCCGCCGCCGGCAAATCCGCCGCCCCCGCCGCCCATGCCGCCATGCTCGAAGGCCGCGTGGCCATAACGATCATAGGCCGCCCGCTTCTGCGGGTCCTTGAGCATCTCGTAGGCTTCGTTGATTTCCTTGAACTTGCGTTCGGCGTCCTTGTCATCCGGGTTCTTGTCCGGATGGAATTTCATCGCCAGTTTGCGGAAGGCGCTCTTCAGCTCTTTCTCGTCCGCCGTCTTGGCTACACCCAGAGTTTCGTAATAGTCCGCTTTTGCCATTAAGAATTAAACCCCGGAAATGGATTTTCCGGCTGCCATGGTGAGCAGCCGGATCAGATGTTGAAGCATAACCACGCCGTCGCGGATTACGCGGACTTCTTGCGGTCGTCGTCCTTGATTTCCTCGTAGTCGGCATCGACGACATTGTCGCCGCCTTCCGCAGAGGCATCGCCGGCAGCGCCGCCTTCGGCCTGCTGCGCTTCATAAATCGCCTGGCCGAGCTTCATCGACACTTCCATCAGCGTCTGGGTCTTCGCCTTGATGTCGTCGGCATCCGGCTCGGATGCTTCCGAAGCCGTCTTCAGCGCGGCGATTGCATCCGAGATCGCGGTGCGGTCGGCCTCGGAAACCTTGTCGCCATAATCCTTCAACGACTTTTCCGTGGAATGGATCAGGCTTTCGGCCTGGTTCCGGGCTTCGACGGACTCGCGACGCTTCTTGTCCTCGGTGGCATGGGCTTCGGCATCCTTCACCATCTTCTCGATGTCGGCGTCGGAAAGTCCGCCGGAAGCCTGGATGCGGATCTGCTGTTCCTTGCTGGTGCCCTTGTCCTTGGCCGAAACCTGCACGATGCCGTTGGCGTCGATGTCGAAGGTGACTTCGATCTGCGGCATGCCGCGCGGCGACGGCGGCAGGCCGACGAGGTCGAACTGGCCGAGCAGCTTGTTGTCGGCAGCCATTTCACGCTCGCCCTGCGAAAC
Organism: Rhizobium sp. NZLR1b; assembly: GCF_019685155.1. NCBI lineage: Bacteria > Pseudomonadati > Pseudomonadota > Alphaproteobacteria > Hyphomicrobiales > Rhizobiaceae > Rhizobium > Rhizobium sp. NZLR1b. Next base: position 91,335 of record NZ_JABDWC010000011.1, read on the forward strand.
GCGGATGGTAACGGCCTGCTGGTTGTCTTCGGCTGTCGAGAAGGTCTGGCTCTTCTTCGTCGGGATCGTCGTGTTGCGTTCGATCAGGCGGGTGAAGACACCACCGAGTGTCTCGATGCCAAGCGACAGCGGCGTCACGTCGAGAAGCAGCACGTCCTTGACGTCGCCCTGCAGAACGCCGGCCTGGATGGCGGCACCGAGGGCCACCACTTCATCCGGGTTGACGCCCTTGTGCGGCTCCTTGCCGAACAGCTGCTTGACGACTTCCTGTACCTTCGGCATGCGGCTCATGCCGCCGACGAGAACCACTTCGTCGATTTCGGCGGCGGTGACGCCGGCATCCTTGAGCGCTGCCTTGGCCGGCGCGATCGTGCGCTGAACCAGATCGTCGACCAAGCTCTCGAGCTTGGCGCGGGTCAGCTTCAGCGTCAGATGCTTCGGGCCGGAGGCATCGGCCGTGATGAACGGCAGGTTGATTTCGGTCTGCTGCGAGGACGAAAGCTCGATCTTCGCCTTCTCCGCAGCTTCCTTGAGGCGCTGCAGGGCAAGCTTGTCGTTCTTCAGGTCGATGCCGTTGTCCCGCTTGAATTCGCCGACGAGATATTCGACGAGGCGCATGTCGAAGTCTTCACCGCCGAGGAACGTATCGCCGTTGGTGGACTTCACTTCGAAGACGCCGTCGCCGATCTCGAGGATGGAGATATCGAAGGTACCGCCACCAAGGTCGTAGACGGCAATCGTCTTGCCTTCTTTTTTGTCGAGGCCGTAGGCGAGTGCGGCAGCGGTCGGCTCGTTGATGATACGCAGAACTTCAAGACCGGCGATGCGGCCGGCATCCTTGGTTGCCTGTCGCTGCGCGTCGTTGAAATAGGCGGGAACAGTGATGACGGCCTTCTCGACCTTTTCGCCGAGATAGGATTCGGCAGTTTCCTTCATCTTCTGAAGGATCATCGCGGAAATCTGTGCGGGCGAGTAGCCCTTGCCATTGGCTTCGACCCAGGCGTCGCCATTGTCACCCTTGACGATGGTAAAGGGAACGAGGTGCTTGTCCTTCTCGACGGTCGGGTCCTCATAGCGGCGGCCGATCAGGCGCTTGACCGCAAAGAGTGTGTTCGTCGGGTTGGTGACCGCCTGGCGCTTGGCCGGCTGCCCGACGAGGCGTTCGCTATCCTCGGAAAATGCCACCATGGAAGGGGTCGTGCGTGCACCTTCCGCATTCTCGATAACCTTCGCGTCCTTGCCGTCCATGACTGCGACGCAGGAATTCGTCGTTCCAAGGTCGATACCAATTACTTTTGCCATGTCATTCTCTCCTTGAAGCAAGCTGTCGGAACCCCGAGAAGGCATTTCCCTGACAGCCCCTTACGGGATGGGTCTACTTGATTACGCAATCGTGATTGCGGTGATGCGGCGTATATAAGGAGCGGTTTTCTGGACTGCAAGGCGAGAAATCGCCCGGAATCCAGCAAAACGAATGTGTTGCATTCATTTTTTACAGTCACCGGGAAGGAGGTCGCCCCATGTCCGGAAAGCCGCCGATTTCTGATGCCTGTCGTCCTCACGTGTGAAGTGGTTCCGGAATAACGGCGTGCATCAAAACAAAGACCAAAGTGCGTCGCTGAACCAATTCCGACGCAACGCGCTTCTGAGCATCGGGCCCGCGCCGTGCATGCAGCAAAACTCTCACTGGCCCATGATCAGATCGAGCAGCGTCGTGCGCCGCGGCTGGACGGTAGAGGTTGTCTGTGGCGCCCCGACATCGCCGGGTGGAACCATGCCCTCGTAGCCAGAACCGCCGCCTCCGGCAATGTCTCCAGGCGGAACCGGGCCGTTGCCGGAGGTCGCCGCCTGCTGTCGGGCAGGCGCTTGCGGATAGCGATTTGCATTGTCGTTGCCGCCGAAGACGCCGGAAATGATCCCACCGATCGTCGAAGGCGACGCTTCGGCCGTCATCGGTTGCCCGCTTCCAGATTGTCCAGCCCCGGGTGCTGTCTGCGCCATCGGCTGACCATTGTTCGGATCGGCGATCAATTGGCCGTTGCCGAAGAGCGGCGCTGGCGAAAGTCCCTTGTGGGCGGCGACCATGAATTCCTTCCAGGCCTTGGCGGGCAAGCCGCCGCCGGTCACCTTCTTCATCGGCTTGCCGTCATCATTGCCGAACCAGACCCCCGTGGTGAGGTTGCTGGTGAAGCCGACGAAGAGCGCGTCGCGCGAATTCTGCGTCGTGCCGGTCTTTCCTGCCGCCTGCCAGCCGGGGATCTTGGCGCTCTTGCCGGTGCCGTTGTCGATGACGCCCATCATCATCGCATCCATTTCGGCGACGATCTGCTCGGACAGCACACGTGGCGGGCTGTCATAGGTATTTTCGTAGAGAACCTTGCCTTCGGCGGTCGTCACCCGGCGGATGACGTGCGGCGTCGCCTTGTAGCCGCCATTCATGAAGGCGGCATAGGAGGCGGTGAGTTCCATCAGCGACACTTCTGAAGTGCCGAGCGCGATCGAGGCGTTCGGTTGCAGCTCGCTTTCGATGCCGAGCCGGTGGGCAAGCTTGATCACCTGATCCGGCCCGTCATACATTACCAGCTGGGCGGCCACGGTGTTCAGCGACTTGGCAAGTGCGGTAGCCAGCGTCACTTCGCCATTGTATTTCTTCTCGTAATTTTCGGGCGTCCAGTCGCCGATCCGGATCGGCGCGTCATTGAACACCGAATAGGGCGTCAGCCCCTTCTCCAGGGCGGCAGCATAGACGAAGGGCTTGAACGAGGAGCCCGGCTGGCGCTTGGCCTTGACGGCGCGGTTGAACTGGCTCGTCGCATAGTCTCTGCCGCCGACGAGCGCCCGGATCGCACCGGTGCCGTCGATCGACACGAGGGCCGCCTGCGAAGCGTCGAGCTTCCCGCCCTCCTTGTCGAGCACGTCGACCAGCGATTGCTCGGCCTTCTTTTCCAGCGACTTGTCGATGGTCGTATCGACGATGACGTCTTCCTTGACGTCGCCGATCAGGCCCGGCAGTTCGTCCATCACCATGTCGGCGACGTAGTGTCCGGCCCCTGACCAATAGCTCTTGGCCGAAGCCGGGGTCTGCGACATCGCGGTCTTGACTTCGGAATCGGTAATGAAGCCCTGCTCGCGCATTGCCGCAAGCACGAGTTGGGCGCGCGCATTCGCGGCTTCCGGGTCGCGGGCCGGCGAAAGTCGCGACGGCGCCTTGAGCAGGCCGGCCAGCACCGCGGCCTCGCCGAGGTTCACGTCACGCGCCGATTTATTGAAATAACGGCGTGAGGCCGCTTCGACGCCATAGGCGTTCGATCCGAAGAACACCCGGTTGAGATACATCGCAAGGATCTGGTCCTTGGTGTATTTCTGCTCCAGCCAGAGCGAGAGCAGCACCTCCTGGACCTTGCGTTCCAGCGTCCTTTCGGGGGAGAGGAAGAGGTTCTTGGCAAGCTGCTGTGTCAGCGTCGAGCCACCCTGCACCATGTGGCCAGCCGTAAAATTGGTCACGATCGCCCTGCCGAGGCCGAGCGGATCGACGCCGAAATGCGAATAGAAACGCCGATCCTCGATGGCGATGACGGCTTCCGGAATATAGGGCGACATGTTTTCGAGCGACAGCGCTTCGCCGCCGGTGGCGCCGCGATTGGCGATGACGCTGCCGTCGACGGCGGTGATCTTGACGTTCGGCGGCCGTTCCGGGATCGCCCATGTGCTGGCGCTCGGCATGCGCGAGCCATAATAGACGACAAGCCCGGCAACGCCGATGCCGGCCCAGATGAACAGCACGACGCACCAGTAGATCACGCGGCGCAGGAAGCCGAAAAAGCCGCCGCCTTCGCGCTCCCGCGGCTCGCGCCGCCGCCGAGGGGCGGCACGTTGCGGCGGCGGTTTTGAGCCGCCGCGCCGCGGGGATCGGCTTCCGGCAATGCGATCGTCGGCATCGAGCGAAAATGCGTCATCGTCGCGTGCCGGGCGGCCGTTGAAGGACGGTTCGATTCTGTCGCCTGATCTGCTTCTGCCTGCCATCGCCGACCGGTCACACCCCATGTTCGATCGCGAAGCGTGACTTCGCACAACGGCACTCTTCCACAGCGCCGCGCGTCTTCTCAGACGCGCAAAGGACGCTGTAGCACTTTGAATGGCTGCATAATTCTATCCCCAAATCGGTTCCGATTTAGGGAATCATGCAACGGGCGCCGCGATCATCCGACTGAACTGTAAATGCGGCGATTTAACGGGGTATTAATTATGGAAAGCAAAGCAGATCGCGCCAAAAAGCGCGTCGCGTCATTCCTGCTTTATATGCGATGCGCTTTATCCCAAAACCGCTGCGCACTTTTGGGCGACATGCGTTGGCGCTCAGAACTGGCGGGCCTCGTAATCGTCGAGCGTTTCCGGGTCCTGCTTATATTCCCACTCGCCGAGATGAAAGCGGCGCCAGATCTGGCCGGAAGGGTTGAGGTTCGCCCCATCGGTAAGTCGCACAGGAAGGAGTGGGTTGTGTTTATGCCATACGGTAACGTCTATCGCGGCTGCCCGAGCGCCGAAAAGCCCTAGGAAAGCCAAGTAGTCTTGCGTCATCAGGGTCCAGCCTCGAACGGATCGAAATCGATCCGCAACGTCTCAAAACTGCAACAAAGAATCCCGCAAGACAAGAGCATCAAGCCGCTCTCAGATCAATTTGTCGGTGGCTTGTTGCAGGCATGGATGCCAGTCATGGCGACTGTCAAAAATCTCACCCTCGACGGGACGGAGCAAAGCCGCCGGATGATCTTTATCGGCGTGACGCCGAAATGCGCGCGCTGCGTTCGCCGCACATCTTCTGTCTGCTGGTCGGAACCAATTGGCGCCGCGATTGTTTAGGGAAAAGCGGGACAACCCCTCACGTCCCGCGCATGATCGGCCGTCTCCCCTCAACACGCGCCGATCGACATCAGGCCCGGTGCATCCCTCTCGGGAGCGCCGGGCTTTTTCTTGCGTACCCGCCGGTGCCCGGGAAAACCTCGAAAGGGACGGCGCTGCGGCCGCCCCTTTGGATCTCATTGGTCGCAGGAGGGATCGCCGGGCCGGCAATCAAAATCCCTGCCATTGGGTCTGCGATCTCCATCTCTCCGGTCGCCCCGTCGATTGTCGTCGCGCCCATCCTGATTGCCATTTCGATTGCGCCAGTCTCTATCGCCGTCCCGGTTGCGATCCCCGTCGCGCCATTTCCGATCGCGATCCCGGTTGTCTCGATCCCGGTTGTCTCGATCACGAATGTCGCGATCTCGATTGTCGCGGTAATAGTCGTCCGGGCCGCGGCTCCAGCGGTCCCGCTCGCGATAGAAATCGCGGTTGCGGTAGTAGCGATCCCAGTAATTGTCGACGCTGAAGCGGATGACCGGGATGCCGAGCGGACGGTAATATTGCGGACCGACATAGATACGGCGCTGCTGGTAGAGAGCCTGCACATATTGGCCGGATACCCAGCCGCGGCTGCCGTAGAACTCCACATCGCACCAGTTGACGTCGGAAAGGCACCCGCGGATCTCGACGGAAGAACCGGCGGGTATCACCGCGACGGCGGGGTATCGGGTGCTCGGACCGGCGCGCATGTTGACGTTCGCCGTCGAATAGCCCTCGGCAGCCTGCGCCATGACAGGCGCCAGCATGAAGAGACCAGCCGCGGCGATTTTAGCAAACAGATTTTTCACGCTTTTCTCACTCCTCATAGGCGCATTTTGGGGCTGCGCCCGGCTGCACTTGCCTGACATCTGCCGTCTGAAAGGAAAGGTGGAACGACCGCCCCGCACTTGCGAGAGCGTTATTATTCACTTTGTCTTTCAATGGCTTATAGTGGTCCGCGATGAACGTAGCTTGAACGGGGAATTTCTATCGATGTGGCGCAGTGCTTCCGACAACCTGGCGATCGCGTGCGCCGTTAGCGATCCGTTAACCTTTCGGAGGCAGTCTGGCTGCCATACCCGCTTCTCATTGACCACGGATGAACTGGCACTGAGCGAGTGGATGACGAAAGGCCGGTTTTAACCGGCCTTTTTGTTATTGCGTTTCCTTCAGGCGGCGAGCGCCTGGAGAATCCGGACCCATGAACGGATACCCTTGTGGTAGGAGACGAGCTCGTATTTCTCGTTCGGCGAATGGATGCGGTCATCGCTGAGGCCGAAGCCGACAAGCAGCGATTCCATGCCGAGCATCTTCTGAAAGTCGCCGACGATCGGGATCGAGCCGCCCATGCCGATGACGATGGCGGGTTTCGGCCACTCGTCGGAAAGCGCGGTCTTCGCCTTGGTCAGAACGGGCGAATCATAGGAGAGATGAATAGCCGGCGAACCGCCATGCGGATGGAACTCGACCGAGCAATCGGCGGGAATCTTCGAGGTGACATAGCTGCGGAAAGCCTCGCGGATGGCGGCCGGATCCTGCGTGCCGACGAGGCGGAACGAAACCTTCGCCGAAGCCTTGGCGGCGATCACTGTCTTGAAGCCTTCGCCGGTATATCCGCCCCAGATGCCGTTGATTTCGGCGGTCGGCCGCGCCCAGGTGAGTTCGAGCACCGAACGGCCCTTTTCGCCCGAGGGAACGGAAAGGCCGACTTCGCCGAGAAAGCTCTCCGCGGTCTTGCCCAGCGTCTCCCATGACGCCTTGATGTTCTCAGGGGTTTCCTCGACGCCGTCGTAGAAGCCGTCGAGCGTGATGCGGCCGGTTTCGTCATGCAGGCCGGCGAGAGCCTCGACGAGAATATGGATCGGGTTGGCGGCAGCGCCTCCGAAGAGACCGGAATGCAGGTCGCGGTCGGCGGCCGTCACGGTTACTTCTTCGCCGACAAGGCCGCGCAGCGCGGCGGCGATCGCCGGCGTGTCGCGATCCCACATGCCGGTATCGCAGACCAGCGCACAGTCGGCCTTAAGCTCGGCGGCATTGGCTTCGAGGAAAGGCTTCAGCGACGGCGAACCGGATTCTTCCTCGCCCTCGAAGAGAATGGTGACGCGGCAGGGAAGTGCGCCGTGGATCTCCTTATAGGCGCGGCAGGCCTCGAGGAAAGTCATCAACTGGCCCTTGTCGTCGGACGTGCCGCGGCCGGTCAGGATCTTGCGGCCGTCGCCGACATCCTTGATCGATGGTTCGAAGGGGTCGTTTTCCCAGAGCTCGATCGGATCGACCGGCTGAACGTCGTAATGGCCATAGAACAGAACGTGCGGCGCATCGGTGGACGCGCCGGCATGATGGGCGACCACCATCGGATGGCCAGGTGTGTCGCGCACCGAGGCTTCGAAGCCGAGCGTCTGGAGATATGCGACAAGCCATTCGGCGGCCTTGCGGCATTCGGCTTTGTAGGCGGGATCGGTGGAAATCGACTGGATGCGCAGCAGTTCGAACAATTTTTCGAGGCTTGATGAAAGGTTCTGATCCGCGCGCGAAAGCACCGGTTGTATATCGGTCATTTTCGACTCCTTTTCGAAATTTGGCCGGACGATAGACCAAACCAGGAAAGCAGGCGAGGCGGAAAACGTAAAAATCAGGCGGGAGGCGCAAGAGTGCTGAAGCGACGTGGATCGGTCTTATGGAGGGCCGTTTCACGATAATAAAGAAAGACCTAATTCAATTTACAGTTAATTAGCACAACCTAAATAGCATCGGCCAAAACCAGCTGTTCGGGGGCGCAGATGTTTTCGGTCATTGCATGTATTCGCGACAATCACGATTGGCGGCTAGTCGTGGCGGCGGCCGCGGTCTGCCTGGTTGGCGTCATGGCGGCGATGCTGCTGTATTCCCGTGCCCAGGACTGCGACGCCGGACGCCGCAAGCTCTGGATCGGCGCGTCGGGCTTTGCCTTCGGCACCGGCGTATGGGCAACGCATTTCATCGCGATGCTCGCTTATGATGGCGGCACGCCAATCAGCTACGCGCTCGACCTGACGCTGCTTTCCTTTCTCCTGTCGGTGGTCGGCTCATGGGTGGCGATCCTCGCCGCTTCGCAACGTGACGGAAGATTTTCCTCTATCCGCGGCGGCGTTCTGATGGCCCTCGGCATCGCTTCCATGCACCTGACCGGCATGCAGGCGATCGAGGCGCAGGCTGTTATCCTCTACGATCCTCTGATGACACTGACGGCGGTCCTTGCCGGAATGCTTCTGTCGAGCGCCGCTTTCCATATCTTTTTCAGTCTGAAGGGGATGAGGCGTCTCCTCACCTCATCGCTGGTGTTCGTCCTCGCCATCTGCACTCTTCACTTCATTTCGATGGGCAGCATTACGCTCGTCCCGGACCCCGGTATGGAGGTTCCCACATCGGTGCTCGACACCAGGGTGCTTGCGGCGATCGTCGTGGTGGCGGCAACGGCTCTTATCCTGGTCGCACTTGCCGTGGTCTTCGTCCAAAGCCATCTGACGGATCTGCGCGGGCTTGCCAATGCCTCGCAGGAGGGGTTGCTGATCCTGCGCGAAGGCCGGATCATCGATGCCAACGAACGATTCCAGGCCTTATCAGGCTGGAAGCTTGCCGATCTCTCGGGTAAGGTCCCCTCGGATGTGCTGACGGTCGTTCAGGGACCTCGGGAGAACCGGCCCGGCGAGACGCTGCTAAACACCCGCGCCGGCCGAGAGATTGCCGTAGAAGCGACCTCCAGCAAGATCGTTTATCGTGGCCGCAATTGCGAGGTGCTGGCGGTGCGCGATCTCACCGAGCGCAAGCAGGCCGAGGAGATGATCGAGCATCTCGCCCATCACGACGTGCTCACCGATCTGCCGAACAGGTCGCTGTTCGACACCCGCATCCGGCAGGCGCTGCAGGTGGCGGAGCGAAAGAACACCGAGGTGGCGCTGTTCTGTCTCGACCTCGATCGATTCAAGGCCGTCAATGACATCTTCGGCCACGCCGAAGGCGACCGCATTCTCCGCAAGGTTGCCTCTATCCTGCGCCGGGTGGCCGGTGAGAGCGATACGATCGCCCGGCTCGGCGGCGACGAATTCGCCATCATCCAATCCGCTGGGCAGCAGCCGGCGTCGGCGCAAAAGATTGCGGCTGATATCATCGACGAATTCGCCGCCGAGATGGACACGGCCCGTGACCCCACAGCCGTCGGCGTCAGCCTCGGCATCGCGCTCTATCCAAGAGATGGGCGCACGGCCGAAGAACTCTGCAACAATGCCGATACCGCACTCTACCGCGTCAAGCATGATGGTCGCGGCCGGGCTTGTTTCTTCGACGCGGAGATGGACGAAGCGGCGCGGAACCGCCGCCAGATCGAAAGCGACCTGCGCCATGCAATCATCCGCAATCAACTCCATGTCAACTATCAGCCGATCCTCAATGCACAGAGCGGCGAGGTCAGCGGCTACGAGGCCTTGATGCGCTGGCACCGGCCGGGCCACGGCATGACCGAGCCCGACATTTTCATCCCCGTCGCCGAGGAAAGCGGTTCGATCGTTCAGCTCGGCGAATGGATATTGCGGCAGGCCTGCATGGAGGCCGCGCGCTGGCCGCAGCCGCTGACGATTGCAGTCAATGTTTCACCGGTGCAGTTCATGCTGCCCAACCTGTGCGAGCGGATCGAGGCGGTGCTTGCCGAGACCGGGCTCGCACCCGATCGGCTGGAGCTTGAGATCACCGAGGCAGCGCTGGTCCGCGATCGCGACCGGGTGATGGCAATGCTGCAGCGCCTGCGGAGGTTGGGGGTGCACATTGTCATGGACGATTTCGGCACCGGTTACTCTTCGCTCTCGAACCTGCGCTCGTTTCCCTTCGACAAGATCAAGGTCGACCGCAGCTTCACCGGCGTGCTGGAGCATGACGCGGCGGCGCGATCGATCGTGCGCGCTATCATCGGTCTCGGCCACAGCCTCGGCATGCCCGTCGTCACCGAGGGTGTGGAAACGGAGATGCAGCGCCAGATCGTCGTCGAGGAAGGTTGCGCACAGGTGCAGGGCCTGTTGCTCGGCAAGCCGGATATCGAGCCGAGCTTGAAGCTAGCCGTCGGTAAAAACGTCCGGCAGGCCGGACCCGGCATGCCGCCGCGACGGCGCACACGCCTTGTCAACGAATAATCTCAGCAAATAATCCCGGTCAGAGCGCCTTGGCGTTTTCCAGAAGCCGGCGGATATATTCAAGTGTCAGCTCGCGCTCGAAAACCCGAAAACCTTTAAACAGCGCAAGGTCGGCCTCACGCGCGGTCTCGATCGCCTCGGCCTCCATGGCGCTGGCCTTCGGCGTCAGGAAGAGCAGTTGCGCCCGCTTATCGGATGGATGCGGCCGGCGTTCGATCAACCCGTCGCGGACCATGCGCGAAAGCGTGTTGGCCATGGTCGCCTGCTCGATATCGACCCGCTCGAGAAGCTGTTTCTGGGTCAGCCCGTCTTCGGCCCAGAGTTCCAGCAGAATGGGGAACTGGCCCGGAGAAAAACCGAGCCCGACCGCGCGCTGGTGCAGCGAGCGGGCAAAACCCTTCGCCAGCTGGCTGGCAAGGTAGGCTCCCGAATCCATGCGGTTAAATCCCATGATTGCAAGTTAGGCTCAAAACCATGCTGGAGACAATGCAGCAAATCGCATGCGATGCTTCAAAATATGCAAGCGACGATGATAATTTCGAGTGCCCGGGAAAAACAAAAGTCGCCATGGCCTGGAGGTTGGCCATGGCGACCTTAAAGTGCGGACAAAGGCCCGGAGAGGGGGATAAGGCCTTTGTCCAAGCCTGACGCGGCGGGGGACAAGCCGGTAGTCAGACCCGCGGCGCGATCAAGCGCCGGTGACATGGATTTGTGCCTGTGAATGTGGTTTTTCAAGGGAGGGCGACCGTTACAAATCGGTAACAGTTTGGTGAGCGGAATCTCCGCTGCACAATTCCTCGATTCGGAATGCGGTTTAAGGAAAAAATTATGCGTCCATTCAAAGTGCGACAGCGTCCTTTGCGCCTCTGAATAGAGGTGCGTAACCCTTTTCGCGCGCCGAACTTTATATAGACCTCGTCCCGTGCCCGCGCTATCCATGCACCCATGAAAAAAGGCGATCACCTCTTCCTAATCGATGGTTCCGGATTCATCTTCCGGGCGTTTCATGCACTGCCACCGCTGACCCGCAAGACCGATGGCCTGCCGATCGGCGCCGTTTCCGGTTTCTGCAACATGCTGTGGAAGTTGTTGAGGGATGCGCGCAATACCGATGTCGGCGTGACGCCGACACACCTTGCAGTCATCTTCGATTATTCCGCCAAGACGTTTCGCAAGGATCTTTACGACGCATATAAGGCGAACCGGTCCGCCCCGCCGGAGGAGCTCATCCCGCAATTTGGCCTGATCCGCCAAGCCACCCGCGCCTTCAACCTGCCCTGCATCGAGACCGAAGGTTTTGAGGCCGACGATATCATCGCCACTTACGCCCGCCAGGCTGAGGCATCCGGCGCCGATGTCACCATCGTCTCCTCCGACAAGGACCTGATGCAGCTCGTCAGTCCCAATGTCCATATGTATGACAGCATGAAGGACAAGCAGATCGGCATTCCTGACGTCATCGAGAAATGGGGCGTGCCGCCAGAAAAGATGATCGATCTGCAGGCGATGACCGGTGATTCCGTCGACAATGTTCCCGGAATTCCCGGCATCGGCCCGAAAACCGCCGCCCAGCTTCTTGAGGAATACGGCGATCTCGACACGCTGCTCGAACGCGCCACCGAGATCAAGCAGGTCAAGCGCCGCGAGACGATCCTCGCCAATATCGATATGGCGAGGCTCTCGCGCGACCTCGTGCGGCTGCGCACCGATGTGCCGCTCGATCTCGATCTCGACGCGCTGGTGCTGGAGCCGCAGAACGGCCCGAAGCTGATAGGCTTCCTCAAGACCATGGAATTCACGACGCTGACGCGCCGCGTCGCCGAAGTCTGCGATTGCGATGCGAACGCCATCGAACCGGCGATCGTCAACGTCGAATGGGGTAAGGCTGCCCACGGCCCCGATCTCGATGCGGCCGAGCCGGCCCCCGTTGCCGGCGGCATCCCCGAGGTTTCCGGCGAATCGGTGCCGGTGCCAGCCCGTGCGAAGGCAAAGACCGCCGTCGAAGGCGCCTTCTCACCCGCCGATCTTGCCAAGGCGCGCGCCGACGCCTTTGCGACGCTGCCCTTCGATCATTCGGCCTATGTGACGATCCGCGATCTGGCGACGCTCGACCGGTGGATCGCCGATGCGCGCGATACCGGCCTCGTTGCTTTCGATACCGAGACCACCTCGCTCGATGCGATGCAGGCCGAGCTTGTCGGCTTTTCGCTGGCGATCGCCGACAATGTGGCCGATCCCACCGGCACCAAGATCCGCGCCGCCTATGTGCCGCTCACCCACAAGAACGGCGTCGGCGATCTGCTCGGCGGCGGCCTTGTCGAAAACCAGGTCGCCATGCGCGATGCCTTGCCGCGGCTGAAGGCATTGCTGGAGGACGGGGCGGTTCTCAAGGTCGCGCAGAACCTGAAATACGACTATCTGCTGTTGAAGCGCTACGGCATCGAGACCAGGAGTTTCGACGACACGATGTTGATCTCCTACGTGCTCGACGCCGGCACCGGCGCCCATGGCATGGACCCGCTCTCGGAAAAATTCCTCGGTCATACCCCGATCCCCTACAAGGACGTGGCCGGCAGCGGCAAAGCGAATGTCACCTTCGATCTCGTCGATATCGATCGCGCCACCCATTATGCGGCCGAGGATGCCGACGTGACGCTGCGCCTCTGGCTGGTGCTGAAGCCACGGCTGGCGGCGGCAGGACTGACCAGCGTTTATGAACGGCTGGAGCGGCCGCTGCTGCCGGTGCTGGCGCGCATGGAAGCGCGCGGCATCACCGTCGACCGGCAGATCCTGTCGCGCCTGTCCGGCGAGCTGGCCCAGGGCGCCGCCAGGCTGGAAGACGAGATCTATGTGCTGGCCGGCGAGCGCTTCAATATCGGCTCGCCGAAGCAGCTGGGCGACATCCTGTTCGGCAAGATGGGCCTTGCCGGCGGCAGCAAGACCAAAACCGGGCAATGGTCCACCTCCGCGCAGGTGCTCGAGGATTTGGCCGCCGCCGGTTTCGAGCTGCCGCGCAAAATCGTCGACTGGCGCCAGGTCACCAAGCTGAAGTCCACTTATACCGACGCGCTCCCGGGCTATGTCCACGCAGAAACCAAACGGGTCCACACCTCCTATTCGCTGGCATCGACGACGACGGGACGCCTGTCCTCCTCCGAGCCGAACCTGCAGAACATTCCGGTGCGCACCGCCGAAGGCCGCAAGATCCGCACCGCCTTCATCTCGACACTTGGCCACAAGCTGATTTCTGCCGACTACAGCCAGATCGAATTGCGCGTGCTTGCCCATGTGGCCGAGATCCCGCAGCTGACCAAGGCCTTCGAGGATGGCGTCGACATTCACGCGATGACCGCGTCGGAAATGTTCGGTGTGCCGGTCGAGGGCATGCCGGGCGAGGTGCGTCGCCGCGCCAAGGCGATCAATTTCGGCATCATCTACGGCATCTCGGCCTTCGGCCTCGCCAATCAGCTATCGATAGAGCGTTCGGAAGCCGGCGACTACATCAAGAAGTATTTCGAGCGTTTCCCGGGCATCCGCGACTATATGGAAAGCCGAAAGGCCATGGCGCGCGACAAGGGTTATGTCGAGACGATCTTCGGGCGGCGAATCAACTATCCCGAAATCCGCTCTTCCAACCCGTCGGTACGCGCCTTCAACGAGCGTGCGGCGATCAACGCGCCGATCCAGGGCTCGGCTGCCGACGTCATTCGCCGGGCGATGATCAAGATGGAGCCGGCGCTGGCTGAAGTCGGCCTTGGCGATCGCGTCCGCATGCTGCTGCAGGTGCATGACGAACTCATCTTCGAAGTCGAGGACGAGGATGTCGAAAAGGCGATGCCGATCATCGTCTCGGTCATGGAAAACGCCACCATGCCGGCGCTCGAAATGCGCGTGCCGCTGAGGGTCGATGCGCGCGCTGCCAGCAATTGGGACGAGGCGCATTGATCCATGTCGCCCAAATGTGTGCATCTTGGGTAAACGACATGCAGAAAACGAGGGCCTGATAGGCTCCGCATCATCAGAGTCGATGCGCCGCACTTCGGGTCCTCACAAAATTGGCAAAGATTTTTCCGCTTAACTCAACTCACTGAAATCGCAGCGATTTAGCGACGGGAGCCGTATCAGAACGATACGGCGGGAAGGAACTTATTAACCTTCCTTTTCTATCCCGGTAGGGTCGTAATTTGTTAGGCATGAGTGAGTAGCGGACGCATGCGTTTTCCCAGAACCAATTTGACGGACGCCGGGGACTTTTCCAGCGAGATTGAAACCGAGCTTCCGGAGATAAATCCCGGAGAAAAGCCGGCGGCACCGATCTGGCAGAGCAATTTTTCTCTCGCGCCGAATGTCCGTTTCACCCGCACGCCGGAAACGCTGATCAGCAAGCGGCGGGCGCCGAATGAGCTTGTTCGGGATGATTCGCAGATTGGACAGCAGGCGATACGCATCGAGCCGGTCGCCGTCGACGTGCCGTTCGATGCCTATCTGCCGGAGCCCTACGAACTTTCCGCAGCACCGCACGTGATCGAACTGCAACCGTCACCCTTGCCCGAAGGGCCCGCCGCGCCTGCCTTCCGCGCCAGTGCCGAGCTTTCTTCCATTTCGGATTTCGCCTTCTGGGAAGTCATGGCCTTCGAAGAAGGTGAGCCGGTTCGCGCGCCTGCCTTGATCTCGTTCCCGAAGGTCGAGACTGCGCCCGAATCGATCACGTCGCTGTTCCGCATCATGGAATGGCGCCCCGGCCGGCCGGCCCCCGCGCCCGTCGCCTCCCGCCCGGTTCAGCCGCCCGCCGCGGTCTCCGCAAAGCTCGCCGTCCGCCCTCCGGCCGCAATATCCCTGGAACGGCTCCGGCGCATTCCTGTCGAGGCACCGGTCGTACCTTCCCCCCAGGCTGCGCCAGCCCCTCAGATTGCGCCAGCTCCTCAAGTCGCGTTGGCGCCTGAGGCTGCGCCGACACCCCGTTCTACGCCGCCCGTCGCCGCGGTCCTGCCCTCGCCGCGTCGTGTGACAAGACCCGAAAAGATCGACGCATCCGGCTATGAGTTTCCGCCGCGTGCCCTCCTGCAGGAACCGCCGGAACGCCTCGGCGAGATCATGTCGCAGGAGACGCTGGAGCAGAATGCCGGGCTTCTGGAAAGTGTACTCGAGGACTTCGGCATCAAGGGTGAAATCATCCATGTCCGCCCCGGCCCAGTCGTCACGCTTTATGAATTCGAGCCGGCGCCGGGCGTGAAATCGTCGCGCGTCATCGGTCTTGCCGACGATATCGCCCGCTCGATGTCGGCGCTCTCGGCCCGTGTCGCCGTCGTCCCCGGCCGCAACGTCATCGGCATCGAATTGCCGAACGTCACTCGTGAAACCGTCTATTTCCGCGAGATGATCGAAAGCCAGGATTTCGAGAAGAGCGGCTACAAGCTGGCGCTCGGTCTCGGCAAGACCATCGGCGGCGAGCCGGTTATTGCCGAACTCGCCAAGATGCCGCATTTGCTCGTCGCCGGCACTACCGGCTCCGGCAAGTCGGTCGCCATCAACACGATGATCCTGTCGCTGCTCTACCGCCTGACGCCGGAACAGTGCCGGCTGATCATGGTCGACCCGAAGATGCTCGAACTTTCCGTCTATGACGGCATCCCGCATCTTCTGACGCCTGTCGTCACCGATCCGAAGAAGGCGGTGATGGCGATGAAATGGGCCGTGCGCGAAATGGAGGAGCGTTATCGCAAGATGTCGCGCCTCGGCGTCCGCAATATCGACGGATATAACGAGCGCGTGGCGCAGGCCCGCGACAAGGGCGAGACGATCCATGTCATGGTCCAGGTCGGCTTCGACAAGGGCACCGGCGTCCCGATCGAGGAAAGCCAGGCGCTCGACCTGACGCCGATGCCCTATATCGTCGTCATCGTCGATGAAATGGCCGACCTGATGATGGTCGCCGGCAAGGAGATCGAAGGTGCGATCCAGCGCCTCGCCCAGATGGCCCGCGCCGCCGGCATCCATCTGATCATGGCGACGCAGCGCCCATCGGTCGACGTCATCACCGGTACGATCAAGGCGAACTTCCCGACCCGCATCTCCTTCCAGGTGACCTCGAAAATCGACAGCCGCACCATCCTCGGTGAACAGGGCGCCGAGCAGCTCCTCGGCCAGGGCGACATGCTGCATATGCAGGGCGGCGGCCGGATTTCCCGCGTCCACGGTCCCTTCGTCTCTGACGTCGAGGTTGAAAAGGTCGTTGCCCATCTGAAAACCCAGGGCCGCCCCGAATATCTCGACACCGTCACCGCCGACGAAGAGGAAGAAACGGAAGAGGAAGAAGCCGGCGCCGTCTTCGACAAGAGCGCCATGGCCTCCGAGGATGGCAACGAGCTATACGAACAGGCGGTGAAGGTCGTCCTGCGCGACAAGAAGTGCTCGACCTCCTACATCCAGCGCCGCCTCGGCATCGGCTATAACAGAGCCGCCTCATTGGTGGAGCGCATGGAGAAGGAAGGTCTGGTCGGCCCGGCCAACCATGTCGGCAAGCGCGAGATCGTTTCCGGGCGGGGTGACGGCGACTAATCAGGCGCGGAGTGCGCCACGCACTCCGTTCACATTCTTGAGACTGCCAACCGCACCGTCTCGCTGACGAACTCGGTCTTTCCGCCGGTATAAAAGTCCCAATTTCCGTCTGCCTCCGCAGCCAGCCGACGTTTCAGGTCGGCATAGGCTGCAGCTCTCTCAGGGTGATCCACGAGATAGTCGCGAAACAGGATGCGCTCCTGGTGTCCGCGATGATCGGGTCCGCAGACACATAGCCTGAACCCGTAGCCGTCATGATCTCGGGTGAAGGCCCACCGGTTCTCTCCAGCGTCGCCGTGGAAGACGAAATCGGCAGAGCGCACCGCTTCGATCGCCGTCGGCAGAACGGCGTCTGAGATCACGACGATATCGAGGTCGATCTTCGGCTTGGCCGCCAGACCAGGCACAGACGTACTGCCGATATGATCGATGGACAGCACGGAATCACTGAGCAAAATAGAGACTTCACTACTGATTTGGGCAAACAGCAGCGGCCAGGAGGGATCGTAGTCGACCACTTTGATGGCGCGCATGCTTCCTTCCGATCTCGGTCAGTGAATCTCGGCGAGCAGCCCGTCGAGGATCGTGACCATCTTCTGCTTGGCCTCTTCGAGCGAGCCGCTATTGTCGAGCTCCGCCACGTCGTAGTCGCCGCGCACCGTCAGCGGCCCGCGGGCAAGCCGCGCCATGATATCCTCATGCGTCTCGCGCCCGCGCGCCTCCAGCCGGCTCGCGAGCACTTCCGGGCGAGCGGTGACGTTGATCACCTTGAGCCGCGGGAAAGCCGCCTGGAAACGGTGAAGCGCCGAGCGCGAGCCGTTGGCGACAACGACATGGCCGCGCGACAATGCCACCGAGACCTCGGCCGGAATACCATATTTCAAGCCATGCGCCTCCCACCAGACGGCGAAGGAGCCCGACTGCTCCATCGCGGCAAACCCTTCGAGGGAGACGGAAAGATGGTCTTCGCCGCCGGCGTCGCGGTGGCGGGTGATGACGCGGCGGGTGAAATGTACGTCGGCGCGGCCGGCGAAATGCCGCGCGGCGAGGTTCATCAGCGTGTCCTTGCCGGCGCCGCTCGGCCCGACGACGACGACCATGATGCCGCGCTCGGCTCCGGCTCCTGGATGGGGTTCGTAAGGGCTCATGCGACACGGCGTCCCTGGCGCCAGACGGAGCGTGTCACCGGCACGCCATGCGAACGGTGGACGCGGACGAGATCGGCGCGCAGTCCGGTGGCGATCCGGCCGCGATCGTCGAGGCTGACGGTGCGGGCGGGCGTCGACGTCACCATGGCGATCGCCTTCGGCAGGGCAATGCTCTCGACTTCATCGGCGAGGATGAAGGGTGCATGCAGCAGGCTGAGCGGCACGTAATCGGAGGAAAGCACGTCGAGCACGCCCATCTCGGCAAGGTCGCGGGCAGCGATATTGCCGGAATGGGATTTGCCGCGCACGATGTTCGGCGCGCCCATCAGCACGCTCATGCCGTGACCGTGCGAGGCGCGGGCTGCGTCGAAGCTGGTCGGGAATTCGGCAAGCCGCACGCCGTTGTCGATCGCCTCGCCGACATGGGAGAGCGTCGCGTCGTCGTGGCTTGCCACGGTGATGCCGCGTTCGGCGCAGACCTTGGCGATGGCGTTGCGATGCGGCGTCGAGTTGCGCGCCGATTCCGCCTGGCGCTTAGCGACGAAACGCGCGAAGACCTCGTCGCTCAGGCCGCGCTTCTTCTGATAGTAGAAGATATATTGATCCATCGTCTGGAATTGACGCTGGCCGGGCGCATGATCCATCAGCGAGACCAGCCGCACATGCCGATCGTTTTCGAAATCGGCGAAATGTTCGAGCACATTGTCGGCCGAGACCTCGCAGCGCAGGTGGATCAGGTGCTCGGCGCGCAGCCGGCCTTCCTTCTCCGCCGACTGGATGGCGTCGGCCATCTCGCGCATCTCGCCATGTTCGAAGCCGCCGTCCTCGTCCGCGCCCATGCGCAGGCAGTCGAACACCGTGGTGATGCCTGAAGTGACGATCTGGGCATCATGCGCCTGGATTGCGGCGGTCTTGTTCCAGCGAATGCCGGGACGCGGCTGATAATGGCCTTCAAGATGATCGGTATGCAGCTCGACGAGGCCGGGAATGACGTAGTCGCCCTCGAAATCTTCGCCGGCTACCGAGTTGCCTTCGGAAATGTCGGCGATCTTGCCGTCGCGAATGAGAATCGATCCGGAGAGGATGTCATCCTCAAGAACGATGCGGGCGTTGGAAAACACGGTCTCTTTGCTCATCTCGTCTGGTCTTTCAGCTTTTGGCGCCGGCAAGCGGCAGCCAGGAATGAACTTTAAACGGGGCGCCGCGCGTTTCTTCGGTGAAGACGGCAAGGCCCGAAATCGTAAGCGGCCGACCGGTGAAATCGGCAAAACGCTCGGTCAGGATCGCTTTCATCACTGCGGCGCGTGTCTCGGGCACCTGGCCGGTGAGTGTCATGTGGAAGCCGAAATCCTCCATCACATAAGGATAACCCCAGCGCTGCAGATGGGTGCGCTGGCTGTCGCTGAGCTTCTCCGGGTTGCGCCGCGCCATATCGGCCTCGGAAAGCGTTGCGCGGAACGGTTCGAAGGACCTTACCACCTTCGCGGCGAAATCCTGAAGAGGTTGATGAAGAGAACCGGGAACGAGGGCAAAAAAACGACCGAGCTGGCCCAGCACGAGTTCAGGAATCTCGAAAGCTTCAGTGCGCGCGGCAAAATCCTCGGCAACGGCCATGAGATCCTTCTCGGTGACCCAGGCGGCGAGCGAAAACGGCGCCTTCATCGTCGCGTGAAAGCCGTAGCGGCGAGGATCCGCGGTCAGCTCGAACTGCTCCGCCGCACCCAGTCTCTCATGTTCTGACGCAGAATAGGTCTCGCCGGTGAACGCATCGCGGCCGAGCCAGAGCGACGCCTCGCCGGTCAGGGGATCGTCCTTCGGCGGCGAGAAATAGAGAGCATAGCGCAAGGGCTTTTATCCTGAGGATCATCGAAACGGGGGAGCGCAATGTGCAGTGATTTGGCGGCGAACCGCAAGCAGGCTCCCGGCTAAAAGATTTCCGTGACAGAATGATGATGGCGGCAGCGCCGCCACGGCCTTTGGAGCGGATATATCAGTGGGTTTTCGTGCCCATCAGCCGGTGGCGCAGCGCGTTCGAGGCGGCGTCGAAAATGAACACGACGATCAGGATCAGGATGACCATGTAGGCGACGTTTTCCCAGTTGGCGTTGGTGCGCATGGCCTCCCACAATTTGAGGCCGATGCCGCCCGCGCCGACGGCGCCGATGATGGTCGCGCCGCGCACGTTCGATTCCCATTGGTAGAGCGTCTGGCTGACGATGACGGGAACGATCTGCGGCATAATGCCGTAACGATGGACGAGCACGGTCTGAGCGCCGGTCGATTTGATGCCTTCCCGTGGCTTGTTGTCGATATTCTCCAGCCCTTCGGAATAGAGCTTGCCGAGCGTGCCGGTCTCGGTGAGGAAGATCGCGCCGCTGCCGGCAAGCGGGCCAGGCCCGAAGGCGCGCGTCAGGAACAGCGCCCAGATCAGCATGTCGACCGAGCGCAGGAAATCGAAAAAGCGCTTCAGGATCTGATTGAGCAGCCGGTTCGGCGTGATGTTGCGCGCCGCCAGGAAGGCCAGCGGGAAGGCTGTGAGCGAGCCGAGCAGCGTTCCGAGGAATGCCATGACGATCGTCTGGAAAAGCTTGGTCCAGACATCGCCGTGCTGCCATTCGCTGTTGTTCCAAATGTCGTCGAAGGCGAGCGCCAGGTTGGACTGGTCGGGCTTGATGCGCGGGCCGGAAACGATGAGACTGACGACCTCGCCGACCGGCTTGTCGAAGAAGGACGATTGCGTGTCGAAGATGAAATTCGCCCAGCCGATGAAACGCTTGCGGATCTTCACCCGGTCGACGGAAATGCTGACGTCGCCGGCAAAGCCGAGATCGGCGAGCACATTGTCGTCATAGACGGTCATCCAGCCGGGCACCGGCCCGACAACTTTCGGCGCACCGCTCGAAACCTCGACGGGAACGCTGATGCCATGCGCGGTGACGATCGTCTCGCTCTTCGAGACGGTGACGGTGCGGCTGGTGCCGCTGATCGAAACCGTGATGCTGCCATCGGGATTGTTGACCAACCAGTCCGGATGCGGATTGTCGCCGAGAGGCGAGAAGCGTGGATAGCGGATATCGATCGAACCGTCATCCCCGATGCGGAATTCCGGCTGAACGTCGTAGCTCACCCATTGGCTGAGATAGATGCCGACGCGCTCCCAATGGGCTTCGGCGAAAAGCTTAGGCAGGTCGAAGAACCAGACGGCATAGAGGCCATAGAGCAGCGTCGCGATCAGGATCATCAGCCCGCCGAAACGCTGGCGGAACGACCGGTGGAAATATTCCGGATAGCGCGTTTCTATCTCATGCATGCGGTTTGCGTCGATCACCGTCATGGCGGCCTCAATGTTGCAGAAGGAAGGCGTGCTCGCCGACGAGGCGGCGGCGCAGCCATGCGGAGAATTGGTCGACGGCGACGATCGTCACGAACAGCAGCAGAACGAGCGCCATCGTCTTGGCGCCGAAGCCGCGCGAGATCGAAAGCTTCAACTCCTCGCCGATGCCGCCGCCGCCGACGGCGCCGATGATGGTCGAGGCGCGCACGTTGATCTCGAGGCGTAAGAGCGCATAGGAGGTGAAATTCGGCAGCACTTGCGGCAGAGCGGCGAAGCGGACGCGCTCCCACCAGTTGGCGCCGACGGCTTTCATGCCCTCATCGGGTTTCATGTCGATATTCTCGGCCACTTCGTAGAAGAGTTTACCGAGCGCGCCGATCGTGTGCAGGGTGATGGCGATGATGGCAGCCACCGGCCCGATCGACAGGATCGCGGAAAACAGGCCGGCGATAACGATCTCAGGGAAGGCGCGCAAAAATTCCATCAGGCGCTTGGCGACGATGCGCAGCGGCCATGAACTGGTCAGGTTGCGGGCGGCAAAGAAGCTCAAGGGAACGGCAAAGACAAAAGCGACGATCGTCGAGATCAGCGCCACGTTGATCGTGACGATCATCAGCTCGAAATATTCGGGGATGTAGAAAGCGCCCCAGACGTAGACGCGGCCCTTGTCGAAATTGAATTCCTCGCCGCCCTTGTCGTTGACGCTCGCAATGTCGAACAGCGCACGCCAGACATCGTTCCAGTCCCTGGGGATGAGCCAGCTCAGGAAGTCGAAGATATGCGGCAGGCGGTCGAAGAAATGGCCGGCATTGCTCTCGTCGGCGAAGCGGACGGAACTGACGAAGGCCGCAATCAAGATAACCAGGCCGAGGATAGTGTAGAAGCGGCGCTTGGCGACCATCCGCTCCCAGGCGGTGCCGATCTCCTGCGTGCTCTGCATGTGCGGCTGTGTATCGGCAATAGTCATGGACGCCTCGCCCGATCAAAGATAAAGGGCGGCCGTTTCCGGCCGCCCCGCATTCCAGAAACCGATCAGCCGCCGATGGCAGCTTTGCGGACTTCGACGACGGCGTTGTAGAAGTCGTGCTTGACCGGGGCGTAACCCTTGTAGTCGCCGCCTTCGACAGCCGCGAAGCACTTGTGATCCTTCTCCGGCAGAGCCGTGAAGAAGGCTGCAAGCTTCGTCTGCCAGTCCTGGCCGAGGGCGTTGCGAACGACGAGGGGGCCGTTCGGGATCAGCGGCGAACGCCATACTTCAACCAGCTTGTTCGGATCGACGGCGCCCTTGTCGACTTCCTTGCGGAAGGTGCCGGAGGTGTAGCCGTCCTTGAATTCGCCGATGCCCGACGAGTCGTCGACGGCAACGTCGACCTTGCCGTCATAAGCGGCAAGCAGGTTGTTCTCGTGGCCGCCGTTGAACTGCGTCGAGGCGAAGAACTTGTCGTTCGGCATGCCCGTGTCCTTGGGGATCTGCGTCAGCGGCACGAGATAGCCGGAGGTGGAATCTGGATCGGCGTAGCCGAGCCTCTTGCCCTTGGCGTCCTTGATGTTCTTAATGCCGGAGGACTTCAGGGCGAGACCGACCGAGTAGTAACCCGTCGAGCCGTCCTTCTGCTGCGTCGTCAGGATCGGCGTAACAGCTTTCTCGTCCTTGATGTAAATGGCTGCGTAGCCGGAAGCGCCGAGTTCGGCGAAGTCGAGCGTGCCGCCGAGCAGGCCCTGGATAACGCCGTCATAGTCGGCGGCGGGGAACAGCGACACCTTCTCGAAGCCGAATTCCTGCTTCAGGTGGTCGGCAAGGCAGGCATAGTTGCGCAGGCGGTCGGTTTCGTTTTCGCCGCCGAGAATGCCGATGCGGAATTCCTTGAGATCTGCCGCGTTGGCGGCGCCGGCGAGCGCGAAGAGCGCCGTTGCCGCAAAGAGTGCTTTCTTCAACATGTGTCTCTCCTATTGACCGGTGCCCCCGGTCTTCCGTTACGAAGAAGTGTGCCCTTGACGCGGGCGCGCGATCGCGGCCGCCTCGCTCAGAGACCGGCCAGCGCCAGCGGTTGGGCGCCGGCGGATTGATTGTCTGCCCGCTCGGGAGCGATATTGATGGATGTCGAGGTCATCGTTTCGTCGATGCCGGCGCCATCCTTGTCCGTTCCGTAGATTGCCTTCACTGCCTCGGCGGTCAGTTCCGAGGCCTTGCCGTCGAAGACGACGCGGCCGCTGGCCATGCCGACGATGCGCTCACAATAGTTGCGGGCGGTGTCGAGCGTGTGAAGGTTGGTGATGACGGTGATGCCCTCGCGCTCGTTGATATCGCGCAGCGCATCCATGACGATCTTGGCATTCAGCGGATCGAGCGAGGCGATCGGCTCGTCGGCGAGAACCATCTTCGGGTTCTGCATCAGCGCTCGCGCAATCGCCACGCGCTGCTGCTGGCCGCCGGAAAGCGTGCCGGATGCCTGCAACGCCGTCTGCTCGATGCCGAGGCGTTCGAGCGCAGCGATGGCATGCACACGTTCCTCGCGGGTGAAGATGTTGAGCAGGCTCAGAAGCGTCGAGCGGTGGTTGAGGCGGCCGAGCATGACATTGGTCAGAACGTCGAGGCGCGGCACCAGGTTGAACTGCTGGAAGATCATCGCGCAATCGCGTTGCCAGTTGCGCAACGCCCGGCCGCGAAGCCCGGAGACCTCGACGCCGGCGAAATGAATGGAGCCGGAGCTCGGTTCCTGCAGCCGGTTGATCATGCGCAAGAGCGTCGACTTGCCGGCGCCGGATCGGCCGATGATGCCGACCATCTGGCCCTGAGGAATGTCGAGCGTGACGGAATCGACGGCGAGCTTTTTTCCGAAACGACGTGTGACATTCTTCAGCTCGAACATCATGCTTTCCCTTTGCACTCCAGGCCTTGGTCAGCATCGCATTAGTCCCGCTTGATGAACCTCCCATGTCATATTTGTGTAAGTCCTGTCACATATCCCCGCGCTTGTTGCGCATCTATATCGGCGGTTTAACCACCGTAGCGGAACAGGAAATCTTCCGCGCTCAGGTTGCGGAAATCCTGCAGCGCCTGGCGCAGCCGGTCGTGCTCCCAATCCCACCAGGAAAGCCTGTCCATCCGTTCGCCGATCTCTCTTGGAAAGCGTTCGCGGATTGGTTTGGCCGGCACGCCGCCGACGATCGCGTAGGGAGCGACATCCTTCGATACCACCGCACCGGCGCCGATCACCGCGCCGTTGCCGACGGTGACGCCGGGCAGGATGGTCGCCCCATGGCCGATCCAGACATCGTTGCCGATCGTCACGCGGTTTGCCCGCCGCCAGGCGAAGAAATCGGTTTCCATGTCGCCGTCCGGCCAGTAGTCGGCGGCACGATAGGTGAAATGATGCAGCGTCGCCCGCCAGGTCGGATGATTGGTGGCGTTGATGCGCACGGCGGCGGCAATATTGACGAACTTGCCGATCGTTGCGCACCAGACTGAGCCATCCTGCATGATGTAGGAATAGTCGCCGAACGTGGCCTCGCTGATGCGGCAGCGCTCGGAGACCTCCGTATAGCGCCCGAAGGTGGAATCGCTGACGGATGCCGTCTCATGCACATAGGGCTCGATGCCAAGCTTGCGGCTCATGCGGCGATCTTTCCAGGCGAGAACAGCTGGACGTCGAGGATGCGGTCGGCGACCGCCTCGCGCACTTCCTCGTCGTGGAAAATGCCGAGAAGCGCGACACCCGCCTTCTTCTTCTCCTCGATCATGCCGACGACGACGGCACGGTTTTTGGCATCGAGCGAGGCTGTGGGTTCGTCGAGAAGCAGGATCGTGTGCTCGGTGATGAAGCCGCGGGCGATGTTGACGCGCTGCTGCTCGCCGCCGGAGAAGGTGGCGGGTGGAAGTTGCCAGAGCGCTTCCGGCAGGTTGAGCCTGGCAAGCAGGGCGCCCGCCTTTTCCCGTGCCGTGGCGGCGTCTTCGCCGCGCTCCACAAGCGGTTCGGCAACCACATCGACCGCCGCGACGCGCGGTACTGTGCGCAGGAACTGGCTGACATAGCCGAGCGTGTGGCGCCGCACGTTGAGCACGGTGCGCGGATCGGCGGCGGCGAGGTCGACGATGCGCCCGTCGTGGCGTATGAGGATCTGGCCAGTGTCGACGGCATAATTGCCGTAGATCATCTTGAGCAGCGAGCTCTTGCCGACGCCCGATGGGCCGCCGAGCACGACGCATTCGCCTGAGGCGACCGAGAAGGCGACATTGGAAACGACGGGCAGCCTGATGCCGTCGCGCAGGTGCATGGTGAAGCTTTTCGAGACTTCGGAAACGACGAGGGGCGTTGGCATGATGTCTTCTTTCCTGGTTTCGGATTTACAGCGCCGGGCCCTGAAAAGACGCGCAAGGACGCTGTAAAGTCTTGAATTGCTCAGACCTGCAGGATCGAGGAGACGAGCAGTTGCGTGTAGGGTTCGCGCGGGTCGTCGAGCACCCGGTCGGTGAGCCCGTGTTCGATGACGTAGCCGTCCTTCATCACCATCATCCGGTGTGAGAGCAGGCGGGCGACGGCGAGATCGTGGGTGACGATGATCGCCGACAGGCCGAGATCGTTAACGAGGCCGCGCACCAGATCGAGCAGGCGTGCCTGCACCGAGACGTCGAGGCCGCCCGTGGGTTCGTCCATGAAGACGAGGCGCGGGCCGGTGACGAGGTTGCGGGCGATCTGCAGGCGCTGGCGCATGCCGCCGGAAAAGGCGCGCGGCTGGTCGTCGATGCGGTCGGCGTCGATCTCGACGCGCTCCAGCCAATCGATCGCCGAAGCGCGGATCGTGCCATAGTGCCGGTCGCCGATCGCCATCAGCCGTTCGCCGACATTGGCGCCGGCGGAGACGGTCATGCGCAGGCCGTCGGCCGGATTCTGGTGCACGAAGCCCCAGTCGGTGCGCATCAGGAAACGCCGCTCGGCCTCGTTCATGCGGTAGAGGTCGCGGTAGCTGCCGTCGCGCATGTGGTATTCGACGCTGCCAGTGCTCGGCAGCAGCCGGGTGGAGAGGCAGTTCAGCAGTGTCGTCTTGCCGGAGCCGGACTCGCCGACGATGGCGAGCACTTCGCCCGGCCAGAGATCGAAGGAGACGTCGCGGCAGCCGATCCGGTTGCCGTAAAATTTCGAAACGTCATGGACTTTGAGAAGCGGGATATCGCTCATTCTGCAGCCTCCCGGGCCAACATCTCGCCGGCATGCCCATGGGCGCGGCGGTCTTCGCAGTGATCGGTGTCGGAGCAGACGAACATGCGCCCGCCCTTGTCGTCGAGAACCACCTCGTCCAGATAGACATCCTCGGCACCGCAAAGGGCGCAGGGCTTGTCGAAGCGCTGGATGTCGAAGGGATAGTCATCGAAATCCAGGCTGACGACGTCGGTATAGGGCGGAACCGCATAGATGCGCTTCTCGCGTCCCGCGCCGAAAAGCTGCAGCGCGTCCGACATATGCATCTTCGGATTGTCGAATTTCGGCGTCGGCGACGGGTCCATGACGTAACGGCCGTGTACCTTCACCGGATAGGCATAGGTCTTGGAGATGCGGCCGTTATGGGCGATATCCTCGTAGAGCTTCACATGCATCAGGCCGTATTCCTCGAGAGCATGCATCTTGCGCGTCTCGGTCTCGCGCGGTTCGAGGAAACGCAGCGGCTCGGGGATAGGCACCTGGTAAACGAGCACCTGGCCGGGCCCGAGCTTCTCTTCCGGAATGCGGTGGCGCGTCTGGATGATCGTCGCCTCGCCTGTGCGCGTCGTCACCGCGACATTGGCGACCTTCTGGAAAAAAGCGCGAATGGAAACGGCGTTGGTCGTGTCGTCGGCACCCTGGTCGATGACCTTCAGCACGTCATCCGGTCCGATGATCGAGGCCGTCACCTGCACGCCACCGGTGCCCCAGCCGTAAGGCATCGGCATTTCGCGCGAAGCGAAAGGCACCTGATAGCCGGGAATGGCGATCGCTTTCAGGATGGCGCGGCGGATCATCCGTTTGGTCTGTTCGTCGAGATAGGCGAAGTTGTAGCTGGCCAGATCGCTCATTCGGCGGCCTCCTTCATGTCTTCGCCAGCGTTG
Organism: Rhizobium sp. NZLR1b; assembly: GCF_019685155.1. Classification (NCBI taxonomy): domain Bacteria; kingdom Pseudomonadati; phylum Pseudomonadota; class Alphaproteobacteria; order Hyphomicrobiales; family Rhizobiaceae; genus Rhizobium; species Rhizobium sp. NZLR1b. The sequence goes on from NZ_JABDWC010000011.1 coordinate 118,497, forward strand.
CGGGCGGCTTCGAATTCGCGACGCATGCGGCGGACGAGATCGAGTTCGGCCTGGAAGTCCACATAATGCGGAAGCTTCAGGTGCTCGACGAAGCCGGTCGCCTGGACGTTGTCGGAGTGCGAGATGACGAATTCCTCGTCCTGTGCCGGGGCGGTGATATCCTCGCCGAGCTCTTCGGCACGAAGCGCCCTGTCGACCAGCGACATCGCCATCGCCTTGCGCTCGCTCTGGCCGAAGACCAGGCCGTAGCCGCGGGTAAATTGCGGGGGTGCCTTCGCCGAACCCTTGAACTGGTTGACCATCTGGCACTCGGTGATCTGGATCGTGCCCAGCGAGACGGCAAAACCGAGTTCCGGCACGTCGAATTCCACCTCGACCTCGCCGATACGGATCTCGCCGGTGAAGGGGTGGTTGCGGCCGTAGCCGCGCTGGGTGGAATAACCGAGCGCCAGCAGAAAACCTTCGTCGCCGCGGGCGAGCGCCTGCAGGCGCAGATCGCGGGTCATCGGAAATTCCATCGGCTCGCGGGTCAGGTCGCCGATCTCGTGATCCTCAGGCATGTCGCCGTCGGCCTCGATCAGCCCCTCCTCGCCGAGGATCTCGGAGACGCGCATGACGCGGCCGGTCTCGGCTGTGCGCTGGGCAGGCGTCTCGACCGCCTCGTCGGAAAGCAGCGACGGATCGAGCAGCCGGTGGGTATAATCGAAGGTGGGCCCAAGAAGCTGGCCGCCCGGCAGATCCTTGTAGGTCGCCGAGATGCGGCGTTCGATCGTCATATCAGCCGTGTCAAGCGGCTTGGAATAGCCGAAACGCGGCAGCGTCGTGCGGTAGGCGCGCAGCAGGAAGATCGCCTCGATCATGTCGCCGCGCGACTGGCGGACGGCAAGCGCTGCGAGTGTGCGGTCGAAAAGCGAGGCCTCGGCCATCACCCGGTCGACGGCGAGCGCCAGCTGCGCCACGATCTGTTCGATGCCGATCGCGGGCAACGAACGGTCGCCGCGGCGGCGGTCGGCCAGTAGGCGGTGGGCATTGGCGATGGCGGCCTCGCCACCCTTGACGGCAACATACATGAGCTCAGATCTCCGTTGCTGTGATCTTGGTGGTGCGCGGCAGGCAGAGGAAACGCTCGGCCGACGTCAGCACGACGTCGATGCCGCGCGGGAAGAGCGCGCGGTTCTCGGTCCAGAGCCGCAGGAAGGTCTCCGGCAGCCCGACAGGCGCGATTTCCGTCACAGTCTGGATACCGGGCCCCATCAGCGCCAGCCTGCGTCCACCCTCGAGATCGGCGAGCTCGATGACAACAGTCGTCGAGCGGTCGGGATATTCCTGCGTGCCCGATGCAAACAGGCCGAAGGAGCAAAGCGCGGTGCCGGCCTCCGTGAAGGCGAAGCGGGCCTCAGCCTTTTCACCGGTCAGCGGCGCGCCGGTGTGGAAGCCGAGCCACTCCGGCACGGCCGATTTCGCCAGTCCCTGGGACAGCCAGACAGGCGTGTCGTGGTCGCAAAGCGTCAGCGCGATCGTGCCGGCGCCAATACCGAACGGCACAGGCGGCGCGACATCGGGCCGGACGGTCTGGATCGTGCCGGGGCGAGCCATGCCGTCCATCAGCATCTTGAAGACGCTCTGGGCGTGGAAGACCGGGTCGGCAAAGCCACCTGTGAGGGCTTCTGTCTTCAGCCCCATCAGTTGTCTCCCCGCACCATGGTGAAGAAATCGACGCGGGTCGCTGCCGTCTCGTCCGCCTTGCGGCGTTCGGCATCGGCGATCCGTTCGGCGACGGGCAAAAGCAGTGCCTGTTCGACAAAATCCTTCGTCGCCTCCTCCTGCCAGAGCGCGTCGAAGATCGCCGCCAGCCGGGCCTTCTCACGGTCGGTGCCCAGCGCCTGGGCATGGCCGATCGCCCCGGAGACGAGCCGGACCGTGGCCCGGGTCACTGTGACCTCGCCAAGATTGAAGGGAGCGCCGCCGCCGCCGATGCGGCCGCGGACCATCACCAACCCGGTCTCCGGTCCGCGCACCGGATGTGCCGCGGGCTTTTCCGGCAACGCGTTCCAGACCGCCGAGAGTTCGCTCAGTTCCGCGCGCGCCAGCAGATCGGCGGCGCGTTTGCGCCCGGATGCCGTCTGTGGCGTTGCGCCTGTCCTATCCGCTGATATCATTATCGCTTCCTAAAATGTCTATTGATATAGACAACCATACAAGATATACCTACGCTTAAATCGATGTGGTGACAAGCGTGTGACATCGGACGTGGGAACGGGGGCGGAATGCCAGGATTAAAGCAGGTGCAAAGGCAGACTGGTGTGGCGCTCTGGCGCCAGATCGCCGACCGGATCCGTGAGACAATCAGCACGGGTACCTATGACGAGACCGGAATGGTGCCGCCGGAGACGGTCCTGGCGCTGCAATTCGGCGTCAACCGGCATACGGTGCGGAGCGCTTTGGCGGCCTTGGCGCAGGAAGGGATCGTCCGTGCGGTACAAGGTCGCGGCACGCTGATCGAGCGCAAGGAGCGGCTGAATTTCCCGATTACCCGGCGCACGCGATTTACCGCCGGCATCGGCGATCAGGCGCGCGAGATGCGCGGCCTTCTGCTCGACGAGGTGAAGGAGGAGGCCAGCGCCGAGGTCGCCCGCTGGCTGAATATCAAGCCAGGGGGGCAGGTGATCCGGCTGGAAACATTGCGCCATGCCGACAGGCGGCCGGTTTCAAAGGCGACGAGCTGGTTTCCTGCCGGGCGTTTTGCCGGGATCGGCGAGGCCTACCGCAAGCACGAATCGATCACCAAGGCTTTCGCCGAGCTCGGCCTGTCGGACTATGTCCGTGCAACGACCGAGGTGACGGCCGCCCATGCGAATGCAGCCGATATGGCCGACCTCGAACTCACCCCCGGCGCGATCCTGCTGATCGCAAAGGCGATGAACACTGATCTCGATGGCGTGCCGGTGCAATATTCGATCAGCCGGTTCGCAGCCGACCGGGTGCAGTTCACCATCGAGAATTGAGACATGAGGTGCCAGCCGACTCCGGCTGGCACGGACGTCAGAATTCAGTGTGCGCCGGACATATCGCCGAGCACTTCCTTCGACGCGACGGTGGAATCCGCCTTCAGCTTGTAGACCATGGGAACGCCGGTCGCGAGATTGAGGGCAAGCACGCCTTCTTTGCTGAGCTTGTCGAGCACCATGACAAGCGAGCGCAGCGAATTGCCGTGTGCGGCAACCAGCACCTTCTCGCCGTTGAGCACGCGCGGCAGGATTTCTGTGAGGTAGTAGGGCCAGACGCGGGCGCCGGTATCGCGCAGGCTCTCGCCCCCGGGCGGCGGCACGTCATAAGAGCGGCGCCAGATATGCACCTGTTCCTCGCCCCATTTGGCGCGAGCATCGTCTTTGTTGAGACCGGAGAGATCGCCATAGTCGCGCTCGTTCAGCGCCTGGTCGCGGATCGTTGGCAGATCGGGCTGGCCGACCTTGTCGAGGATGAGCTTCAGCGTGTGCTGCGCGCGCACCAACACCGAGGTGTAGGCGACGTCGAATTTGATCCCGTATTCGGCAAGCGCCTTGCCGCCGGCATTGGCCTCCTCGATGCCGAGCGCCGTCAGATCGGGATCCTTCCAGCCGGTGAAGAGATTCTTCAGGTTCCAGTCGCTCTGGCCGTGGCGAACGAGGACGAGGGTACCACTCATGAATTTGCCTCCGCAATATCGTTATGAAGAAGAAAGCCCGAGCACGTCGAGCATGGAATAGAGACCCGGCTTCTTGTCGCGCGCCCAGAGTGCGGCCTTGATGGCGCCGCGCGCAAAGATCGAGCGGTCGGCTGCGCTGTGCGACAGGGTGACGATTTCGCCTTCACCGGCGAACAGCACCGAATGCTCGCCGATGACGGAGCCGCCGCGCAGCGTCGCAAAGCCGATCGTGCCGGCTTGCCGGGCGCCGGTATGGCCGTCGCGCACACGCACGGATTTTGCGGCAAGATCGATGCCGCGCCCCTTTGCTGCGGCCTCGCCGAACAGAAGGGCGGTGCCGGAAGGCGCATCCACCTTGTGCTTGTGGTGCATTTCCAGGATCTCGATATCCCAGTCATCAGGCTCGAGCGCACGCGCGGCCTGCTCGGCGAGCACGCTGAGCAGATTGACCCCGAGGCTCATATTGCCTGATTTGACGATACGGGCATGGCGGGCGGCGGCGGCGATCTTGGCATTGTCTTCAGCCGAACAGCCGGTCGTGCCGACGACATGGACGATGCGGGCCTGAGCGGCGAGGCCGCAGAATTCCGTTGTTGCGGCAGGCGAGGTGAAGTCGAGCACGCCTTCGGCATCCAGAAAGGCATTGAGCGGATCGTCGCCGATAATGACACCGGTCGGGCCGAGACCGGCGATCTCGCCGGCATCCTTGCCGATAAAGGGCGAACCGCTGCGCTCGACTGCGGCATGGAGTGTGGCGCCCTCAATGGAATGGATGAGCCGGATCAGCGTCTGCCCCATGCGCCCGGCTGCGCCAACCACCACCAGTTTCATCGCAGCATCGCTCATGTCAGGCTCACCAGGTCAGTTTGAATCTGAGGCCGAAGGCCTCTGCAGATTGTTGAGGCGAGCGTAAAGACCGTCGCGGACCTTCGCAAGCGTCTCGTGATTGCCTTCCTCGACGACGCGGCCCTGCTGCATGACGACGATCTTGTCGGCGCGCACCACGGTCGAAAGCCGGTGGGCGATGACGACGACGGTACGGCCGGTCATCGCCTCGTCGAGCGCCTTCTGCACGGCCGCTTCGGATTCGGTGTCGAGGGCTGAGGTCGCCTCGTCGAGAAGCAGGATCGGCGCATTGCGCACCAGGGCACGCGCAATCGACAGCCGTTGGCGCTGGCCGCCGGAAAGCGTCACGCCGTTTTCGCCGACCGGCGTCTCGTAACCCTGCGGCTGGGCTGAGATGAAATCATGCGCATAGGCAAGCCGGGCCGCTTCTTCCACCTCGGCATCGGTCGCTTCCGGCCGGCCATAGCGGATATTGTCGCGGATCGTGCCCTCGAACAGGTAGGGCTGCTGCGAGACATAGGCGAGCTGCTGGCGCAGCGACTTCTTGGTGATGTGGGCGATGTCCTGTCCGTCGATCAGGATTTCGCCCTCGCGCGGATCGTAGAAGCGCGGAATGAGGTTGATGACGGTGGATTTGCCGGCCCCCGAAGGGCCGACCAGCGCCGTGGTCGCGCCGCCCTCGGCGATGAAGCTCACACCGCTCAACACGCTCTCACTGCCATAGCCGAAGGAAACGTTGCGGAATTCGATCCTGGCTTGCGTCACCGTCAGCGGCTGGGCATCCGGCAGGTCGCGCTGGCGCGGCTCCATGTCGAGCAATTCATAGATCATCCGCGCATTGACGACGGCACGCTCCATCTGCACCTGCAGGCGGGCAAGCCGGCGGGCCGGGTCATAGGCAAGCAGCAGCGCCGTGACGAAAGAGAAAAAGGCGCCGGGCGGCACATTGTAGTAGATTGAGCGGTAGGCGGCATAGGCCAGCACGCTGGCGACGGCAAAGCCCGCGAAACTTTCTGTCAGCGGAGACGTGCGTTCGGAAAGCCGGGCAATCCGGTTCGCCCTGTTTTCGGCACCCTTGATGAGCTTGGTGACCTTGCGTTCCAGTTCGTCTTCCATCGTGAAGGCTTTCACGATGGCGATGCCCTGGATCGTCTCCTGCATGGCGCCGAGAACGTGGCTGTTCAAATGCACGGCTTCGCGCGTCGCCGAGCGCAGCCGCTTGGAAACATAACGCAGCGCATAAAGCAGCGGCGGGGCCATGATGAACACCGCAAGGCTGAGCAACGGATCCTGGAGGATCATCACGGCCAGCAGCGAAATGAAGGTCAGCAGGTCGCGCACCGTCGAGGTGATCGTCAAGTTGAGCACGTCGCGGATGCCGCTGACGTTCTGGCTCACCTGCGCGGCGATATGGGCAGAGCGGGCCTCGCTGAAGAAGCCGACCGAAAGCGTCATCAGATGCGAATAGAGCCGGCGCTGGTAACGCGCGACGATATCGTTGCCGACTTTGGAAAGCGTCACCGCCTGGCCGTAACTGGCAAAACCGCGCAGCACGAAAGCGATGAAAATCGAAAGACAGATGATCCAGACGACGTCGGCGCGCCGGTTGGCGAAGGCCTCGTCGATGATCGCCCGCATGATCCACGCGGTAAACGCCGTCGAAAGCGCCACCACGATCAAGCAGGCAATCGCAAAGACATAGCCCCAGAGATGATCGCGGCCGTTTTCAGCGATGATGCGCTTCAGGATGCCGGTTACGGTATCGCTGCTGACGCTCTGCGTTCTGCTTTCCGCCGCTTCCAAAAATGAGGTTTCCTGTCTCGGACCAAACGCGGCGCGGGGGCGACGCGTACTTTTGCCGGCTCTATAAAGAGTTGGGACTGGTTTGGCTAGAGCGCCGCGCGTCCGGATAGGACGCGAAAGGGGCGCTCTATTGCTCTGCGCGCCGGGGTCAGCGCCGCCAGCGGCGGCCTTCCGTCGAGACGCCGAAATTCGCCGGCATGCGGGCATAGGAGGAAAGCCCGGCAAGCGCTGCCAGCGGATGCGTCACCACATAGGTCGGGATGGTGCGAAGCAGCGCCGTATGCGGCGCCTTGTCCTCGAAGGCGATGCGGAATTCCGGCCTCTTCAACGCCGGGAGGATCTTCTGTGAGATGCCGCCGGACAGATAGACGCCGCCGCGCGCCATGAAAACCATCGCCATGTCGCCCGCCACCCGGCCGAGATAGGTGGCAAACAGCGAGACGGTCTCAACGGCCGCCTTGTCGCTGCCGGCAAGTGCGTGCGAGGTGATGTCGGCCGGATCCTTCATCGTCGGCTGGATGCCGTCGACCACGCAGATGGCGTGGTAGAGGTTGACGAGGCCGCGCCCGCAGAGGATCTGCTCGGCGGAGACGCGGCCTTCGATCGTCTCGATATGGGGGAAGATTTGATAGTCGCGTTTGCTGCGCGGTCCGAGATCGACATGGCCGCCTTCGCCGGGAACCGGGATCCAGCTGTGTTGGGCATGCACCAGCCCGCCGACGCCGAGACCGGTGCCCGGTCCGAGCACGACGCGGGAGGCGATCAGGTCGCCGGTGGCGTCGCCGATGCGTTCGCGGTTCTCATCCGAAAGGGCGGCGACTGCCAGCGCCTGCGCCTCGAAATCGTTGACGACGAGCACGTCCTCCATGCCGAGGCCCTCGATCATCGTCTTTGGCCGCACCACCCAGTCGCAATTGGTCAGCGGGATCTCGTCGTCGTTGATCGGGCCGGCGACAGCAAGGATCGCCGAACGCGGCTGCACGGCTGTTTTGTCGAGCACGCCTTGCTGGATCGCTTCGTCGATCGTCGCGAAATCCGCCGTGCGCACGTTCGGAAACTGCTTCGGCTCGGCATAGGCATCGGTCAGGATGGAGAAGCGGGCATTCGTGCCGCCGATATCGCCGATCAGGATCGGGAAAGGCAGCGGAGCGGTGCTGTTGTTCGGTTTTGGCATGGCCGGTTCCGTGCTGATCAGGCTTCGAGTGTGGGAAGAAGTTTTATAGCGGTCGCGTGGTTGAGCGCCATCGGAATATCGTAAAAGATCGCCAGCCGCATCAGCGCCTTGACGTCGACATCGTGCGGCATCGGCGTCAAGGGGTCGACGAAGAAGATCAGGGCGTCGACCTCGCCGGTCGAAATCAGCGCGCCGATCTGCTGGTCGCCGCCGAGCGGTCCGCTTTTCAGCCTGGTGACGTCGAGATCCGGGGCGGCGTCGAGCACCCGCCCGCCGGTCGTGCCGGTGGCGACGATCTTCCAGCGGGAGAGGATGTCCCGGTGAGCGCGGGCGAAATCCGCCATGTCGTCTTTCTTCTGGTCATGCGCAATCAATGCAAGGCATTTGCCGCCGGCCATGAACCCAATCTCCGCCCAAGCAATTCAATCGATTTGACCGCTTCTATACCAAGAATTTGCGATTTGAAAGACAGCGCGCCCTCCCTCGGCGCCTCGGTCTCGGGCCGCCCTTCATTGTATCGCCGGCTTGTCGTTTGGAACCGGCCCGACATCCGGCAGTGCCCCATCGGGATCGGCGGCCGGCTCTGCTGCCGGAGCGGCGGTGAGCGCGCTTGCGGCGGAAGCTCCGCTATAGGTGGCGGCCTGCATCGAGGCGACGGCAGCGGCATCGAGCACCGCGGCGCAGCCCTTCGGCAGGTCCGAAACCATCATCTCGCGCGGCGGCTTCGGCGGTTTGGCGCCGGGCTTCGGCGGTTTCGGCGGCGCCCAGGGGGCCGGCGTGAACCACCAGGCGAGCGACTTGTCGCAGCCATCGCCGGCGGCAACAGGGGCTTGCGGCGTGCATCCGGCCGCACCGGCCGGGCATTTGATGCGGATGTGGAAATGCGAGTCATGGCCGTATTCCGGCCGAAGCTTGCCGAGATTGGTGCGGTCGCCCGTCCAGGTGTCGCACATCTTCTTCTTGATCGCCGGGTTGACGAATATGCGTTGCACCTCGGGATAGCTTGCCGCCAGCATCAGCAGCCGCGCCCGCGATTGCGTCCATACGTTCGGGTCGACGGTCAGGAACTTGTCCTTCTGCAGCATCGTGGTGAAGGGCAGGTCCTCGCGCTCCTTGGCCGTCATGCGGCGCGCCGGCATCGGCGTAAACCAGACATCAGCATCGAGGCCGATCTGGTGCGAGGCATGACCGTTGAACATCGGCCCGCCGCGCGGCTGCGCAATATCGCCGACGAGGATACCCGGCCAGCCGGCATATTTGGCCCCGTCCTCAGAAAGACGTTCGAGCAGCGAAATCATCGCCGGATTGCCCCAGCGGCGATTGCGCGAAAGCCGCATCGCCTCCCAGGTCGGCCCGTCGGTCGGCAGCGCCACCGCCCCGGTCATGCAGCCCTTGGCGTAAAAGCCGATCGGCTGCGCCGACCCCTGGGTCGGCATGCTGACGGCGCCGAACTGGCCTTTGGCGCTGCCTGGGCTTGGCGTCTTCTGCTCAGCGCCGACATCGCCGGCGGCAAGGCCTGCGCCGATTGCGCCGGCAAGCGTCAGTTTGCCGAATCTCCTGAAAGCCTGCGCGAAGCCGAAAGCCATACTATTTCCTTGAACCGCTGCCGAAGTGATTTGCGTCGAATCTATCGTGAAAAGCGATTTTGGTGAATCGATGATTTGGCTGGCGGGGATCGCCGCAGGCGGTGACGGATCGCCGCAGCGCTCGCCCGATCCCGCTGACGCTTTCAACCTTGACGCGGCCGAGCCAGGTCAAATTTTCGCGTGCCCGGCAAAAACCAAACTCTCTCCTGTTTTTCGCCGGTATTTTTCGTATTGTCGAACCCATCAATAATCAGGGGAAAGCGTGAATGGCTCTGTGGTCGAAGATCGGTGTATTTCTATCGCTTGCGGGGGCCTTGGCGCCCATGACGGCAACGGGTCAGGACCAGCCCTTTAAGATCGGCAGCTCCGTCATCAGCGAGATGAAGTACAAGCCGGGCTTTGCGCATTTCGACTATGTCAATCCTGATGCACTGAAAGGCGGAGATCTGCGCCTTTCAGCAAGCGGCGCCTTCGACACCTTCAACCCTCTGCTGGCAAAAGGCCAAACAGCGATAGGTCTGTCGCTTGCCTACGACACGTTGATGAAGCCGGCAGATGACGAACTCCTGGTCTCCTACGGTCTGCTTGCCGAGGGGCTATCCTATCCCGTTGACGTCTCCAGCGCGACATTTCGCCTGCGCAAGGAGGCGAAATGGGCAGATGGTCAGCCGGTAACGCCCGAAGACGTCATCTTCAGCCTGGACAAGACCAAGGAATTGAACCCCCTCGCCGGTAACTATTACCATCACGTCGTCAAGGCGGAAAAGACCGGCGATCGGGACGTCACCTTCATCTTCGACGAGAAGAACAACCGCGAACTGCCAAACATTCTTGGCCAGTTGATGATCGTGCCGAAACATTGGTGGGAGGCGGCCGGACCGGATGGCAAGCCGCGCGACATTACCAAGACGACTCTGGAGCCGGTGATGGGTTCCGGGCCTTACAAGATTGCTTCCTTCTCGCCCGGCGCCACGATCCGTTATGAACTGCGTGACGACTATTGGGGCAAGGATCTCAATGTGAATGTCGGCCAGAACAATTTCCGCAATGTCATCTACACCTATTTCGGTGATCGGGATGTCGAGTTCGAAGCCTTTCGCGCCGGCAATAGCGACTATTGGCAGGAGACTACGGCTGCCCGCTGGGCGACGGGATATGATTTTCCTGCAGTCAAGGAAGGACGCGTCAAAAAAGAGGAGGTTGCAAATCCGCTACGCTCCACCGGCATCCTGCAAGCGCTCGTACCCAACATGCGGCGTGACCTCTTCAAGGACGAGCGGGTCCGCGAGGCGCTGAACTACGGCCTCGATTTCGAGGAGCTGAACCGCACCGTTGCCTTTAACAGTTACAAGCGCATCGACAGCTATTTCTGGAACACCGACCTCGCCTCCTCCGGTCTGCCGCAGGGGCGTGAGCTCGAATTACTGCAAGGCCTGAAAGACAAGATTCCCCCGGAGGTCTTCACAACGCCGTACACCAATCCCGTCGGCGGCGATCCGCAGAAGAGCCGCGACAACCTCCGCAAGGCGATTGCTCTTCTGAAAGAAGCCGGTTGGGAGCTAAAGGGCAATCGCATGGTCAATACCAAGACCGGCCAGCCGATGAGTTTCGAGATACTGTTGTCGAGCGCCATGTTGGAGCGCTGGGCGGTGCCTTATGCCAGCAATCTCAAGAAAATCGGCATAGATGCGCGGGTTCGGACAGTCGACGCTTCGCAAGCTGTCAACCGCGAACGCAGCTTTGATTACGATATGATCTGGAATGTCTGGGCGGAGACGATGAATCCGGGCAATGAGCAAGCCGACTATTGGGGATCCGGCTCGGTCAACCAGCAGGGTTCTCGCAACTACGCCGGCATTGCCAACCCGGCCGTGGATGAGCTCATTCGCATGATTATCTTCGCGCCGAACCGCGACGAACAGGTCGCTGCGATCAAGGCCATGGACCGGGTCTTGCTTGCAAATCACTACGTCATCCCGCTGTTCTACCGTGATACCTACAACATCGCCTATTGGAACACCGTCACGCATCCGGCCGAGTTTCCGGCCTACAGCCTTGGCTTCCCCGATGCCTGGTGGTCGACCTCGGCAAAATGAGCGGGCTTGCAATACAGGGGTCCTGGGCTCCAAATGGCACGAGCGAATCACGACACGTCGGCAGGGCCGGCAACGGAAGGCTGACGGATTGAGCGGCATTGGACTGGACGGCGGGCAGGCAGAAAAATCATTCCCGGAGGCTGAAGGCTGATGGGCGCCTATATCTTTCGCCGCCTGCTATTGATGATCCCGACCATCATCGGGATCATGGCGATTTCCTTCACCGTCATTCAGTTCGCCCCCGGCGGCCCCGTCGAGCAGGTGATCGCCCAATTGACCGGTCAGGCCGACAGTGCCGACCAGCGTCTGTCCGGCGGTGGCGATCTTCTCGGCGGCGGCGGTAACGACGAAGGCTCTAAATATCGAGGCGCCCAGGGCCTCGATCCGGAACTGATCGCCAAGCTCGAAAAGCAGTTCGGCTTCGACAAGCCGCCGTTGACGCGGTTTGGCGAAATGATGTGGAATTACATCCGCTTCGATTTCGGCGAGAGCTTCTTCCGCAATACCTCCGTGCTCGAACTCGTCAAGGAGAAGCTGCCTGTGTCGATCTCGCTCGGCATCTGGATCCTGATCTTCTCCTATGCGATTTCCATCCCGCTCGGCATCCGCAAGGCGATCAAGGATGGATCGACCTTCGATGTCTGGACGTCCGGCGTCATCGTCGTCGGTTATGCCGTACCAAGCTTCCTCTTCGGCATTCTGCTGATCGTGCTTTTTGCCGGCGGCTCCTTCTACGACTGGTTTCCGCTGCGCGGCCTGGTCTCCGATAATTTCGACCAGCTGGCCTGGTGGCAGAAGCCGCTCGACTATTTCTGGCATCTCACCTTGCCGCTGATCTCGCTTTCGCTGTCGGCCTTCGCCACGACGACGCTGTTGACCAAGAACTCGTTCATCGAGGAGATCAAGAAGCAATATGTCGTCACTGCCCGCGCCAAGGGCCTGAACCAGCGGCAGGTGCTCTACGGTCATGTCTTCCGCAACGCCATGCTGATCATCATCGCTGGTTTTCCCGGCGCCTTCATCTCGGCTTTCTTCACCGGCTCGCTGCTGATCGAGAACATCTTCTCGCTGGATGGCCTCGGCCGTCTCGGCTATCTCTCGGTCATCAATCGGGATTACCCGATCGTCTTTGCCACGCTCTACATCTTCTCGCTGCTCGGCCTCGCGGTCAGCCTGGTTTCCGACTTGATCTACACCTGGATCGATCCGCGCATCGATTTCGAGCGGAGGGATGTCTGATGGACGCCGCCGCAAATCCTGCTGTTGCAGCGCCCGTCAAGCCGCCGCGCAAGGGCCTGCTGTCGCCGACCAACATCCGTCGCTGGCAGAATTTCCGGGCGAATGGCCGCGGTTACTGGGCGCTGTGGCTGTTTCTGCTGCTGTTCGTCCTCAGCCTGTTTGCCGAGTTCCTCGCCAACGACCGGCCGATCATCGCCTCCTACAAGGGCGAGATCCTCTTGCCGGTTCTCATTGACTATCCCGAGGAGAAGTTCGGCGGCTTCCTCGCCGAGACCGACTACCGTTCCTCGGTGATATCGGATGAGATCAATGCCAATGGCTGGATGATCTGGCCGCCGATCCGTTATTCCTACCGCTCGGTCAACTCAAACATTCCGCATTCGGCACCGACTGCCCCCTTCTGGCTGATGACCAGGGAGGAGCGCTGCGCCGGCTATCCGCAGGCCGTGAACGATCCGGATTGCACGCTGGGCAATCTCAACTGGCTCGGCACCGACGACCAGGCCCGCGACGTGCTGGCGCGCGTCATCTACGGTTTCCGGATTTCGGTGCTCTTCGGCCTGGTGCTGACCATCTGCTCGGCGATCATCGGCGTGACCGCGGGTGCGGTGCAGGGCTATTTCGGCGGCTGGACCGATCTGCTTTTGCAGCGTTTCATTGAAATCTGGTCGTCGATGCCGGTGCTTTACATCCTACTGATCATCGCGGCCCTGCTGCCGCCCGGCTTCTTCGTGCTGCTCGGCATCATGCTGCTCTTTTCCTGGGTCGGCTTCGTCGGCATCGTGCGAGCCGAATTCCTGCGTGCCCGCAATTTCGAATATGTCCGCGCCGCCCGCGCGCTCGGCGTCAACAATCGCACCATCATGTGGCGCCACCTGCTGCCGAACGCCATGGTCGCGACGCTGACCTTCCTGCCCTTCATCCTCTCAGGCTCGATCACCACCCTGACCTCGCTCGACTTCCTCGGCTTCGGCATGCCGCCTGGCTCCCCTTCGCTCGGTGAAATGATCGCTCAGGGCAAAAGCAACCTGCAGGCGCCGTGGCTCGGGCTGACGGCCTTCTTCGCCATGTCGATCATGCTTTCCCTGCTGATCTTCATCGGCGAAGCCGTGCGCGATGCCTTCGACCCGAGGAAGACGTTTCAATGAGTGACATGACAGAACCGCTCCTTTCCGTCCGCGATCTCTCTGTTGCCTTTCATCAGGGCGGCGAGACCTCGCTTGCTGTCGATCACATCTCCTTCGATATCGCCAAGGGTGAGGTCGTGGCGCTGGTCGGCGAATCCGGTTCCGGCAAGTCGGTCTCGGCCAACTCGATCCTGCGGCTTTTGCCCTATCCCTCGGCAAGCCATCCCTCCGGCGAGATCCTGTTCAAGGGCAAGAACCTTCTGAAAGCGTCGGAACGGGCGTTGCGCGAAGTGCGCGGCAACGACATCACCATGATCTTCCAGGAGCCGATGACCTCGCTCAATCCGCTTCATTCGATCGAGAAGCAGATCGCCGAGATCCTGGCGCTGCACCAGGGCCTCACCGGCCAGCCGGCGCGCCAGCGCATACTGGAACTGTTGAACCAGGTCGGCATCCGCGAGCCTGAGAAGCGCTTGAAGGCCTATCCGCACGAGCTCTCCGGCGGCCAGCGCCAGCGCGTCATGATCGCAATGGCGCTCGCCAACCGGCCGGAATTGCTGATCGCCGACGAGCCGACCACCGCCCTCGATGTCACCGTCCAGGCGCAAATCCTCGAATTGCTCCGGCAGTTGAAGGCCGTGCACGGCATGTCGATGCTGTTCATCACCCATGACCTCGGCATCGTGCGTAAATTTGCCGATCGCGTCTGCGTCATGACCAAGGGCAGGATCGTCGAAACCGGAACGGTCGAGGACGTCTTCGCCAATCCGAAGCACGAGTATACCCGCCACCTCCTCGCCTCCGAACCACGCGGCGAGCCGCCGCTTGCCGATCCCGCAAAGCCGATGGTGATGGAAGGTTCCGACATTCGCGTCTGGTTCCCGATCAAAGCAGGGCTGATGCGCCGCGTCGTCGATCACGTGAAGGCGGTCGACGGCATCGATCTTTCGCTGCGTGCCGGGCAGACGCTCGGTGTCGTCGGCGAATCCGGTTCCGGCAAGACCACGCTTGGCCTGGCGCTCACCCGGCTGATTTCCTCGCAAGGGCGAATTGCCTTCGTCGGCAAGGATATAGCCGGCTATTCGTTCAGCGAGATGCGGCCGTTGCGCAACCAGCTGCAGGTGGTTTTCCAGGATCCCTACGGGTCGCTCAGCCCGCGAATGTCGGTCGGCGATATCGTCGCCGAAGGGCTGAAGGTCCATGAGCGCTCTTTGACATCGGAAGAGCGCGACCAGCGCGTCTGCTGGGCGCTGGAGGAAGTCGGTCTCGATCCCCTGACCCGCTGGCGTTATCCGCACGAATTCTCCGGCGGTCAGCGCCAGCGCATCGCCATTGCCCGCGCGACGGTGCTGAAACCGCGCTTCGTCATGCTCGACGAGCCAACCTCCGCGCTCGACATGAGCGTGCAGGCCCAGGTGGTCGATCTCTTGCGCGATCTGCAGAGGAAGCACGATCTCGCCTATCTCTTCATCAGTCATGACCTGAAGGTGGTGAAGGCGCTCGCCAACGACGTCATCGTCATGCGATTTGGCAAGGTGGTGGAGCAGGGCCCGTCATCGGAAATCTTCCGCGCGCCGAAGGACGAATACACCAGGGCGCTGATGGCGGCCGCTTTCAACATCGAGGCGGTGCCGACGCCCACCGTGCAGCAGTAAAGATGATCATGCCGACACCTCCCGTTCTCGTCGATATCAAGTTCAATCCCGAAGGCGTCGCCCGCGTGTTGAAGACGGCCTTTTCCGATCGCGGCAGCATCAATCTCGCCGATGCGGCCGATCGGATGCGCGATCTCCGCGAGGCCGAATATGCGCTGCTCTGGAAGCCGGATGCCGACCTTTTCGCACGGGCGCCAAACCTCAAGGTGATCTTCTCCGGCGGCGCCGGCGTCGACCATATTATCGGCATGGACGGTCTGCCGGAGATCCCGATCGTCCGTTTCGTCGATCGCAGCCTGACGACCCGCATGAGCGAATGGGTGGTCATGCAGTGCCTGATGCATCTGCGGGGGCAATATGCCCATGACAGCCACCAACGGCAGCGCCAATGGGCCAAGCTGATCGCGCCGGAAGCGGCGGAGGTGACGGTCGGCGTCATGGGCCTCGGCATTCTCGGGTTGGATGCGGTCGCCAAGCTGAAGGTGATGGGTTTTAACGTCATCGGCTGGTCGCGCACCCGCAAGGAGATCAACGGCGTCGAAACCTTCGATGCCGGCGCATTGGACGGGTTCCTCGCAAGGACCGACATCCTTGTCGGCTTGCTGCCGCTCACCGCTGAGACGACGGGGTTTTATAATAGCGGGCTATTCAAAAAGCTGCGCTGCGACGGCGCGCTCGGGCGCCCGATCCTCATCAATGCCGGCCGCGGCAAGAGCCAGGTCGAAGCCGATATCGTTTCCGCGATCCGCGACGGCACCCTCGGCGGCGCTTCGTTGGATGTCTTCGAGGTGGAGCCGCTTGGGCTCGACAACCCGTTGTGGGAACTGGAGAACGTCTTCATCACGCCGCACGACGCGGCGGTCTCCGAAGAAAACGCGCTGTTCCGCCATGTCGAGACGCAGATCGCCCGTTTCGAGCGCGGCGAGCCGCTGCAATTCGTGGTCGACCGCGCCGTCGGCTATTAGAGCGTCATGCAGAAACCTGTCAGCGCCTAAAATCATCCGGATCTAAGCCCCCGGAACCTTCCAGACAGCCACCCGTTTCCCTGTGGAATTCTCGGGCCGGATCCGGCCCGTCAAGACAGCGGAAGGAAACGATGATGGCACATCAGACGGAAACACGCTGGGAAAATTCTGACGGCAAGCTTCACAGGGAAGAGCAGATCCCGCCGGTGAAGGCGAGGCAGGGGCGCACGGGTTATCGCATCCTGCTGGTGCTGCTCGCCGCGCTGGTGTTGGCTTTCGTGGTTTGGATCCCGGTGGAGATCTGGGGCAAGCGCGAAGCAAACGAGGTGGCGCCGCAGCAGCCCGGCCAGCAGCTGCAGTCGCAGCAGCCTGCCACGGCACCTGCGCCAACGCTGCAAAACGGCACTGCGGTTCCGACCGAGACGCCAAACACTAAGCCGGCCGCCCCTGGTGTCACGCCTGCAGCGCCGGCCCAACCCGTAGCGCCGGCCCAATAAGCATTCGGTAAATGAGCTCTCGCATCCCGCCGCCATTCGCGCCGCGGGATGCTTGTTGTTTTATCTGGACTTTGTCTGTCGATTTTTCGATAAGAAGGCGCACGAGCCGGTTCGTGCGCCGGCCCGGACTTGGCAATCGCCGGGAATTTGGCAGCACCTGACCGGAGTGGACAGGGGCAGGAATTTTATGGCCAGGACCGATATTGCAAGACGCGTCTACAATCACGCCTGGAAACTCGATCCGATCGTTCGCAGCCTGATCGATACCGACTTCTATAAGCTTCTGATGCTGCAGATGATCTGGAAGCTTTATCCTGACGTGAACGCGTCTTTTACCCTCATCAATCGGACTAAGCGCGTGCGCCTTGCCGATGAGATCGACGAAGGTGAATTGCGCGAACAGCTCGATCACGCCCGCACGCTGAAACTCGCCAAGAAGGAGATGATCTGGCTGGCGGGTAACAGTTTCTATGGCCGCGCCCAGATCTTCGAGCCGGAATTCCTCGCCTGGCTTTCCAACTTTCAGCTGCCCGAATACGAGCTGTCGAAGAAGGACGGTCAATATGTACTGGATTTCCATGGGGCCTGGAAGGAAACCACCATGTGGGAGATCCCGGCGCTCGCCATCGTCAACGAATTGCGGTCGCGCTCGGCGATGAAGGCGCTCGGTCCCTTCACCCTCGATGTGCTCTATGCCCGCGCCAAGGCGAGGATGTGGTCGAAGGTCGAACGGCTGAAGGAACTGCCGGGCTTGCGCATTTCCGATTTCGGCACCCGCCGCCGTCACAGTTTCCTCTGGCAGCGCTGGTGCGTCGAAGCGCTGAAGGAAGGCATCGGCCCGGCCTTTACCGGCACCAGCAACGTGTTGCTGGCGATGGATTCCGATCTCGAGGCCGTCGGCACCAATGCCCACGAACTGCCGATGGTGGCTGCCGCCCTTGCGCAAACCGATGAGCAGCTGCGCAACGCGCCCTACAAGATCCTGCGCGATTGGAACAAGCTCTATGGCGGCAACCTTCTGATCGTCCTGCCGGATGCTTTCGGCACTGCCGCTTTCCTGCGCGACGCGCCGGAATGGGTCGCCGACTGGACCGGCTTCCGCCCGGACAGTGCCCCGCCGATCGAAGGCGGTGAAAAGATTGTCGACTGGTGGAAGAAAATGGGTCGGGATCCGCGCCAGAAGCTGCTGATCTTCTCCGACGGTCTCGATGTCGACGCCATCATCGATACCTACCAGCATTTCGAAGGCCGCGTGCGCATGAGCTTCGGCTGGGGCACGAACCTGACCAACGATTTTTCCGGCTGTGCGCCGATCGAAATATCCGGCCTCAACCCGATCTCGGTCGTCTGCAAGGTCAGCGACGCCAACGGCCGTCCGGCGGTCAAGCTCTCCGACAATCCGCAGAAGGCGACGGGTGACCCCGCAGAGGTCGAGCGCTACCTGAAATTCTTCGGCGCCGAGGACAGGATCGATCAGACCGTTCTGGTGTAGGCGAGCGACAATGCGCCGCCATCCCGTGGCGCATTGTTTTGCCCCGCCATCGCATCCTCGATCGACCAGCCGAAGCGCCAGGCGTCGAACATCGAGTACCATTCCTGGAAATCGGTGATCGGCAGAATATCCGGCTTCGACATCGGATTGTCGGCCAAGCTGCGGCCACGCGCACGGTCCCGTACGCCACGCTCCTGCATCTCAAGCAGAGTCTCGAACATCGTCACCCCCTTGGTCCTATCCGATAGATTTATGCAATCATGCTAATAAAACATTGTCTAGTCCGGATTCGATGATTGGAGTTTTTCACAGGATTAGCCCCAAATCGCTAGTTCAGGGGTAACGGAGACCGCAACGACCCGGGATCATGCGATCACGATCAACGAAAATAGCGTGACGGGGAGGCCCGGCTTCCTGGCTGGGGTCCGCCACCGAGCCTCCCGGCTAGCCGACCCTGAACAAGCCGGCAGCGCCGACACGTTGCCGCCATCCGGCCGACGCGATCCAACCAAGATAACAGGGAGGGTTAAAGGGCCGTTAATATCCACCGGACCTGTCCCGATCGGGAGCATTCCGGGACGTAAGCTGGCGCCTCGGCTTGTCAGGCAGCCAGTCTCCGAAACCGAGTTCTGATCCGGTCGAGGTAATAATGGCCGGGAGACGGCGCCACTGTCATCGCATGGGCTTCCGAGGACGGAACGCCTTCGAACAGCCGCTCCTCGCCATTCTTGAAGCAAATCCTGAGCCGCCCGTCTTCCTGGCTGAAATAGACTGATTTGATGATCTTCGACTTTACCGACAGTTCTTCCACCTGTTTAATCTCCGTGTTTTAGTTTGGCAGAAGATAAACCCAAACGTGCAAAGACGCGGTGAAGCGGCATGGTAAAAAATCAGGAATCGTTCGACGCGCTGTGGGCCGTCGACATATTCTTGGTTCCCAGCACGTTGATGACGCGCCCTGCATTTGACAGCGCTGTATTTTGATGACGATATCTCGACTCGGCAGCGAGCGGCAGGCTAGCAGGGGTGACAATGCTGAGTGACACGATTTCCTTCCTAAGGCATAATCTGTTTCTTATTTGTTTTGTTGTTGCAATAAGTTGCGCGGTCATAGTATTTTCTGAGTACAATGAGAGCAGTCGTGGCGGTTCAACTCAGTTTTTTGTTGCGCTATATTTAGGATATTGTGCCCAAAATACCATATTGAGCGGAACGGAACGAGTGCAGATCAACCGAGGGATGGTTGGGTTTGGCAGCTACATCTGGAAAAATTTCCTCATTGTGCTTGTCGTAATGGCTATCGTAATCGGCCTCCCTCTCGCCTTCGGCGCCGCTTCCTTGTCGACGGGTGGACTTGTACTGGTATGCGGCGGGCTGTTCGCAATTAGCTATCCGTCGCTCCTCGCCCTTGTCGGAACCTGGCCGACTGCCGGAATTGCAGGTTCAACCAGCGGACTTGCAGATGCCTTTGCCAGGGGCCGACATGGCTTCGTTCCAACCTTTTTGCGCCTGTTTGCCGGGATTATTCTTCCCTCTATCGTTCCGTTTCTATTGATGGCCATAGCGGCGTCTATGTCATACCAAGCGGCTGCTGTTTTTCAGGGTGGAAAAATAAGCCTCGCGGCTTTGGCACTGCTTATTGTTTCGCAAAGCCTGGGGACATTTGGAATATGCTATGCCTCCATCGTTCTGGCTCGCAAATTTCAGATGTCCGAGGGAGGGCTTCATACAATCTCAGCGACAAGCGAGATCTCGGAAATTTTCCAATAGGTATCCGTAACCGTGATGACGTTGGATCGTTCTTGGCAGGCAATTCGATCGCCGGGCGGCTGAGCGAAAAGGCTTTTGAGTTCTGTCCCACAAGTCGGAGCCTCAAGCTTCTTCAAGTCGGTTTCGTCATGGTTAGGTGAGAAGCGCAGATGTCTGCAAGCGCAGACTGTTCTCCGGGTTACGCGCCTTCGGGCGCGCAATCGATTTTCTCGAATCTTGCGGTGTCGCTGAAGATGCAAGGGGTCCCCTTGCGGTATGGCGGACAGGGTGGGATTCGAACCCACGGTACGCTTTCACGTACACACGCGTTCCAGGCGTGCGCCTTAAACCACTCGGCCACCTGTCCTTCTTTGGCGTTCGCGCCTGGATAGGAGCAAATCGTCGGAACGGCGCGATATATACCGATGATTTTTTGTCGATCAACCGAAATCTAACAGTTTTTTGACTTCTTCCGATAAAACTCGCCTCGACCCGTCCATTGTGCTTCACCTCATCGATGACTATGTAATTCTCAAGGTGGAGAATGGCGCGGCCGGCCGGAATTGTCCGGCATAACGAGCGTCGGAGGAATTGATGCGTTTCCTGTTGCGTCTGGCCAGCCTTGTCGCGCTTGCGGCGGCCGTTATTGCCGGGACCATCGATTCGATCCAATCGGTTGCAGCGTCCTCAGTGGTGGTGACGCCGATCTCCGATGCATGGCAGGATGTGAGCCCGACAACCCTCATGTCGCTGCAATCCTCCCTTTCCTACTATGTCCACCCGCGGTTCTACACCTTCATCTTCCAATGGCTGATGCTCCAGCCGGCCTTTGCCGTTTTCCTGGTGATCGCGCTGCTTCTCTGGATGATCGGTTATAAGAAGCCGCCGGTGGCTGGTCGCTTCACCGCATAGGCAAGCCGTTTTGCCGCCGCGACCCGGCCGGGAATCCGATCGGCCTCCATTGTTTCCGTAGCCCCGACATGGCTGCCGGATTGGCTGGAAATTTCGCATCCCGACGGCGGAAATGTCTAAAAATCAGCCCCGAAGAACGGATTTTCGGCAATCGCTGCAAATCTTTACCAGCTGAAAAATTTCTGGTGAATTTTTCCGTGAGCCATGCAAGGATGCACGCAGCCAGGCCTCCGGGGGGAGGTCGGTGGTTCCGCAGACATGTCCGAAAAGGACTTGCGGGAGGACCCCTAACGAATAGCAACAACAGGGCTGCACAATGAAAAAATCCCTTCTCACTCTCCTTGCCGTGGCTGCCATGTCGACGACGGCGCTCGCTGCCGATGTCAAGCCGGCGCTGGTTTACGGCACCGGCGGGAAGTTCGATAAGTCCTTCAACGAGGCGGCCTACAACGGCGCCGAGAAGTTCAAGGCCGAGACCGGCATTGCCTATCGCGACTTCGAGCCGACGGGCGACACCCAGGGCGAACAGGCCATCCGCAACTTCGCAAGCCGCGGTTTCAATCCGGTGGTAGCCGTTTCCTTCGCCTGGACTTCGGCCATCGAGAAGGTTGCAGCCGAATTCCCCGACACCAAGTTCATCATCGTCGACTCCGTCGTCGATAAACCGAACGTGCGCTCCGTGGTCTACAAGGAAGAGGAAGGCTCATACCTCGTTGGCGTTCTCGCCGGCATGGCATCGAAGACCGGCAAGGTCGGCTTCGTCGGCGGCATGGACATTCCGCTGATCCGCAAGTTCGAATGTGGCTATGAACAGGGCGCACGCGCCGCCAAGGCCGATGTCGAAGTTTTCCAGAACATGACCGGCACCACGGGCGCAGCCTGGAATGACCCGGTTCGCGGCGGAGAACTCACCAAGAACCAGATCGATCAGGGCGCCGATGTCATTTACGCGGCAGCCGGTGCCACCGGTCTCGGCGTTCTGCAGACGGCCGCCGATAACAAGAAGCTGTCGATCGGCGTCGATTCCAACCAGAACCATCTGCATCCGGGCTCTGTTCTGACCTCGATGGTCAAGCGTGTCGATCTCGCCGTCTACAACGCCTATACCGACACTAAGAACGACAAGTTCACCGGTGGCGTCCAGGCGCTCGGCGTCAAGGAAGAGGGTGTCGGCGCAGCGATCGACGACAACAACAAGTCGCTGATCACGCCGGAAATGCAGGCGGCCGTCGACAAGGCCAAGGCCGATATCATCGCGGGGACCATCAAGGTTCACGATTACACCTCGGACAACGCTTGCCCGAAGTGATCCGCGCCCGGAAATGATCGACGATTGAGATCGGGCGTATGGCGGAGGGGATTTTCGCCATACGCCCTTTTCTTATTTGGAGCCTGCAGTGACAGATAAGCCCGCTATCGAGCTTGTCGGCATCGATAAGAAATTCGGTGCCGTCCATGCCAACAAGGACATCAACCTCACCGTCGCCAGGGGGACGATCCACGGCATCATCGGCGAAAACGGCGCCGGCAAATCGACGCTGATGTCGATCATCTACGGTTTCTACCATGCCGATAGCGGCGAGATCCGCGTCAACGGCAATCCCGTCACCATCCGCGACAGCCAGGCGGCGATCGCCACCGGCATCGGCATGGTGCACCAGCATTTCATGCTGGTCGACAATTTCACGGTGCTTGAGAACATCATGCTCGGCGCCGAAGGCGGCATGCTGCTGGCGAGAGGTGTTGCATCGGCCCGCGCCGAACTCAAGCGGCTGGAAACGGAATACGGTCTCGAGGTCGATCCGGATGCGCTGATCGAAGAGCTTCCGGTCGGCCTGCAGCAGCGCGTCGAAATCCTGAAAGCCATGTATCGCGGCGCCGAGATCCTGATCCTCGACGAACCCACCGGCGTGTTGACGCCGGCAGAGGCCGATCACCTCTTCCGCATCCTCAAGGTGCTGCGCGACCAGGGCAAGACGATCATCCTCATCACCCATAAGCTGCGCGAGATCATGGCGATCACCGATACCGTCTCGGTCATGCGCCGCGGCGAGATGGTCGCGACCCGCAAGACGGCGGAAACGACGGTGGAGGAGCTTGCCGAGCTGATGGTTGGTCGCCGCGTGCTGCTGCGCGTACAGAAAGGCGAGGCGAACCCCGGCGCCGCCGTGCTCTCCGTCCGCAACCTTTCGGTCAAGGACAATCGCGGCGTCACCATGGTCGACAATGTCTCCTTCGACGTGCGCGCCGGCGAGATCGTCGGCATTGCCGGGGTTGCCGGCAACGGCCAGTCCGAATTGCTGGAAGCGATTGCCGGCATCCGCAAGCCGACCTCCGGCGAAATCCTTCTCGACGGCCAGACGATCGACAAGGCCGATCCCGCCCGCCTGCGCGAACTCGGTCTCGCCCATATTCCCGAAGACCGCCACCACATGGGCTTGGTGCTGAAATTTGAGGAATACGAAAATTCCGTGCTCGGCTATCACCGGCGCCCGGGCTACAGCAAAGGTCCGCTACTTGATCTCGAAGCGATCCGCAAGGATGCGATGGAGATGATCGAGAAATACGATATCCGTCCGCCGAACCCGCGGCTGAAGACGGCGAATTTTTCCGGCGGCAACCAGCAGAAGATCGTCGTTGCCCGTGAGATCGAGCGCGATCCGAAGATGCTGATCATCGGCCAGCCGACCCGCGGCGTCGATATTGGCGCCATCGAATTCATCCACCGCCGGATCATCGAAATGCGTGACGCCGGCAAGGCGATCCTGCTCGTCTCCGTCGAACTCGATGAAGTCCGCTCCCTTTCAGACCGTATCCTTGTCATGTTTGCCGGCCATGTGGTCGGCGAGAAGACGCCCGATGCCGGTGAACAGACCCTCGGCCTGATGATGGCCGGCATTGCCGCGTGAGGCCTTTATGAGCACTGCTTCCGTTCCGCTACCACACTGGATCAACTACGGCCTGATTCCGCTTTTAAACCTCGTCGTCGCCTTCCTGATCTCCGGTTTTGTCGTCTGGCTGATCGGCGAAAGCCCGCTAGACGCGCTGTCGCTGCTGCTCGAGGGCGCGCTCGGCAACGGCGAAGGCATCGGCTTCACGCTCTACTATGCGACGAGCTTCATTTTTACTGGCCTCTCCGTCGCGGTGGCAATCCATGCCGGCCTCTTCAACATCGGCTCCGAAGGCCAGGCCTATGTCGGCGGTCTCGGCTGCGCGCTGGTGGCACTGGCGCTCGATCGTTACGTGCCCTGGTATGTGACGATGCCGATCGCCGTCATCGGCGCAGGTCTCTTTGGTGCGGCCTGGGCCTTCATCCCCGCTTTCCTCCAGGCAAAGCGCGGTAGCCACATCGTCATCACGACGATCATGTTCAACTATATCGCCGCCGCCCTCATGGTGTATCTGCTGGTGCACGTGCTGATCGTGCCGGGCAAGATGGCGCCTGAAACCCGCACCTTCCTTGAGGGAGGGCAGCTTCCAAAGCTTGGTTGGCTCATGACGACGTTCGGAGCCAAGCTGGGTGCTGCGCCGTTCAACGTCTCCTTTATCATCGCCCTTCTTGCCGCCTGGTTTGTCTGGGTCCTGATCTGGCGCACCAAGCTCGGCTTCGAGATGCGCACGCTGGGCGTCAGCCGAACGGCGGCCGACTATGCCGGCATCCCCTATGCCCGCACGGTCATTGTCGCCATGCTGCTCTCCGGCGCCCTTGCCGGCATGATGGCGCTGAACCCCGTCATGGGTTCGTCGGCCCGCCTGCAGGTGGAATTCGTCGGTGGTGCCGGCTTCGTCGGCATCGCCGTGTCGCTGATGGGCCGCAACCATCCGCTCGGCATCATCATGGCGGCGATCCTGTTCGGCATCCTCTACCAGGGTGGCGATTGGGTCTCCTTCGAAATGCCGAACATCACCCGCGAGATGATCCTTGTCATCCAGGGTCTGGTGATCCTCTTCGCCGGCGCGCTGGAATACATGTTCCGGCCGGCGATGGTGCGGCTCTACCAACAGTTCAAGCGCGGTTAAGGAGCGGGCGATGGATTATTATGACATCTTCATCAGCGTTCTGAGCTCGACCATCCGCCTGTCGATCCCGCTGATCTTCACCGCCCTTGCCGGTCTGTTTTCGGAACGCGCCGGCATCTTCGATATCGGCCTTGAGGGCAAGATGCTGGGCTCGGCCTTTGCTGCCGCCTGCATCGCCTATCTCACCGATTCGGCCTGGCTCGGGCTCGGTGCCGGCATCGTCTGTTCGGTGGCGCTCAGCCTGGTGCATGGCTTTGCCTCGATCACCAACCGCGGCAATCAGATCGTCTCGGGTGTGGCGATCAACTTCTTCATCGCCGGCATCACCATCGTGCTCGGTCAGGCCTGGTTCGGCCAAGGCGGGCGCACGCCGCAGCTGTCGCCGGATGCGCGTTTCGCACCGATCATCCTGCCGGGTGCCGATGCCGCCCGCGACATACCGATCTTCGGCCCGCTTTATGCCAATGTCATATCGGGCAACAATATTCTGACCTACCTCGCCTTTCTTGCCGTGCCGTTTTCCTGGTGGGTGCTTTACCGCACCCGCTTCGGCCTGCGGCTGCGCGCCGTCGGCGAAAACCCCGGTGCGGTGGATACGGCCGGCATCTCGGTCGCCTGGCTGCGCTACCGCGCCGTCATGTGCGCCGGCATCCTCTGCGGCTTTGCCGGCACCTATCTGGCAATCGCCCAGTCCGCCGCCTTCATCAAGGACATGTCGGCCGGCAAGGGCTACATCGCGCTCGCCGCCCTCGTCTTCGCCAAGTGGAAGCCGGTGCCGGTGATGTTTGCCTGCCTGCTCTTCGGCTTCCTCGATGCGCTGGCCAATTTCATGCAGGGCAAGCAGGTGCCGCTGATCGGCGAAGTGCCAGTGCAGGTCTTTCAGGCGCTGCCCTATATCCTGACCTGCGTCCTGCTTGCCGGCTTCATCGGCGTCGCGACCCCGCCGAAAGCCGGCGGCGTGCCCTATACGAAGGAGCGTTGATATGTCCCACGACCTGTTCGAAGCCGCCCGCGGCGCGATGGCTTTTGCCCATGCGCCCTATTCGAAATTCCCGGTCGGTGCGGCGATCCGCGCCGAGGACGGCAAGGTCTATACCGGCGCCAACATCGAAAACCTGTCCTTTCCGCAAGGGTGGTGTGCCGAGCCGACGGCGATCAGCGCCATGATCATGGGCGGCGCCAAGAAGATCGTCGAAATGGCGGTCATTGCCGAGAAGCTGCCGCTCTGCCCGCCCTGCGGCGGTTGCCGCCAGAAGATCTCCGAATTCGCCTCCAAGGAGACGAAGATCTATCTCTGTGATGACGCAGGCGTGCAGAAGACGATGACGATGGAAGAGCTTCTTCCCTTCAGCTTCGAGACCGAACTCGGATGAAGGCGACAGTCAACCTGCTTGCCGCTTTGCTCGGCGGCATCAAGCCGCGCCACGGCATCGTGCTCGGCTCCGGTCTCGGCTCCCTGGTCGGCCAGCTGGACGGCGCCGTGCGTGTTCCCTATCGCGACCTGCCGGGCTTTCCCGTCAGTGCCGTCTCCGGTCACGCGGGCGAAGTCGTCGCCGGCCGCCTTGGAGGCGTGCCTATCGTCATGCTCTCCGGCCGTGTGCATTATTACGAAAAGGGCGATGCCAGCGCCATGCGCCTGCCGATCGAGGTGCTGAAGGCGCTCGGCGTCGAAGCGCTGATCCTGACCAATTCTGCCGGATCGCTACGCGACGACCTGCCGCCCGGTTCGGTGATGCAAATCACCGATCACATCAACTATTCCGGCATGAACCCGCTGATCGGCGAGGAAAGCGACCATCGTTTCGTCGGTATGACCAATGCCTATGATGCGGGCCTTGCTGGGGCGATGCAAAGGGCAGCGGCCAAACTCGAAATCGAGCTGGCGCGCGGTGTCTATATGTGGTTTTCGGGCCCGAGCTTCGAAACGCCCGCCGAAATCCGCATGGCCCGCATCCTCGGTGCCGATGCCGTCGGCATGTCGACGGTGCCCGAGGTCATCATTGCAAGAATGCTGGGCCTGAGGGTTGCCGCCGCCTCGGTTATCACCAACTATGGGGCTGGCATGACCGGCAATGAGCTCAGCCATGAAGAAACCAAGGACATGGCGCCCATCGGCGGCGCCCGTCTCGCCGCCATATTGAAAGACATGATTGCGGCCGGAGGAAGTAAAGATGAATAGCCATTCCATCCGGGAAACGGCGGCTGTCGCCCTTTCCCTTCTCGATCTCACCAATTTGAAGGACGATTGCACCGAGGCGCAGATCGATGTGCTCTGCGCCCGCGCGCAGACGCCCTACGGCAACAGCGCTGCAATCTGCATCTGGCCGCGCTTCGTCGCTCAGGCCCGCAATATCCTCGGCATCGGCCATGCCGTGCGCATCGCTACCGTCGTCAACTTCCCCTCCGGCGATATGGAAGTGGCCGACGTCGCCGCCGAGACACGCGAGGCGATTGCCGACGGCGCCGACGAGATCGATCTGGTCATCCCCTATCGCAAGCTGCTTTCCGGCAATGAGAAGGCGGTGACCGACATGGTCAGGGCCGTGCGCGCCGAATGCGCCGGCCTTGTCCTTCTGAAGGTCATCATCGAGAGCGGCGAGTTGAAGGATGCGGCATTGATCCGCCGCGCCTCTGAACTCGCCATCGACGCCGGCGCCGATTTCATCAAGACATCTACCGGCAAGGTCGCCGTCAATGCGACACTCGAGGCCGCCGACATCATGATCCGCGCCATTCGCGAAAGCGGCCGCAAGGTCGGGTTCAAGCCAGCCGGCGGCATCGGTTCGGTGGCTGATGCCGCGCTCTATCTGAGTCTTGCCGAAACCATCATGGCGCCCGACTGGGCGATGCCGTCGACCTTCCGTTTCGGCGCTTCCAGTCTGCTTGACGATATCCTGGCGGTTCTGAGCGGAACACAGTCTGCACCGGCTGCGGCGTCGAGCTATTGAGATGATCCCGCAGGAGATCATCCGGCGTAAGCGCGATGGCGACGAGCTCGACCCCGACGATATCCGGTCCTTCATCGCAGCACTCGCTGCCGGTCAGCTGTCGGAAGGCCAGATCGGCGCCTTCGCCATGTCCGTCTGGTTCAAGGGCATGTCGCGGGCCGAGACCGTCGCCCTGACGCTGGCGATGGCCGACTCCGGCGACAGGCTGCAATGGGCCGATATCGACCGCCCGATCGCCGACAAACATTCGACCGGTGGCGTCGGCGACAATGTTTCGCTGATGCTGGCGCCGATCGCTGCGGCCTGCGGTCTCGCCGTTCCGATGATTTCAGGGCGCGGCCTTGGCCATACCGGTGGCACGCTGGACAAGCTCGAATCCATTCCCGGCTATATGATTACCCCGGATGCGAACCTGTTCCACAAGGTCGTGAAGGAGGCCGGATGCGCCATCATCGGCCAGACTGGGGCCCTTGCGCCTGCCGACGGCCGGCTCTATGCCGTGCGCGATGTGACTGCAACCGTCGATTCCATTCCCCTCATCACCGCCTCCATCCTGTCGAAGAAGCTTGCGGCCGGGCTTCAGACGCTGGTGCTGGACGTCAAGGTCGGCAACGGCGCCTTCATGGCCGACCGTGCCCAGGCGGAGATCCTGGCGCAGTCGCTGGTCGAGGTCGCCAATGGCGCAGGCGTGAAGACCTCGGCGCTGATCACCGACATGAACCAGCCGCTCGCCGATGCAGCCGGCAATGCGGTCGAGATGCGCAACTGCCTGGATTTCCTGGCGGGTAGGAAGGCGGACACGCGGCTCGAAACCGTCATTCTTGCCTTCGCCGCCGAGATGCTGGTGAAATCGGGCATTGCACCTTCCCCTGATGAAGGCGAGGGGATGGCGCGCAAGGCGCTGTCATCGGGACAGGCGGCCGAGGTTTTCGCCCGCATGGTCTCCATGCTCGGCGGTCCGGCCGATCTTATCGAAAACCCCGGCAAATATCTGGCCAGGGCGCCTGCGGAAAAACCTGTTCTCGCCCCTCGGTCCGGCTGGCTTGCCGCCTGCAACGCGCGCGGTATCGGCATCAGCGTCATCGATCTCGGCGGCGGAAGACGCCATCCGGCCGACCGGATCGATCATCGCGTCGGCTTCTCCGAGCTTCTGCCGCTTGGCACCCGTGTCAGCGCCGGCGAACCGATCGCGCTGGTTCACGCCGCCGACGAAGCGGCGGCGGAACGGGCAGCGGCGGCACTCGCCGCGCATTACCGCATCACCAAGGAAAAGCCGGAGCTGCCGCCGGTGATCTCGACCCGGATCTGATGGTTTATTGCTTCAGGCTGAGCGAACCGTCGGCGACGGAATAGGAGGCGAGCTTCTGTAGGAAGCTCATGCCGACTAGCGTCGTCGTCAGCGCTTCGTCCTTGAGGACGAAGGCTTCGACGTCCCGCACGCGGATGCCGCCGATTTCCACCCGGTCGAGCATCACATGCGCCGCCTTCGTCTGGCCGTTTGCGGTGTTCACCCCGTAGCGGAAATCGAGCTGGTTTGCGGTGAAGCCCAGTCGGCGGGCGAGCGTCTCGTTGAGCGCGACATAGGTGGCGCCAGTATCGATCAGGCCTTGCACCGACTTGCCGTTGATCTTGAAGCCGCCGGTATAATGGCCCTGGGCATCCGCTTGCAGACGGATCGCATTGCTGCCTGAGACCGGTGCGGGTGCCGCGGGCTTGTCGCTTTCGGTCGATAGGTAATTGGCGGAAAGCGCGTCAGCAGACCGCTGGCCGGTGTCTCCGAAGAAGGAAGGCACCTGTGTTGCGAGCACCGCGGCGATGCTGGCGAATAGGACGGTACGCACGAGCATGAAACAGAAATCCTTCCTGTATAAACCCCGCTTCATGCGGGGCCTCATGCTTCGGAATTGCTAAACCTCAAGTGCTGACAAGTTGCTAATATCGCCAACAAAAAGGCCCGGAATGAACCACCGGGCCTTCAAGGCTTTCGATTTGGTAAACGAAATCTGAAATTACTTGGTGCCGTACATGCGGTCGCCGGCATCGCCGAGGCCGGGCATGATATAGCCCTTTTCGTTGAGATGACTGTCGATCGACGCAGTGAACACGGGAACATCGGGATGCGCGGCGCGAAAGTTGCGGATGCCTTCGGGAGCGGCAAGCAGGCAGAGGAAGCGGATATTGTGGGCGCCGCGTTCCTTGAGCTTGTCGATCGCGGCGATCGACGAATTGCCGGTTGCAAGCATCGGGTCGACGACGATGATCAGCCGCTCGGCCACGTCTTCCGGAGCCTTGAAGTAATATTCGACCGGCTGCAGCGTTTCGTGGTCGCGGTAAACGCCGATATGCGAGACGCGGGCGGAAGGCACGAGATCGAGCATGCCTTCGAGCAGGCCGTTGCCGGCGCGCAGGATCGAGGCGAAGACCAGCTTCTTGCCTTCGAGGATTGGCGATTCCATCGTCTGCAGCGGCGTCTCGATCGTTTCCATTGTCAGTTCGAGATCGCGGGTCACCTCGTAACAGAGCAGCGTCGAGATTTCGCGCAGCAACCGCCGGAAACTTCCCGTCGATGTCTCCTTGCGCCGCATGATGGTGAGTTTGTGCTGCACCAGCGGGTGATCGATGACCGTGACGCCGTCCATGGGGAAGCCTTTCATTTTCTATCGAATGTTTCTTTCACGGAAATCGGCCCGACTGCAAGAGTGGCGGCCAATTTGCGCCGATCATCCCCAGCCTCGCTCCACCTTTGGCTCTCAAAGTCGGGCGAGCAGGGCCTTGCGTGTCTCATCGTCGACGAAGGCAGCTTCGATTGCCGTTCGTGTCATCGCATCGATCTCGTCGTCGCTGAGGCCGAAAGCCTCGGCGGCAAGTTCGTATTCCCGCTCCAGTGAGGTATGAAAGAACGGCGGATCGTCCGAGCTTATCGTCACGCGCACGCCGGCGTCCTTCAGCCGGCGCAGCGGATGCGAAGCGAAATCGGGAAAGACCTTAAGCGCGATATTGGAGCCCGGGCAGATCTCCAGCACGGTGCCGAGATCGGCAAGCCGCTTCACCAGATCGAGATCCTCGATGGCGCGCACGCCATGGCCGATGCGCGAGGGGCGCACGGCATCGAGCGCGTCGGCGACACTGAAGGCGCCGCAGACCTCGCCGGCATGAATGGTGAGCCCCAGGCCGGCATCGCGGGCGATATCGAAGGCCCTGGCATAGTCGGCGACGCGCCCCATCCGCTCCTCGCCGGCAAGGTTGAAGCCGGTAATCAGAGGATTGCCGGCCTTTGCCGCGTATTCGGCGGCGCCGATCACGCTCTCCGGACCGAAATGCCGCTCGCCAGTGACGATCAGCCGGGCCTCGATACCGCTCTTTTCCCTGGCCCGCCGGATGCCTTCGCAGATGCCTGATATATAGGCGTCGGCACCCAACCCGATGCGTTTGCCGTGGTCGGGCGAAACGATCAGTTCGCTGTAGATCGTATTGATGCCGGCGAGTTGGTCGAGATAGGTTTCGGTCAGAAGCGCATAGTCCTCCTCGGTCCTGTAGACCTCGGAAACCTTGTCGTAACATTCGAGGAAGCTTGCGAAATCATGCCAGACATAGGCGCCGCCGCGAAGCTCGCCGCTGATATCGACACCGTATTTGTGCGCCTGCGCCTCGGTCAATTCAGGAGGTGCCGCACCCTCCAGATGACAGTGCAGTTCGACCTTCTTCAAATGCGACGTCACAGAAAACTCCTTCCATGCGGTCCCGCCGGAATGCCGAGATGGCGCGCTAAGCTCTCGCCGATATCGGCATAGCTGCGGCGCACGCCGATCGAACGCGACCGGATGCCTGGGCCATAGGCGATGACGGGCACGCGCTCGCGCGTATGGTCCGTGCCGCGCCAGGTCGGGTCGCAGCCGTGGTCGGCGGTGAGCACGACGAGATCGCCTGGCTTCAGCTTCTTGTGGACTTCGGCCAATCGGGCATCGAAGGCTTCGAGTGCCGCGGCATAACCCGGCACATCGCGGCGATGGCCGTAAATCATGTCGAAATCGACGAAATTGGTGAAGACGAGATCGCCGTCCTCGGCCTCGTCGATGGTTGAGAGCGATGCATCCATCAGCGCATCGTTGCCATTTGCCTTAATGACCCTGGAAATGCCCTGATGCGCGAAGATGTCGCCGATCTTTCCGACAGCATGCACGTGCCGGCCGTGTTCGATAAGCCGGTCGAGCAGCGTCGGCTCCGGCGGTAGCACGGAGAAGTCGCGCCGGTTTCCGGTGCGCTGGAAGGTCGAGGGGGACTGACCGATGAAGGGCCGGGCGATGACGCGACCGATATTGTAGCGATCGAGCATCCCGCGGGCTAGACGGCAGAAAGTGAGCAAGCGATCGAGACCGAACTGCACCTCGTGCGCAGCGACCTGGAAGACCGAATCCGAGGAGGTGTAGCAGATCGGCTTGCCGGTGTGGATATGCTCCTCGCCGAGCCGGGCGATGATCTCCGTTCCAGAGGCATGGCAGTTGCCGAGAATGCCGGGCACATCGGCCTCCCTGCACAATGCCTCGATGAATTCGGCAGGAAAGGCCTCGCCCTCCATCGGGAAGTAACCCCAATCGAAACTGACAGGTGTTCCTGCGATCTCCCAATGGCCTGATGGCGTGTCCTTGCCGCGGGAGATTTCGGTGGCGGCGCCATAAATTCCGTAGACCTTCTCGGGAACGGGCATGCCGGCCGGGAACCGGCCGGAGGCCGATCGGGCGATCTGCATCAGCCCGAGTTCCGACAGGTTGGGCAGGGAAAGCGGCCCGCTGCGCAATCCGGCACGATCTGCGGCTCCGGCTGCGCAGAACTCGGCGATATGGCCGAGCGTATCGGCGCCCTCGTCGCCATAGGCCGCCGCATCCGGCGCTCCGCCGACGCCGAAAGAATCCAGAACGAAAAGAAAGGCACGCGCCATTTTACACCCGAGAGAGCCGATCGCCGGCCCCAGGGACGTCGGAGCGGCAGAGCCTCAGGCATATAATGCTGCGGCCGGCTTGGCAAATTCGGGAAGAAGGGGAGGGCTGTCAGCAGTCGCTGCAGGCGATCGAGTCGCCTTGCCGCTGGCGGTAGAAATAGCTGCGGCTGATGGTGATCGTGCGCATGCCGTCCGGCAGGAAATTCGGCGCAAACAGGAACATCGTATAGGGGATGCTGAGCTCGGTGCGAACAAGGAAGCTGTTGGCGGTCTTCATGTCGGACGGCACATTGCTCACGGCCGTATTCTTGGCATAGGGCGAGGTCCCGTCCTGCGCCCACGACCACAGCACTTTCGCATTGGCGCTGGCGTCGATCGTAATTCCGGTGATCTTCAGCGTCAGCGACGTGTTGTTGTAAGGCACGAAGATCGCGGTTGCGACCGACGGCATCTGTGCAAGCGTGCTCTTCGTGATGGATTGCTGCTGGGTGACGAGGTCGGCCACCGTCCCTGCAGCGCGTGTCACCCGCTTGCTGACGCTGAGGCCGATCGTGATCTCGAAAGCGCCGATATATAGCATGACGAGCACGGGAAAGAGGATCGCGAATTCGATCGCTCCGGCGCCCTTGCGGTCTCGGGCCAGCCGCCGCGCCGTCAATACCAGTCTGCTGAACGGGTTGCGTAACGCCATTATGGATACTGCTCGTTCTGCAAGGCCGCGGTCGCGATGATCAGATATTCCCTCGGCATCGAACCGTCGGAGGGACGTATCGTCGTGATATAGGGCCGGACCAGATCCGCCGTGATTTCCCAGCGATAGTAGGCGCGGACCATGTTGATGGTGCCTGCGCCGCCCGGCGCATATTTGAAGGCCGCCGTGTTGAGGTCGGCATATTTGTCGGTCGAAAGCTTGGGAATCGTCGTCGGAATGGCCGAAAAGGTGCTGAATGTCTGTACATCCAGGTAGAGCTTGCTCGGCGTAGCCACTTCGCTCGTCGAGCAGCGGATCAGGATCGAGATCTCATCGCAGAAAGCCTGGCGGAACTGCGCCTGGTTCATATCGGTCGTGCGGCCAAGATTATAGGTGATCTGCCCGGTTCGCATCTTGCGGCTCATCGTATCGACGGCGTTGGAGACGAGTTCCTCGGCAGCAAAGGCGACGAAGGTTTCGAGGACTGCGAAAATCACCAGGAAATAGGGAATGGCAAGCAACGCGAATTCGATCGCCGCGGAACCCTCGCGCGATCGGCCGAGAGCGCGAAACCGTGAAAAACGGAACGGCGCGCAGACGCGCGCTTTATCCGTCTTCTGATCAATTACCGTCATTGCCTGGACCCGAGCGACATTCTCTGTCCGCCACACTAGGGTCCGTTCGTTGATTTTCCGTTTCAGTCTGAGGCGACGATTTTAACGAATGGCCGAAGAAGAGAGGTAAGCCAATCAGGGCGAGGTAGTGCTGGTGGTCGCCTGCTGTGCATGCTGCTCGCAGTTCGGCGTGCAGGACAGTACGGAGCGTTCGGTCTGCCGGTATACGCGCACCGTGTTGCCCTCATCGATCGACACCAGAATACGCTCGTCGAGGATCGCATTGCCATCGGCATCGAGTAGAACCAGATTGGTGGTGCCGAAGCTGCGTCCTGTGAGAACGATGGTCTTGGCGTCGGCGACGGTCGCATCGGCGACCTTGGCATTGCCGACGATGACCTTGCTGACGGGGCGGTCGAGCTTCAATACGCGCGCGTGATCCATATAGACGCGCAGCATGTCATCGTCTGCGGCCGAGGAAACTCCCGAATTACCGAAAACGGCGATCATGCCGGCAAAGAAAATGGTTTTGCCGCTCGATGACATTTGGTCCTCTTTCACGATCACAGCGCAATATCCGCATAGAATGGAAAAAAATGGTGAACGAAGCCTTAAGCCCGCCTCCCTGTTCCGGGATGAGGCGCAATGATCCGATTTGGCACGGCCTCAGGACCGCACACGCTCCGGTTGGAAGTAAGACCTGTGCTATTACCGGATGAATCCAGCGGTTATTCCGGGAAGATTGTTAAATATTGAAGTAGTCGCATAAGAAAATACTTACCCTGCAAGGGGCTGGTGTCTCGTTGACGCCTCGTTAACTCTTTTCTTTAAGCCGATGGAAACGCCCATTCGCTAGGTTGATGCCATCCGATCAACGGCAAACAGTTGGCGGACGTGCTGAACATCAACTGGAGTTAGGAGTTACCATGACCAAGCTTTTTAGCCGTTTTCTGAAGGACGAATCCGGCGCGACCGCAATTGAATACGGCCTGATCGCTGCCCTCATTTCCGTAGCGCTGATTACCGGCGCAACGGCTCTCGGCAACAGCATCAGCACCACGTTCAACAATCTGAGCACCAAGATGAACACCGGCGTTACGGCGTCGAACTAAGATAGGGGCAGCCACTTGGCGCCCATATTATACGGCCGGATCGGCTCCGACTGATCTATCGAGCGGGCTCACAGGCTGAATGGCCGTGAGCCTTTTCGCATCTCGTTATGACGGGGTATACACATGATCGCCGCTGCAGTGTTTGTGATATTGCCACTCTGCCTCGCCATGGCGGCCTTTTCCGATCTGTTCACCATGACGATTCCGAACCGCGTTTCCCTGATCCTGATTGCCTCTTTCTTCATCCTCGCGCCGCTGTCCGGCCTGGGCTGGGAGATGATCGGTTTGCATCTTGCCGGCGCGGCAATCGTCTTTAGTGCCTGCTTCGCTCTTTTTGCGTTCAATGTGATGGGCGGCGGAGACGCCAAGCTGTTGAGCGCCACCGCGCTCTGGTTTGGTCTGAATCAATCGCTCGCTTTCCTGATGGTCGACGTCGCCATGATCGGCGGTCTGATAACCTTGCTGATCCTGCTGGTGAGAGCGCAATCGAACACCATCCTTGCCATCGGCCTGCCGGTGCCGAATTCGGTCCTGCTGGCCAAGAAGATCCCCTACGGCATCGCCATCGCGATCGGCGGCTTCATGGCCTTCCCTTCTTCGCCGCTCTTCCTAGCTGCGCTGGAAAGCCTGAAATAACGGCATTTTAAATGCCCGTTAACTTAAAATGTAAGCGTTCCATTAACCATAATTATACCAATTGCTGAGCATTCTGCAGGGCGAACATATCGTGCCCTGAGGAATGATCGATGAAACCGGCCCGCCTTATAATCCTTGCTGTCGCCGTGGTGGCAGCCGGCCTCGCCGGCCTCCTGGCGATGCGCATGGCAGGCAGCGGCGGTGTCGTTACCCAGGTCCAGTCGGTCATCGAGAAGGAACCGACGGTCAACGTCCTGGTCTCGGGCGCCAATCTGGCGGTCGGCGAAAGGCTGAGCGACCAGTCCGTTCATTGGATGGCCTGGCCGCAGGGCGCCGTTGTCCCGGGCCTGATCACCGAAGCCGACAAGCCGGATGCGATCAAGGATCTGCAGGGTGCCGTCGTGCGCCTGCCGATCTTCGAAGGCGAACCGATCCGGCCGGAAAAGGTCGCCGATTCCAGCAGCCGCATCCTTTCCTCGCTGTTGCCGGCCGGCAAGCGCGCCGTCGCGACCGAGATATCGGTGGCAACAGGTGCCGGCGGCTTCATCCTGCCGAACGACCGCGTCGACGTCATCATGGTCCGCAAGGGCACCGAAGCCAACAAGCTCATCACCGAGACCGTGCTGAGCAATGTCCGCGTTCTGGCCATCGACCAGCAGATCCAGGAAAAAGACGACGGCTCGAAGGCCGTGGTGGGCACGACCGCGACGCTCGAACTCACCCCCGATCAAACGAAGGTGCTCGCTGTCGCCCAGCAGATGGCGGACCGGCTGTCGCTCGCGCTACGCTCGGTCGCTGATGCGCAGGAGCAGGACACCAGCGCAGCCGACTATCTGCTGAGCGGCGATAACGGCAGTGCGAGCATCCAGGTCATCAAATCCGGCGCCATCGTCACCGATGCCAGCGCAGCGCCGAAGGCGGAGTAAAGGGACGTGCACATGGGCAATTCTACGCGGCGCGCCGGACTTCTCCTGACAGGCTGCCTGTCGCTGGCAGTCGCCGTCTCCGGTATAGTGTCGGCCTCTTTCGCGCTGCTTCTTGTACCAGGCGAGGCGCGCGCCGATTCCGAAAACCTGGTCCGCATCTCGCAAACCGGCCGCGATGCCCACCGCCGGCTGAAGCTCGGGCTGAACAAGGCTGTCGTCGTCGATCTGCCCGAGGATGCGCATGATATCCTCGTATCCGATCCGACCATGGCCGATGCCGTGACCCGCACCTCGCGGCGCATCTACCTGTTTGGCAAAAAGGTCGGCCAGACGAATATCTTCGTCTTCGGCGCCGGTGGACAGGAAATCGTCAATCTCGACATCGAGATCGAGCGCGACGTTTCCGGCCTCGAAGTCAATCTCCGCCGATTCATTCCAGACTCCAACATCAACGTCGAAATCGTCTCCGACAACATCGTGCTGACCGGCACCGTGCGCACCCCGCAGGATGCCACACAGGCGGCCGATCTGGCGCAGGTCTTCCTGAAGGGCGGCGAAGCGACGACCAGAAGCGAGACGGCATCGGGCACCGGCGGCGACAGCTCGGTGGCGCTCTTTGCCGAAGCCCGTCAGAGCTCGCAGGTTGTCAACCTGCTGCAGATCGAGGGCGAGGACCAGGTCACCCTCAAGGTGACGATCGCCGAGGTCCGCCGCGAGGTGCTGAAGCAGCTCGGCTTCGACAATCTGGTTTCCAATTCCTCCGGCATGACAGTCGCACAGCTCGGTAGCCCCAGCGCCGACAGCGCCACATCCGTCGTTGGCGGCGGCCTGGCGGCGCTGTTCAAGAGCACGATCGGAAAATACGACATTTCGACCTACCTCAACGCGCTGGAGCAGGCCAAGGTCGTCAAGACGCTTGCCGAGCCGACGCTGACGGCAATATCGGGCCAGGCCGCGACCTTCAATTCCGGCGGCCAACAGCTCTATTCGACAACCGACAGCA
The DNA here is from genome assembly GCF_019685155.1 of Rhizobium sp. NZLR1b. NCBI lineage: Bacteria > Pseudomonadati > Pseudomonadota > Alphaproteobacteria > Hyphomicrobiales > Rhizobiaceae > Rhizobium > Rhizobium sp. NZLR1b. Next base: position 156,209 of record NZ_JABDWC010000011.1, read on the forward strand.
ACGGCAACGTCACCGTCGTGCCGTTCAACTACGGTATCAACCTCGCCTTCAAGCCGGTCGTGCTCTCATCGGGACGCATCAGCCTGCAGATCAAGACCAATGTCTCCGAACCGGTGGCCGGCAGCGGCGGCGCGACCTATCAGCGCCGCTCGGCGGAGACCTCGGTGGAGCTGCCCTCGGGCGGCTCGATCGCGCTGGCCGGCCTGATCCGCGACAACGTTTCCCAGACGATGGGCGGCACGCCTGGTGTCTCGAAGATTCCACTGCTCGGCACCCTCTTCCGCCAGAAGGGTTTCGAGCGTCAGGAAACCGAACTCGTCATCATCGCAACGCCCTATCTGGTGCGTCCGGTGGCGCGCAATCAGCTCAACCGGCCGGACGACAATTTCAGCCCCGAGAATGACGGTGCAACCTTCTTCCTCAACCGAGTCAACAAAGTCTATGGCCGCCGCGAGGCGCCCGTTGCCGACGCGCAGTTCCACGGCTCAATTGGGTTCATCTACAAATGAGCGGCGCACGGTCGGCAGCAATGGAAGAGAACAGGGATCAGGTGATGGCCCATATCAATTCGACGACACCCCGCCTCGGAATCTCGAAGGCGCTTTTTGCCACGGTTGCCATGTCGCTGGCCGCCCTTTCCGGATGCGCCGGCCCACATGACCAGCTGACGACCGGCGGTATTCCCGACGACTATCGCGCGCGTCACCCGATCATCGTGACCGAAGCGGAGCAGACGGTGGATATTCCCGTCGCCTCCACCGATCGCCGCCTGACCAACGCCCAGCGCGACCTCATTCGCGGTTTTGCCGCAAACTACATCGCGCGCGCCTCGGGTCCGGTTTACGTGCTGTCGCCGCAAGGCTCGCCCAATTCGGCGGCAGCCTATCAACTGCGCAATCAGGTCCGTGCCGAGCTGGCGAGGAGGGGGATCGCAAGCTCGAAAATCGTCAACACCTCCTACGCCGCGGTCGGCCCCGGCGATGCGGCACCGATCCGGCTGAGCTTTACCGGCACCACGGCGATCACCACGCAATGCGGCCAGTGGCCGAAGGACATCTCTAGCGATTTGACCAACCAGAATTACTATAATTTCGGCTGCGCCTCGCAGAACAACCTCGCCGCCCAGATCGCCAATCCGGAGGATCTGGTGGCGCCCCGCGGCATGACCCCGATCGACGCGCAGCGCCGCAACAACGCGATCCAGGAATATCGGACGACGACATCGACGATCGAAGAGGTCGCCGGCAGCGACAGCAGCTTCTGAGGCGGAACGGGACGATGAGCGCGATAGAGTACGAAATCAAGAATCAAAGCGAGCTTCGCCACGCCGAGGAGGCGGTGCGCATGGCCGATCTGGAAAACATGCGGCCGCTGCCGCGCATCTCCGTGCATGCCTTCTGTGAGAGCGAGGCTCTGCAGCAGGTCATGGAACGCTGCGCCAATGATCGACGCGTGGCAAAGGTCAGCATGCGCATCACCAGCGGCGGCATCGCCGCTGCCGCCAATATGTTCTCCGGCGCCCCGACGCCGAACCTCATCATCCTCGAGACCAAGGCGAATGCCGGAAACCTTCTCTCCGAACTCGCGCCGCTCGCCGCCGTCTGCGATCCGACGACCAAAGTCGTCATTATCGGCTACTACAACGATATCGGGCTTTATCGCGACCTCATCCGCAACGGCATCTCCGAATACATGGTCCAGCCCGTTGCCATGCCCGATATCCTGGCGTCGATGGCCTCGATCTTCGTCGATCCGGAAGCCGAGCCGCTCGGCCGCAGCATCGCCTTCATCGGCTCGAAGGGCGGTACTGGCGCCTCGACCATCGCGCATAATTGTGCCTTCGGCATTTCCAACCTCTTCTCATCCGAGACGATCCTCGCCGATCTCGACCTGCCCTATGGCACCGCGAACATCGACTTCGACCAGGATCCGGCCCAGGGCATCGCCGAAGCTGTCTTCGCGCCCGACCGTCTCGACGAGGTCTTCCTGGACCGCCTGCTGACGAAATGTTCCGAACATCTCTCCCTGCTTGCGGCACCCTCGCTGCTCGACCGTGCCTATGATTTCGATGGCCAGGCGTTCCAGCCGGTGCTCGATGTGCTGCAGCGCAGCGCGCCCGTTACCGTGCTCGACGTTCCGCATACATGGTCGGAATGGACACGCTCGGTGCTGTCGAGTGTCGACGAAGTGGTCATCACAGCGGTTCCCGATCTCGCCAACCTGCGCAATGCCAAGAACATGCTGGACGCGTTGCGCAAGATGCGGCCGAACGACAAGCCGCCGCATCTGATCCTCAACCAGGTCGGCATGCCGAAACGTCCGGAGATTTCACCATCGGATTTCTGTGAGCCGCTGGAGATCGATCCGATCGCCATCATTCCCTTCGACATCCATCTTTTCGGCAATGCCGCCAATAGCGGCCGGATGATCTCGGAAGTCGACCCGAAGTCGCCGACGGCGGAAACCTTTTCGCAGATATCGCACATCGTCACCGGCCGTGTCGCGATCAAGAAGGCGAAGAAGGGCGGACTGCTGGGCCTCCTGAAGCGCAAGTAGCAAGTAGAACAAGCAGATTGGATTAAGCGGCATGTTTGGAAAACGCGGAAACGAAGGTTCCGGAAAGGTTGGAGGGGCGATTGCTCCCCCGCCGCCGGCTCCGGCCGCTGCCCCTGCGGCCTCTTCCCCCTCGATTCTGGTCGAACCCGCTCGCGAGCCCGCACGCCAGCAGGTGACGCCGCCGCCGATGCAGACGCCGCAGCGCAAGCGCCCTGTTCGTACCGATGAATATTACGACACCAAGGCGCAGGTGTTTTCCGCGCTGATCGATACGATCGATCTTTCGCAGCTTTCCAAGCTCGACGGCGAAAGCGCGCGCGAGGAAATCCGCGACATCGTCAACGACATCATCACCATCAAGAACTATGCGATGTCGATCTCCGAGCAGGAAGAGCTGCTCGAGGATATCTGCAACGACGTTCTCGGCTACGGTCCGCTGGAGCCATTGCTGGCGCGCGACGATATCGCCGATATCATGGTCAACGGCGCCGGCCAGACGTTCATCGAAGTCGGCGGCAAGACGATCGAATCGGAGATCCGCTTCCGCGACAATGCGCAGCTTCTCTCGATCTGCCAGCGCATCGTCAGCCAGGTCGGCCGCCGTGTCGACGAATCGAGCCCGATCTGCGATGCCCGCCTGCCCGATGGCTCGCGTGTCAACGTTATCGCGCCGCCGCTGTCGATCGACGGGCCGGCGCTCACCATCCGCAAGTTCAAGAAGGACAAGCTGACGCTCGATCAGCTCGTCCGTTTCGGTGCGATCACGGCGGAAGGCGCGACCGTGTTGCAGATCATCGGGCGCGTGCGCTGCAACGTCGTCATTTCGGGCGGTACCGGCTCGGGCAAGACGACGCTGCTGAACTGCCTCACCAACTATATCGACAGGGATGAACGCGTCATCACCTGCGAGGATACCGCCGAACTGCAGCTGCAGCAGCCGCATGTCGTACGTCTCGAAACGCGCCCGCCGAATATCGAAGGCGAGGGCGAGATTACCATGCGCGATCTCGTCAAGAACTGCCTGCGTATGCGTCCCGAGCGCATCATCGTCGGCGAAGTGCGCGGACCTGAGGTTTTCGACTTGCTGCAGGCGATGAACACCGGTCACGACGGCTCGATGGGCACCATCCACGCCAATACGCCGCGCGAATGCCTGAGCCGTATCGAATCGATGATCGCCATGGGGGGCTTCACCCTGCCGGCAAAGACGGTGCGTGAGATCATCTCCAGCTCGGTGGACGTGATCATCCAGGCGGCGCGCCTTCGCGACGGTTCGCGCCGCATCACCCAGATCACCGAGGTGATCGGCATGGAAGGCGACGTCATCATCACCCAGGACCTGATGCGTTACGAGATCGAAGGCGAGGATGCGGGCGGCCGCCTGATCGGCCGGCACATGTCGACCGGCGTCGGCAAGCCGCATTTCTGGGATCGCGCCCGTTACTTCAACGAGGAAAAGCGTCTTGCCGCTGCCCTTGACGCGATGGAAGCGAAAACGAAGGATTAGGCGAGATGTTCGGGTTCGATCCGATAGTGCTGGCAATCGTCGTCCTCGCCGCCATCTCCGCGGCGGCGGTCGCCTATGCCCTGATGTTTTCCCGGATCGAGGCCGACAAGAAATCGGCAAGCCGCATCAACCGCGTCAAATCGGCTGAAAGCGACCGGGTCAAGGTCAAGGCCGCCCGCGACCGGGTGCAGGAAATGTCGAAGCGCCGGAAATCGGTGCAGGACAATCTGAAGGATCTGGAAAAGCGCCAGCACGAAAAGACCAAGAAGACCCTGACGATGAAATCCCGGCTGGTGCAGGCCGGCCTGACGATCACGGTCGGGAAATTCTATCTCATCAGCGCCATCTTCGCCTGCGTGCTGCTGCTCATGGCTTTCATCATCGGTGTATCGTTGATGGTGATAATCGGTATTGCCGTCGTCGCCGGTCTCGGCCTGCCGCGCTGGATCGTCGGTTTCCTGATCAAGCGCCGCCAGAACAAGTTCCTCAACGAGCTCCCCAATGCGCTTGACGTCATCACCCGCTCGATCAAATCGGGCCTGCCGCTCAACGATGCGATCCGTCTCATCGCCACCGAAGGTACCGAGCCGGTGAAGAGCGAGTTCCGGCGCGTGATCGAGGCGCAGCAGGTGGGCCTCAGCATCCCCGACGCCTGCGCCCGCATGACGACCCAAATGCCGCTCCAGGAAGTCAGCTTCTTCGCCATCGTCATCGCCATCCAGTCGCAGGCTGGCGGCAATCTGTCGGAAGCAATCGGCAACCTTTCCAAGGTGATACGCGAGCGCAGGAAAATGAAGGCCAAGGTCTCGGCGCTTTCGATGGAAGCCAAGGCGTCGGCCGTCATCATCGGTGCTCTGCCCTTCATCGTCGCGACCCTCGTCTATCTCACGTCGCCGAACTACATGATGATCCTTTTCACCGATCCGCGCGGCCATTTCATCATGGGTGTCTCGGCGATCTGGATGTCGATCGGCATCTTCGTCATGCGCAACATGGTCAATTTTGACATCTAGACGGAAGGACGCACCCCATGTCGCAGGACCTTGCCGCAACCCTGACCAATCCGAGCATGCTGATCGCGCTCTTCGTCGCGGTCGCCGTCTTCGCCACGTTTTACACGATCGCCATCCCCTTCTTCGAGCGCGGCGATCTCAACAAGCGTATGAAGGCCGTCTCGACCGAGCGCGAGCAGATCCGCGCTCGCGAACGCGCCCGCATGAACGCCGAAACCGGCGCCGGCAAAGCCTCGCTCAGGAGCCAGAACAATCGTTCGGTCCGCCAGATCGTCGAACGCTTCAACCTGCGCAAGGCGCTCGTCGACGAGAATACCGTCAACAAGCTGCGTGCTGCCGGATTTCGCTCCGAGAATGCGCTGAATACCTTCCTCGTGGCGCGTTTCCTGCTGCCCTTCCTCTTCCTGGCGCTTGCCGTCTTCTGGGTCTTCGGTCTCGGCCATCTCGCCGAAAGGGGCCTGCCCATCCGCATGTTCGCTGTCATCGCCATCGGCTATGTCGGTTTCTACGCGCCGAACATCTATGTCTCGAACCGCATGGGCAAGCGCCAGCACTCGATCAAACGTGCCTGGCCGGATGCGCTGGACCTGATGCTGATCTGCGTCGAATCCGGCATCTCGATCGAGGCCGCGATGCGTCGCGTGTCGGAAGAACTCGGCGAGCAGTCGCCGGCGCTCGCCGAGGAGATGGTGCTGACCACGGCTGAACTCTCCTTCCTGCCGGATCGCCGCATGGCGCTCGAAAATCTTGCCACGCGCACCCAGATCGAGCTGGTACGCTCGGTCACTCAAGCGCTGATCCAGGCCGATCGCTACGGCACGCCGGTCGCGCAGGCGCTGCGTGTCCTCGCCCAGGAAGGCCGCGACGAGCGCATGAACGAAGCCGAAAAGAAGGCGGCCGCCCTGCCGCCGAAACTGACGGTGCCGATGATCCTGTTCTTCCTGCCGGTGCTGATCGCTGTTATTCTTGGCCCGGCCGGCATTCAGGTCTCAGACAAGTTCTGATGATTGCCGCCGCTTAAATCGATTCCGATTTGAGGAATTATGCGGTAACCTCCGATCTCAAACGAGGGTTTTCGGATGTCTTCCGCAGGCGTTTTCATCAGCATCATGGCAGCCCTGGCAGTCGGCGCTATGAGCCCCGGCCCGAGCTTCGTCGTCGTCTCCAGGATTGCCATTTCGCGGTCACGGCTGGATGGTCTTGCGGCCGCACTCGGCATGGGCGCCGGCGGCGTCGTTTTTGCCGTGCTGGCACTCGCCGGGCTGACGGCGCTGCTGTCTCAGTTCGAATGGCTCTATGTCTTGCTGAAGGTCGCAGGCGGCGCCTATCTCATTTATATCGCCGTCAATATCTGGAGAGGTGCTGGCCAGCCGCTGGAGGTTTCCGACGCCGGCGATAGCCAACGCGCGCCGATGCTGAGCTTCACGACCGCGCTGCTGACCCAACTCAGCAACCCGAAGACCATCATCGTCTATGCCAGCCTCTTTGCCGCGCTTCTACCGTGGACGGTGCCGCTCGATCTAATGGTTGCGCTGCCGCTTGGCGTCTTTGCGGTGGAAGCGGGGTGGTATTCGATCGTGGCCTTCGCCTTTTCGGCCCGCCATCCGCGGCGGCTCTATCTCGCTGCGAAGAGCTGGATAGACCGGGCCGCCGGTGCCGTGATGGGCGGCCTCGGACTTCGTCTCATTCTTTCGGGCCTGAGTGTCCGCTAGACCATTGTTAGTTGGTATTGCTGGCCTCCGCGGCACCCGGCGTCTTGTCCTTGGCGGCGAGTTTCTGCCAGGAATTCTGCTGCGAGAGCATGCCTCTGAGATAGGCGACATTGGCATCGGCCTGCTGCGGCGAAAGTTCGCGCCGGGCGATCTGCTCGGCCTCGGGGAAATGTCCCTGCAGGCCGACGACGAGGGCAAGGTTCTGCCTGACGCGACTGTCGGCGGTCGGCTGGCTGGCGGCGGAGCGCAGATAGGTTTCGGCCGTGCGCAGATCGCCTGTCAGCACGTAGGACATGCCGAGGTTGGACAGGATGGAGGGCTCGTTCGGCTGAATGTCGAGCGCGTCGCGGTAGCGCTGCCTGGCGTCGCTTGCCCGGCCCATCTGGTCGAGGATCGCGCCTTCGGCCGAGATCAGCTTCCAGTCCGGACGGTCGGGTGTCTGGGCGCGGCCGATCGTATCGAGCGCCTGCTGGAACTGGCCGGCCGCTGCCTGCGCCTTGCCGTAGGCGGCCAGCACGTTGCGGTCGGCGGGATTGCTGATCGCCACCTGCTGCATGACGGCGAGCGCTTGCGTGTCACGGCCGTTCATGCGCAGCAGGTTGGCATAGCTGACGCCGGTGACGGGATCGCGCGGGTTCTTTTCATAGGCCTGACCGAGCCGGTCGGTTGCCGAGCGCAGCTCGGTCGCGTCCATCTCTTCAACCGGCTTGGTGAGCTTCGGCACCGAGCCTGTCGTCATCCGGTCCTTGGTCGTCGAGCAGCCGGCAACCGCCAGGACGATGAGCGATGCCGCAGCGCCCTGCAGGATACGATTCGTGAATGTGGATGTAAGCGAGGCGGGCATGACGCGTTCCTGAATTCCGAAATCGGCGCCTGACCTCGAAGCGGAACAGGGAAAGGTTTGACGCAATCTTCGCTCCAGCAATAGTCTGTTAACCCTAACAGACCGTTAAGGAGTGATTCCTTACGACCGCCGAAGGATAATCATGGCCCCCTATCAGTTCATCGAGAGAGCGACCCCTTTCAACACCAAGGGCGGTTCGACGCTGCCGATCTTTGCCGTCACCCCCGCCCATATCGAGACCGGCACGATCGATCCGATCGCGCTCGATTGGGCGCGCAGGGCGGGCTACAAGGCCGAAAGCGGGTCGGTGCTGCTGATCCCGACGGCCGAAGGCCATCTCGGCGGCGCGCTTTTTGGCCTCGGCACCAATCCATCCGAGCAGCCTTATATTACTGGCAGGCTCGCCCGGGCGCTGCCGGCCGGCGACTGGCACATCGAGACTGCACCGCTGACGGCAAATCGCCTGGCTCTCGGCTTTGGTCTCGGCCGCTACCGTTTCGACCGCTACAAGTCCGAAAAAACGCCGGCGGCGACGCTGATGATCCCCCGCGATGCCGACAGTGCCGACATCAAGCGCCAGCTCGCCGGCGTCTTTCTCGCCCGCGACCTCATCAACACCCCGACCAATGATATGGGGCCGGAACAGCTCGAGGCGGCCTTCCGCGGCCTGGCCGCACATTACAAGGCAGAGATATCGGTTATCAAAGGCGACGACCTGCTCGAGCAAAACTTCCCGCTGGTCCATACCGTCGGCCGCGCCAGCGCCGATGCACCGCGCCTTCTCGAATTGCGCTGGGGCAAAAAGGGCCATCGCAAGGTGACACTCGTCGGCAAGGGCGTCTGCTTCGATACTGGCGGTCTCGATATCAAGCCTGCCGCCTCCATGCTGCTGATGAAGAAGGACATGGGCGGCGCGGCGAATGTCATGGGGCTTGCCCTGATGATCATGGACGCCAAGCTGAAGGTCGACCTGCGCGTCATCGTTCCGGTCGTCGAAAACGCCATCTCGTCCAATGCCTTCCGCCCTGGCGACATCTACAAGAGCCGCAAGGGTCTGACCGTCCAGATCGACAATACCGATGCTGAAGGCCGTCTGATCCTAGCCGATGCGCTCGCCTATGCCGACGAGGACGAGCCCGAGCTCTTGATCGACATGGCGACGCTGACCGGTGCTGCCCGTGTCGCCCTCGGTCCTGACCTCCCGCCCTTCTTCACCGATGACGCCAATCTGGCGCATGATCTGACCGAAGCGAGCCTGGAAACAGACGATCCGATCTGGCGCCTGCCGCTCTATTCCGGTTACGAAAAGGATATCCGCACCAAGTTCGCCGATCTGACCAATGCGCCGGCCGGCGGCATGGCGGGGGCGATCACCGCGGCCCTCTTCCTCAAGCGTTTCGTCGGCAAGGCGAAGAGCTGGGCGCATTTTGACATTTACGGCTGGGCGCAGTCCGAACGGCCGCATTCGCCGGGCGGCGGTGAAGCACAGGCAATCCGCGCGCTCTTCCATCATATCCGCGAGAGCCTGCGCTGACGCATATCACGCTGGAGCCGAGGCGCATCGCGTGACCCTGTTCATGCGCTGCGCCTTCCTGCCGATCGTTAAAATTTTATTCACCCTGCCGGGCGGCAATTTCTGCCGCCCCTTGCATGTCCATGCCAACTGCCGGAAAATGAAACGTTAGCGTAACGATCATCCGGAGGGGCCGTGCCGATCGAACTGACCGCCTCGCAGGCGCTGGGGCTCTGGCATGGCGTGGCGCTCGACCAGGTCCGCCACGATGACCGCGATTTGACGTTGCGCCAGATGGCGATCCTGCTGCATATTTATCTGGTGCCGCCGCCGCATACGGTGCGTGGGCTTGCCGCCACCCTTGACGTCACCAAGCCGGTCATCACCCGCGCCTTGGATACGATGGGCGAAATGGGCCTGGTCGATCGTGTGCGCGACGATGCCGACCGGCGCAGCGTAATCATCAAGCGCACCGTCGGCGGCGCGCTGTACCTGGAAAAGCTTGGCGACCTCGTCCGTGATCAGGCCCGCCGGCTGCCGCTCTGAGAGGCCATCTGAAAGGCCACTTGAAAGGCCACTTGAAAGGCCACTTGAAAGGAATGCCAATGACGATGCTCGACCGCCGGCTGCATGCCTATCGGCCCGATCTCGCCGAAGCGGGGCTCGAAGGCAAGGTAGAGGCTTTGCGCTTCGTGGACGGCGCCCTGGCGCGTGTCGCCGTTCCGGTCGTCGGCCTGCGCCCCGAACCGGATCTTGCGCGAGGCATCGATACTGAACTGCTTCTTGGCGAGGGCGTGACGGTGTTCGATCGCGCCGGCGGCTGGTGCTGGGTGAAAGCCGCCTCGGACGGTTATGTCGGCTACCTCCCCACAGACGCGTTGTCGGAAGGCCGGCCGGCCCCCACCCACATCGTCACCGTCCAGCGCACCTTCCTTTATTCGGAGCCGGAATTGCGCAAGCCGCACCAGGCCATCCTGTCTATGGGAAGCCGCGTCCATGTCGCCGGCGAGGCGGAAGCGCGCGGCAATCACTATGTCGTGCTCGATGACGGAACCGCGATCTTTGCCAAGCACCTCCAGCCGATCGGCGCCCTCGCTGGCGCCGACTATGTCGAAATCACGGCCCGTTTTCTGGAAACGCCCTACCTGTGGGGCGGACGCTCCGGCCTCGGCATCGATTGCTCCGGCCTCGTCCAGCTGGCGATGCTGATGAGCGGCCGAGATGCGCCGCGCGATACCGACATGCAGGCGGCCGGCCTCGGCCAGCCGATCGACCGCGCCGAAATCCGCCGCGGCGACCTGGTCTTCTGGAAGGGCCATGTCGCCGTCTTCGAGGATCCGGAAACCATCCTCCACGCCAACGGCCACAGCATGACGGTGGCGCGCGAGAATTTCGAGGCCGCCGTAAAGCGTATCGGTTGGCTTTACGAGCAGCCAACCGGCTACCGCCGCCCGACCAGCTGATCAGTTGGTCGGCGACCGCGGCCAGGCGCTCACCCCGCCCGTCCAGTCCTCGAAGGTTTTCGACAGCCGCAGCACCCGCATGTCGTCAAAACGCGGCCCGACGATCTGCAGCCCGATCGGCATGCCCGACCGGGAGAATCCGCAATTGATCGACGCGGCCGGTTGCTCCGACATGTTCCAGGGCACCGTAAAGCCGATATGCTCGAAGGGCAGGGCCGGATCGTTGGTCGGCGATGCCCATTCGGCCGGGTAGGAGATGATCGGATTGGTCGGCGAAAGCACGGCGTCGACCTCGCTGAACAGCCGTCCGCAGTTCTTGCGCATCTCGATCGTCTGGTTGAAACCCTTGACCGCATCGACGCCTGCGATATCGGCACCGCCCTTCGCCCAATCCCTTATATAGGGCAGGATGCCGTTGCGTCGCTCTTCGTCGAGCTCCGCAATATCGCCCCAGAAGCGGGAGCGCCAGAAATTGTCGAGCCCATCGAGCATCGTGCGTGTCAGGACCGGCTGGGCGGCGATGATGGTCGCGCCGGCATCCTCGAAGTGCCGCGCCGCCGCTTCGACCGCGGCCTTGATCTCGTCGTCCACCGCAAGCCCGCAGCCGGCATCGAGCATCAGCCCGATCTTCATGCCAGACACGTCAAGGTCGAGATCCATCCAGTTGAAATCGTTCGGCGGCAGGCTGGTTCCGTCGCGCCAGTCCGGCTTCGACAGCGTCGCCATCGCGGAGGCCACGTCCCCGACCGTGCGCGCCATCGGCCCGGCGCAGCGCCCGACATAATAGGGGTCGACCGGGATGCGCCCATGGCTCGGCTTGAAGCCGAAAATGCCGGTCCAGCCGGCGGGAAGGCGCACCGAGCCACCAATATCCGTGCCGATATGCAGCGGCCCGTATCCGGCCGCCGCCGCCGCGGCCGCCCCGGCACTCGATCCGCCGGGATTTTGCGTCGTATTCCAGGGGTTGCGGCTGAGAGGATGAAAGCTCGAAAGGCCGGAGGAAAGCATGCCGTAATCGGGGCAGGTGGTCTTGGCGAAGATCACCGCGCCGTCTTCCCGAAGCCGCGCGGCGGCGGGCGCATCGGCATCAGCCGGTTTGAGTTCCACTGCTTTCGTGCCGAGCGGCACCGGCTGGCCTTTCGTGGCGATCAGTTCCTTCAACGTCACCGGGATGCCGTCGAGGATTCCCAGCGTTTCGCCCTTCGCCCAGCGCTCCGTCGAGGCCTTCGCCAGCGCGCGCGCTGCTTCCGGGTCGTAGAGGTAGAGTGCTGAAATCGAAGGCTCCCAGGCCGCGATATGATCTTCGAGCGCGAGCCAGTATTCGAGGGGAGAGAGGCTTTTATCGGCGAAGTGCTGCCTGAGTTCGCGGATGGTGAGGTCGGTTTCGGTCATGGCATGGTCTTTCGGGCGTTTCGTCTCGGGAGAACATCAGCGGCTCGCCTCGCGCGGGTCGAGAAGATCGCGCAACCCGTCGCCGAGCATGTTGAAGCCGAAGACGGTAAGCGCGATGGCAAGGCCGGGCAGGATCGCCAGCCAGGGCGCCAGCGCCAGATAGGTTTGTGCATCGGCGAGCATCCGGCCCCAGGTCGGCGCCGGCGGCGCCATTCCGAGCCCGAGGAAGCTGAGGCCCGCTTCGGTGAGGATCGCCAGCCCGAGCTGGATTGCGCCATGCACGATGATCTGGCTCGCTATATTCGGCAGCACATGACGGAGAGAAATCGTCAGGCGCGTATTGCCGATCGCCCTCGCCGCCGTCACATAATCCCGGCTCCATGCCTGCAGCGAGGTCGCAAGCGTCACGCGTGCAAAGACCGGAATCATGAAGACCGCGATCGCGGTAATCGCGGTGAAACGGCCAGGCCCGAGAAAGGCGCCAAGCACCATGGCGGACAGGATCGGCGGCAACGCGAAGATGACGTCGCAGATGCGCATCAGCAGCGCTTCGAAAGGGCCGCGGATGGCCGCCGCCGAAATGCCGGCGATCGAGCCGAGCGTTCCGCCGATCGCAACCGCGGTGATGGCGATCGACAGCGAATTCCAGCAGCCCGCCATCAGCATGGAAAGCACGTCGCGGCCGAACTGATCCGTGCCGAGCACGCCGAAGGCAAGAGGCGGCTGCAGTTTGTGAATGATTTGCATCCTCGCCGGCGGCAGCGGCGTCCAGACGAGCGACAGCAGCGCAACGGCCATTAAGAGACCGATGATCACCGCTCCCGAGATCAGGTTCATTCGCCGGCTAAGTATAAAGGCTCGGCCGCGGCTGGCGACGGAAGGAACAGCAGGAGCCATGCTTCATGCCGCCTTTCTCATCCTGGGGTCGATCGCCAGATAGGAGAGGTCGACGATGAAATTCATCACGATGACGAGGGCTGCGAAGAACAGCACGACATCCTGCATCACAATGATGTCGCGCTGGGAGAGCGCCTGAAGCGCGAGCCGCCCGAGACCGGGCAGGTTAAAGACGTTTTCCACCAGCACCGCGCCGGCGATGAGAAAGGTAAACTGCAGCCCGACCATGGTCAGGATCGGGATCAGCGCATTCGGCACGATATGCCGCCACAGCACGGCGCTGCGTGAAAGCCCTTTGGCCACCGCGGTGCGGGCAAAATCCTCGTGCATCGTGTCGAGCACCGCTGAACGCGCCACCCGCGTCAACACGCCGGCCTGCGGCATAGCCAGTGCGACGGCCGGCATCACCAGAGCCTGGAGCGCCGGTAGAACGCCGGCGCTCCAGCCCGGGAAGCCGCCCGCCGGCATCAGCCCGAGCATCGTCGAAAACAGGATGATCAGCAGCAGCGCCACCCAGAAGGCGGGTACGGCGATGCTGATCTGCGAAAACAGCGTTGCGATGATGTCGAAGATGCCGCCGCGGCGCGAGGCGGCCAGCACGCCGAGCGGCACGGCGATCATCACCGAAAGCACGACCGCCATCAGCGCCAGCGGCAGCGTCACCGCCAGTCGCTCGACGATCAGCCCCGCCACCGGAACGCCGTAGGTGTAGGATTGACCGAGATTGCCTGACACGACACCGGCAAGCCATTGCCCGTAACGCAGGATGAGCGGCTGGTCGAGGCCGAGATCATGGCGCAGCGCCGCCAGCGTCTCCGGGCTTGCAGAGGTGCCGAGCATGATCGAGGCGGGATCGCCGGGAAGCAGGTCCATGACGGCGAAGATCAGCAGTGAGACGATCAGAAGCGTAACGAGGAGACCGGTGAGACGGCGGGCGAGGAGCGCGATCATGCTGGCCACGCTGCCGGGGTGGCACGGCGGCTCCCCGCGCCATCCGCCAGCGAAATTAAACAATGTCGGCCCGGGCTGACTGGACTTAGTGAGGCAGGGGCAGGGCTGGGCGCTATATCGGCCAAAAGCATGTCGGATCTCCCCAAAGCCGGCGCAACCACCCACCTAACAAACCTACCGCCTCACTCTTTCCAGGAAACCCCAGACAACACGTTGGAAGGGATCGGTTCGTTTTCCCACAGCCCCCTCAACTTCTTGTCCCAGACGCCGAGCTTCGGCATGACGAAGAGGTAGAGCGCCGGCACGTCCTCGGCGAGGATCTTCTGTGCTTCGCCATAGATCGCACTCTGCGCGGCGGGATCGGCCGTCTCCTGGACCTTCTGCATCAGCGCGTTGAAGGCTGTGTTCTTGTAATTGAAATAATAGGGATCGCGCCCGTAGATGTCGATGTCGAGCGGCTCGGCATGGGCGACGATTGTCATGTCGAAGTTGCGGTCCTTCATGATGTCCTGGACCCATTTCGCTGGAAACTCGGTCGGCTCGATAGTCATCGTCACGCCAATTTCGGCAAACATCGCCTGCATCACCTGAGCGCTGCGCGGCGCATAAGCCATCTGCGGCGATTTGATCGTGAAGCTGAAGCCGTTGGGATAGCCGGCTTCGGCAAGCAGCGCCTTTGCCTTCTCGACGTCATAGGGGAGCACGCCTGTCATGTCCTGATAGCCCGGATCGTTCGGCGTGTAGTGGCTGCCGATCGGCGTGCCGAGGCCGGACCACGCGCCTTCGATCACCGTCTTGCGGTCGATTGCCATCATCAGCGCCTGGCGCACGCGCTTGTCGTCGAACGGCTTCTTGGCATTGTTCATACCGGCGACGACCTTGAGCTCGGTATTGCCGATGCTGGTGACCAGCCTCGCATCGCCGTCGAAGGAAGTCATCAGTTCGGGTGCGGCAAATTCCGGAAAGGCATCGAGATCGCCGGATTTCAGCGCAGCCGCCTGCGCCTGCGGATCGGCAATGAAGCGGAAAGTCACCTTGTCGAGCTTGGCGGCCGCATCCTTGTCCCAGTAATCAGCATTCTTTTCCAGTTCGACCTTGTCGCCCTTCGCCCAGCTGGCGAATTTGAAGGGGCCGGTGCCCACCGGCGTCGTCTTGTCGTCGGCCGCCGTCTTGGGCGCGACCATCACCGATGCCGGCCAGCCGAGCCAGTAGATCAGGCTGCCGGTCGGCGCCGAGAGATGCAGCACCAGGGTTTCGGCATCGGGCGTATCGATCGAGGCGATCGAGGCGAAGAAGCGCTTTTGCGGATTGACCGAATCCGCGCCGCGGGCGCGGTCGAGCGAGAACTTGGCGCTGGCGGCATCGAAGGCCTCGCCGTTATGGAATTTGACGCCGGCCTGCAGCTTGAACGTATAGGTGAGGCCATCGGCGGAGACCTTCCAGTTCTTTGCCAGCTGCGGCTGGATCTTGCCGGCCTGGTCGATCGTCACCAGGCCCTCGAACACGTTCTGCCAGGTCACCTGGCCGATCGCCACCGGTGCTGCGATCGTCGGATCGAGGCCGGTCGGCTCGACGCTCATGCCGAGAGCGAGGGTGGTCTTTGCCGCTTCCGCCGGCGTCATCGCCGTCATCACGAGGCCGGCCGAAACGACGGCACCGAGGGAAAGCCGTCGGACGAAACGCGCTGACGGCGCAAAGGAAAGCTCGATCATCATGTTCCCTTGTCTGGCCACGCTCAGTTGGCGGAGGCCCCTTTTGCGAAAAGAGTGGCACTATCCCGGTGCACACACAATGACGATTTTGTGTGCTCAGTGTAGCCGAAAAAGCTACACCGCAAATCGGCCGTCAAGGCAAGCCGGAAGCGTCAGACTTTTGCCTCGGCTCGGCGGTTCGTTTGCTCGCGCATGAACCTCTCGATGAAGTCGAGCAGCTTCGTCGCGGCGAAAGACAGCTGCCGGTCGGGCGCGACGCAGAGATCGACATGGGTGCGGATGCCGGTCTTGCCGGAAAGCGGAATGGCCAGAAGCTGGCCCGCTTCGATCTCACGACGGACGGCAAGTGCTGGCAACAGCGTGGCTGCGGCCCCGCTGAGCACCAGTTCCTTCAACATTTCGAGCGAGCTGGTGACAAAGACCGGATCGAGGCTCAACCCCTCCTTCTCGAACAGCGTGTCGAAGGCCTGGCGGAAGCCGAAGGATTGATCCGGCAGTGCCAACGCGTAGTCGGCGAGCGTCCTCAGCGGGATTTCGGCGTGCGCGGCCGCCGGATGCTGCGGCGTGGCGATGAGATCATAGGCGATCTCGGAGCGCAGCCGCACTTTGGTGCCGGACAGGACCGGCGCAAAAAGCGTCACCGCGATATCCGCCTCGGCGCTGTTGACGGCATCGATCGCCTGCCGCGCGCTGGTGATCATCACGCTAAAACGCAGCTGCGGATATTTCAGGCTGAATTCGGCCAGCGCCGGCGCCAGCAGATTGGCGACGGTCGCGCCGTTGGCATAGATGCTGACACGGCCACGCTGCAGGCCCTTCAGGTCTTCGATCAGCTGCTGCACGTGATCGAGTTCGCGCAGCGTCCGGCCAGCGCGGGCAGCAAGCAGCTCGCCGGCGGCCGTCAGCTTGACGCCGCGGGCGCTGCGTTCGACGAGCGGCGCACCGAAATGATGTTCGAGGTTCTCGATCTGCCGGCTGATCGCCGTCGGCGCGACGTTGAGGTTCTCGGCCGCCTGGCGCATAGAATTGGTCCTGACCAGCTCGTCGAAATACATCAGCGCCCGGATCTGCATTCACGTCTCTCCGCCATTCTGCCCGGGTTGCGACCCTATTCAATCAATGACCGTCAGGATAGCGGTCGCGCCAAGCCATTTGCCCGCCCTCGACCGGCAGCGCGGTGGCGGCGTAGACGCCACGTGCGATCGCCCGTGCCATGACGATAGTGGCAAGGTGGCAAAGTTCCATCAGGCTCGCCATGTCGTCTCTGCGATGCCTGGCGGTCGAGGCGGCAAAGACGGTGTCGCCGTCGAGCGGCAGGTGTGCCGGCAGCAGCGCCCGAGCAAGCCCGTCATGGCCGGCCAGCGACAGCCGGTGCGCCTCCGCCTTGGTCAGCTGCGCGTCGGTCACCACCGCGCCGATCGTCGTCGCCGGCCCGTTCATGCCCTTGAGCCGCATCCTGTGATCGGCCGCATCTGGCATGCCGAGCCCGCCGAATTCTGCGTCTTTTTCGAAGGGTGCCGCCCAGAAATGCGGCCCGTCGCCGATCGTCGCCGAGCCGAGCGCATTGACGGCGACAACAGCCGCGACGCGGTGGCCGGCGCTGCTGACGGCGCTGGCCGAGCCGAGCCCGCCCTTGAACGTGGCCGTCGTCGCACCCGTGCCGGCGCCTGTAGTGCCGAGCGCAAAGGCGCCCTTGGCGGCCGCCTTCAAGGCGGCGTAACCCATATCGCGATAGGGCGCGTGCAGCCCCCAATCCTTGTCGCCGCCGTTCAAGAGGTCCATCAGGATCGCCTGCGGCACGATCGGTATACGCACCGGCCCGACTGCAAAGCCGCGGCCGAGTTCGCGCAGTCCCGCCTGCACGCCGCCGGCGGCATCCAGCCCGAAAGCCGATCCGCCGGAGAGCACGAAGGCATCCACGGCGTTGACGGTCATCGACGGATCGAGCAGGCCGGTGTCGCGTCCGCCCGGCGCGCCGCCGAGCACCGTGCCGGAGGCGACCGCCGGCGCGTCGAAGACGATAACCGTGACGCCGGAACCGAGCGCAAGGTCGGTCGCATGGCCGATGGAAACGCCATCGATGTCGGTGATGAGGTTGAGAAGATCGGGCAACGGCGGATCCTTATGCGGAAAGGCCGCCGATAGGACTGCAATTACCCTCAAAAAACAAGACCGGCCCCGAATGGCGGGACCGGTCGAACATCGGGAAAAGCCGTGAATGCGAGTGCCGGCCTCATGCCCTCAGGCATGAAGCGGCTTCGGATGACGGCGGGTCATCAGATCGTGGATGGCCAGCCGCACCTCGTCCGGCGAGCCGAAACGCTGCTCGTCGAGGTCGTGGACATGAAATTTCACGGCGATGAACTTCAGCCGGTCTTCATCGGGAATGACGATCCCGACAGGAACGCCTGCATATTCGATAACTTGCTTCTTCATAGATAGAACTCCTGCCACGCGACATGCGCGGCCATGGCGAATTGACTTGTCTGGTACCGTTGAAAGGAGGACGAACGTCACATTCGACAGTTCGGGCGGGAGAGGGCGCCCGGACGGTCATTGCCAAGCACAAATCGCCCAAGGAGATCGGCGAGAATATCGATATCTATCATGCTCGTTCCTTGCGTTGGCGTTGCACTTGAGAGGTCCCGGAAGAGCCCGGGGCCGGCGATGGCTGTCTTTGATAATCTACCAACTTGATAGAGATTACCCTACAGCCTGTCAGAAACATATTCCGAAACGTGTCAAAAAATCGACGATCCGAAAAATTTCATTCCATCCAAGTGGAAACTTACGGAAAGAAACATATCAGCTCTTCGTAAAATTCGCATGACAGAATCAGCGTTCTATCGATCGCCGCAGCAGACATAGGAAGCCCGGCTGAATCAGGCAATGGCCCGTTTCGTTAAAAATCGAAATGCCTCGAAATGACCGATTTGGTTAATCCGAGAGAGCCTTTCTCACCAGCCTTCGTCGAGCACCTTCTCCAGCATGTCCGCGAAGAAATCCGCGCTTTCGATGCTGAGGCAGAGCGGCGGTTTGATCTTCAGCACGTTTTGGTGATCGCCGGTCGGCTGCATGATGACGCCGAGGGTCAGCAGCCGGTCGCAGATTGCCGCCGTCTCTTCGGTGGCCGGCTCCAGCGTCGTTCTGTCGCGGACGAATTCGAGGCCGAGATAGAGCCCCATGCCATGCACGGCGCCGGCAATCGGATGGCGGTCGATCAGTGCGGCAAGCCGCGCCTTCAGATGATCGCCGACCGTCCGGGCATTTTCCTGCAGCATCTCCTCGGCCATGATGTCGAGCACCGCCATGCCGGCGATGCAGCTGACCGGGCTGCCACCGGTAGAGGAAAAGAACGTGCCCTCCTTCTCCAGCGATTGCGCGATCTCCCGTGTGGTGATGACGGCGCCGAGCGGATGGCCGTTGCCCATGCCCTTGGCCACGGTGATGATGTCAGGCACGACCCCTTGCTGCTCGAAGCCCCAGAAATAATGTCCGAGCCTGGAATAACCGACCTGCACCTCATCGGCGATGCAAAGGCCACCGCGAGCGCGCACCTGCGCATAGACTTGGCTGAGATAACCGTCCGGCAGCGGAATGCCGCCGGCATTGCCGTAGACCGATTCGCAGATGAAGCCGGCAAGGCCCTTGCCGCCGGCGTCGATCGCCTCCAGCACGGGCGTTATGGCGCCGACATAGCTGGTCGCCGTATCGGGACCGCGGAATGCGCCGCGATAGGTATTCGGCGACACGACGGCATGCACCCAGTCCGGACGGGTGGTCAGTGCCTGCGGATTGTCGGCGATCGAGGTGGAGACGGCGTCACTTGCCGCCGACCAGCCGTGATAGGCTTCGAGCAGGCAGAGCATGTTGCGCGCGCCGCTATGAGCCTGCGCCAGCCGGATCGCCAGATCATTCGCCTCCGAGCCGCTGTTGACGAGGAAGACCGCGTCGAGCCCATCCGGTGAAAGCGCGGCGAGCCGTTCGGAAAATTCCGCGATCGCCGCATAGTGGAAGCGTGAATTGGTGTTGAGCCGCAGCCATTGGGCGTTGATCGCCGCCGCAAGCTTGGGATGGCCATGGCCGAGAATGGAGACGTTGTTGACCATGTCGAGATAGGTGCGGCCCTCGACATCGAATACATGCTCCTTCCAGCCGCGCTCGATCTGCGGCGGCACCGCGTAATAATTCTTCTGCGCCCCTGCCAGATGCGCCTGCCGCCTGGCAAGCAGCTCGGCGGTTTCCGGTCGCGGCGCATCCGCTTGCCGGTCGAGGAGCAGCGACGGAGAAGGGCAGAGCACCGACCAGGCCGCTGCCTCGCGCGGTGTGGCAAAGAGCGGCGGCTCGAACCCCGCGACGCTGCAAAGCTGGACGCGCAGCCCGCCGAGCGACGAAACCTCGCCGACGACCGTGCCGAGCGGGTCGCCGCCGGCAACCTCGGCTTCATTCTCGACCGAGAGGTCGAGCCCGTCGAGGTGCAGGGTCATGCTGTCGCTGGTCAGCGTCAGATGTTGGTCCTTCCAGCCGATGCGGCCGGCAAACGGCGCAGCAACGGCGCTGCCTGCGGCAAGGCATATATCGATATGCAGGGCGCAGGTCGCCTGTCCCCTGGCGGTTCCCGCCCGGGAAAGCCGATATTCGCCGTAGCGCGTCGCGGCCGTGCCGTTTTCGGTCGCAGCGCGGGCAAGCAGCCGCCAGTCCATGTCGGCATTCAGCCAGTTGCCGGCGGAAAAATGCGGGCTCCGTACACCAAGATCGACATAGGCGATCCCGGCGGGCTCGATGTCAGGCAGCAGCGGCAGCCATCCCGAAGTTTCCGGGGCGGCGACATCGGCGCCGGCGGCCTTGAGGATCGCCGCTTCCATAAGCTCGAAGGGCACGGACATCGCTGTATCGAAGATCGCCCGCTCGCGGTCCAGATTGCCGCGTGCATAATCATTCTCGGGATCGATCGAAATCTGCTGCTCGCCGCTGGCGACAAGAATGACCGCGCGCGCGACGATCAATGGCCAGAGCGCCTTCAGCTCCTCCTCGGTCAGCGGATAGATCGCCTGATAAGCGGTGATGGCGGGCAGGATATGAAAAGGGTCGCCCTCGGCATGATGCAGCAGCGAGGCGCAGGTGACGGCGAGGTCGCCGACCAGCCAGCCGCGGATGATGTCGCCGAAATCGATCACCCCGTCGGGGATTATATGGCCATGGGCATTGCGGTGACCGACGACATTGTCGCCGGTAACGTCGTGATGCACGGCCTGCAGCCGAAGCGACGGCGCCAAGGGCTGGATGCGGCGGACCGCCATCACCATGGTCTTGGCAATCCGGTCGCGCGCGGCGCTGTCGGTGATGACGGAAAGCAGTTGCACCGCGACCGGCCCGGCGCGCCTGAGATCCCATTGCAGGCTGCGGTCGAGGCCGGGGTGGTTGAAGTCGGCAAGCGCCAGCGCCAGCCGCGCGCAGAGCGCGCCGAGCGCCGCGACGGAAGCCGGCGCCAGATAGGTCAGTTCCGTCAGCCCCTGGCCTTCCAGATATTCGAGCAGCCGGACTTGGCAGCCTTGTCCGCGCACGGTCAGGACGAGGATCTCCCGTCCGTCATTCGTGGCGATCACATTGGGAACGCGTGGCGCATCTTGCCTGCTCTTGAGATGATGGATCGCCGCATTCTGCGCCTGGAGTTCGCGGGTCTCGTAAACGGCATGGCAGATCTTCAGGACGTAGCGACCGCGATGGCTATCGACGCGGAAGTTCCGATCCTGCTGGCTGCCGAGTTCGGCAACGGCGCCGGACAGACTGTAATGGGCAAGCAGGATCTCTTCCGCGTCGGCAACGGTCACGTCGGGACGCGGCAGCGCCATGCGATCAACAAGCGCCTCGTCGGTCATGACACCCCTCCCGCAGCATGATTCGATTACCTATTGAAGGCGATAATCAAATACTTGCTGCTGGCAGGCAACGGGAGATTGTCGTTTGCCAGCAAAAGAGAGTGGGTCTCGCCCGCGATCAACCCATGCGTTCGGAGGCGTAGCTGCCGGGGCTTGCCGGGAAGACCACGGTGCGGTTGCCGTTGATGAAGGTGCGGTGATGGATATGGGCGTGGATGGCGCGGGCCAGCACCTGGCT